>CAZHQA010000013.1:0-1175 GCA_964533955.1 uncultured Reyranella sp. | reverse complement strand
GTCGAGCGCAATGGCGCGTCGCTTGGAATACGTGACCGGCTCGACTGGCTTTGCGGAAAGGCGGCACCCTCATGCCCTTTCGCGCGCGTTCAGTTGCGGTGTCGTTTGTCACATTGTTGGTCTGTGCTGCAGTGGGACTGCGAGTGCATGCACAGGTATCCGCGGATGACCGTGGATCAGGCCATCACGGCCAAGGCCACGCCGAAAATCACGACTGGTACAAAGAGCTGAAGCAGCCAGGCACAGGCTATTCGTGCTGCAACGGTACCGTGAACGGCATCGAGGGCGATTGCCGACCGACTCGAGCCTACTTGCAGGACGACGGCACTTGGCGCGCGCTGATCGACGGAACGTGGGTGGTGGTGCCGCCGCGCGTGGTGCTGAAGCAACTCGCGCCGGACGGCCATAGCCATGTCTGCGCCAGCCGCAGCGGACTGATCTACTGTTTCCTCGGAGGATCGCCGAAGATCTAGGGAGAACTAGTTCGGCGGCGGGATGTTCGAAACCTTGATCACCTCGCGCCACTTGGCGATCTCGGCGGCCAGGACCGAAGCGTAGGCGTTGGGCTTGCCGCCGACTGCAATGAAGCCCAGCTCGGTCATCTTGCGACGCACGGTCTTGTCCGCCAATGCATCGTTGAAGACTGCATTCAAGCGGGCGACGATCTCGCCCGGAGTGCCCGCGGGCACCGAGATGCCGAACGGAATGCTGCATTCCGTGCCCGGCAGTCCCGCCTCGTCCACGGTCGGCACATCGGGCAGCAAATCCACGCGCTGTCTCGTCGCGACGGCAAGCCCGCGCACCTTCCCCGCGCGAATCGCCGTCGCCGTCGGCACCAGCACATCGGAAAACAGCGGCACGTGTCCGGCGATCACATCCTTCAACGCATCGGCACTGCCCTTGTAACCCACGTGCTCGAGCGGCATGCCGGTGCGTGCCTTGACGAACTCTCCCCACAGATGGGTCAGGCTGCCGACACCGGCCGAGGCATAGGGAATCGGCCGTCCCGGATCAGCCTTGGCATAGGCGAGCAGTTCGGGGACCGATTTGAACGGTGCATCGTTGAAGGAGGCCAGAAGCACCGCGAGGTCGACGAAACCCACGACCGGAACGAGATCCTTGTCGATGTCGTAGGGGACCTTCACGCCGAACGCGGCATTGGCGATCAGCGCCGC
>CAZHQA010000012.1:4141-38645 GCA_964533955.1 uncultured Reyranella sp. | reverse complement strand
CGCATGAGCTCGATATTCTCCTTCACGTTGTGGCTGATGCCCTCGAAGCAGGGCGTGAAGATCATCGCCGTCGGCGCCATGGTGGCGACCGCGTAGGCGTCGTGCCCGGCCTGGCTCCGCATCTCGCGGTACGGCAGGCCGAGTTCCCTGGCCGTGGTGCGCAGCAGTTCGATGCACTCGGGCGCGAACAGCTCGCTGCCCCAGCTCCAGCCCTGCTGAACGTCGATCTCGACGTTCGCCTTCTTGGCGGCCCCGGCGATCGCCCGGTCGATGTCCCTGCCCATCGCCTCGAAGCGGGCCTGGTCGATATGGCGATAGTCGAGCGTGAGCTTGACCTCTTCGGCATAGGTGCCCGGCAGGTTGGGAAAGCTCTCGATCCGGGTCGTCGTGGTGCGACCTTCGTCGGCGGCATAGGCCAGGCCGATGTCGTTGACGGCGCCGATGACATAGCCCGCGCCGACCAGGGCGTTCTTGCGCATCGCCATCGGCGTGCCGCCGGCATGACCGGTGTCGCCCTTGATGGTGAGCCTGAGGGCTCGCGTCTTGTAGCCGCCGACCACGATGCCGACATCGACCTTCTCGCGGTCGAGCACCGGCGCCTGCTCGATGTGCAGTTCGAGATAGGCGTCGAACTGCCGCTTGCCGAGCGGCGCGGGTCCGGCATAGCCGATGGCGTCGAGCGCCTTCTCGACGGTGATGCCCTCGTCGTCCCGGGTGGCCAGAACGTCCTCGAGCGGCAGCACGCCCGCGAAGGCCATCGAGCCCATCATCGGCGGCGCAAAGCGGCCGCCCTCCTCGTTGGTCCAGCAGATCACCTCGATGCCGCGCTTGGTCTGCAGGCCGCGGTCGTTCAAGGTGCGCACGACCTCGAGGCCACACAGAACGCCCAGGATGCCGTCGTAGCGGCCGCCGCAGATCTGGGTGTCGAGATGGCTGCCGATGGCGACCGGCGGCAGGCCGGGTTCGCTGCCGGCGCGGCGCGCGAAGATATTGCCCAGACGGTCGATCTCGACGGTGCAGCCGGCGGCCTTGACCCACTCGACGAACAGATCGCGCATCTGCTTGTCCTCGGCCGACAGGGCGAGGCGGCGCAGGCCGACATCGCGGAAGCGGCCGATCGCGGCCGAGCGTTCCAGGCTCTCCCATAGCCGTTCGGGATTGATTTCCAGGACGTTTGCAACCACGCGCGCACTCCTTGTCGAATTGCTTGGCAGCCTACCAAGAAGCATGCCACTGGGGATCATGGACGAGGAGTACGATTACATCATCGTCGGCGGCGGCTCGGCCGGCGCCGTCCTGGCCGCCCGGCTGACCGAAGAGCCGCGCCTGCGGGTGCTGCTGCTGGAAGCCGGACGCGATTTCCGCACCGCCGAGACGCCCGAGCACATCCGCATACCCAACCCTCTGCGCGCCATCGCCGACGACGATTACCGTTATCCGAAGCTGCTCGCCCGCCGCGCGGAGCGGCAGGAGCCGAAGCTCTTGTGGCGCGGCCGGGCGATCGGCGGCAGCTCGACGATCAACGGCCAGATCGCCATCCGCGGCATTCCCGACGATTTCGCCGAGTGGGAGCGGCTGGGCGCCCAGGGCTGGGGCTGGAACGACGTGCTGCCCTATTTCCGCAAGCTCGAGGACGACGTCGATTTCGGCGACAGGCCCTACCACGGCAAGGGCGGGCCGATCCCGGTCTACCGCGCGCCGATCGAGAAATGGGGCCATGTCGACCGCGCCCTGAAGGACGCCGCCATCGGCCTGGGCTACGGCTGGTGCGAGGATCACAACGCACCCGAAGGCAGCGGCGCCTCGCCCTACGCGATCAACAGCCGCCAGGGCCTGCGCATCTCGACCAACGACGGCTATCTCGAGCCGGCGCGCGGCCGGCCCAATCTCGCCATCGTCGGCAAGGCCGTCGTCGACACGCTCACTTTCGAAGGCAATCGCGCCCATGCCAATGGCGTGCGGGTCCACCTCGGCGGCGAGACCCGGAGCGTGCGCGCGCGGCGCGAAGTGCTGCTGTGCGCCGGCGCCATCCATTCGCCGGCGGTGCTGCAGCGCTCCGGCATCGGTCCGCGTGCCCTGCTCGACGGGCTCGGCGTCAAGGTGCTGGCCGACCGCCCGGTGGGCGAGCATCTGCTCGACCATCCGATCGTGAGCTGCCTGCTCGACATCAGGGCCGAGGCGCGCGCCAGCACGCTCGCCCACCGCCACACCAATTGCTGCGTGCGCTATTCGTCGGGCCTGGCCGGCAGCGGCATCAACGACATGATCATGATTGCCGGCAACCTCAGGCCCGAGGGCGAGGGTGGCACGGCGCGTGCCCGCCTCGCGGTCTCGGCCTTCGAGGCGCTGAGCGAGGGCACGGTGCGCATCGTCACGCGCGATCCTGCCATCGACCCCGAGGTGAACGAGCGCATGCTGTCCCACGAGAGCGATCTGGTGCGCCTGCGCGACGGCGTGCACCGCCTGGTCGAGGTCTGCCGGCATGCCGCGATACGCGCCATCTCGACGAGGGTCGAGTACGGCTCGACCGGCCGCTCGATCGAGCAGCCGTTCACGCCGCAGGAACTCGACGACTGGATGGTCGCCGAATGCTCCGACGCCCAGCACGCCAGCGGCACCTGCCGCATGGGCGCCGCCGACGATCCGCGCTCGGTGGTCGACCCCGAGTGCCGCGTCATCGGCTGCTCGGGGCTGCGCGTGATCGACGCCTCGGTGATGCCCACCGTGGTGCGCGCCAACACGCATTTCACCACGGTCATGATCGCCGAAAAGATGGCCGACGTGCTGAAGCGCGGCGCTCTCTAGCTAGCCCGCCGTGTAGGCCTGGCCCCACTTGTCCTGATAGACGACGTCTTTCAGCGCGGCCCGCTTGACCGGGCCGAACTTGCCCATGGGGTAGCCGATGGGAAGGATCGCGAAGGAGTGCACGCCCTCGGGCAGGCCAAGCGCCTTGTCGACTTCCTTCTGGAAGAACATGTGGCGGTTGGTCAGCGTCGTGCCAAGCCCGACCGCGCGGCACGCCAGCACCATGTTCTGCACCGCCGGATAAATCGAGGCGCCGGCGCTGGCCCCGGGATTGGCTCCCTCCAGGCAGGCGACGATCCACACCGGCGCCTCGGCAAAGTGTTCGGTGAGATAGGACACCGCGTCGTGCTGGCGCTTGAATTTCTCCGGGCTGACGCCGGGCGGCGGCGCGACCGAGCTGTAGCGCGGGCCGATGATCTCGTCGTAGGCCTTCTTGTACCAGGCGGTCACCGCCTCCTTGGTCTTGCGGTCCTTGAGTACCAGGAAGCGCCACTTCTGCGCGTTGCCGCCGGACGGCGCGCAGGTGCCGGCATGCAGGATCCTGGCGACCAGCTCGTTCGGCACCGGATCGGGCTTCAGCCGGCGCATCGCCCGGCAATTCTCCATGGTCTCGAACAGGTCCGGCATGGCGCTTCCCTCTCCTTCGCTGAAGCCGTAAGTGTGCCACAGCATGACCGAACTGAAGCTCTACTGCACCATCGCCACGCAGCCGGTGGTCGAAATCCTGATACCGCGCTTCGAGGCAACGCACGGCTGCCGCTTCTCCGCCATCTGGAACACCGCACCCGCCCTGGTGAAGCGCCTGCAGGCGGGCGAGCCGGGCGACGTGCTGCTGCTCAACCGCGCCGGCACCGAGACCATGAATTCGCTGGGCCGACTGGCGGCCGGCTCCATCCGGCCGATCGCCAGCTCCGCCACGGCGGTCGCGGTGAAGACGGGCGCTCCCCGCCCCGATCTCTCCTCGCCCGACGCCTTCAGGCAGGCGCTGCTGTCGGCCCGGTCGGTTTCCTACAGTCATCCCGATGCCGGCGGCGCGAGCGGTATCTACATCGCCAAGCTGCTGCAGCAATGGGGAATCGAGCGCGAGGTCAACGCCAAGACCAGGTTCCCGCCGCCGGCCGGCCTGACGGCCCGATTCCTGATCACGGGCGAGGCGGATTTCGCCATCCAGCAAAAGCCCGAACTCCTGCAGGTGCCGGGCGTCGAGATCGTGGGCTTCCTGCCGGGCGACCTGCACTTCGTCACCCACTTCGCCGCCGGCATCGACACGCTGAGCAAGCAGGCGCCGCTCGCGACCGGCTTCATCGAGTTCCTGCGCACGTCCGAGGCGCGCGAGCTCTTCGCCGCGCACGGCCTCGATCCGGCCTAGACAGCGCCCTCGAGGACCATCGCCGCCGCCTTCTCGCCGATCATGATCGACGGCGCGTTGGTGTTGCCGGAGGTGAGCGTCGGCATGATCGAGGCGTCGGCGACGCGCAGGCCCGTCACGCCATGCACGCGCAAGCGCGCATCGACCACCGCCATCGGATCGTTGCCCATCTTGCAGGTGCCGACCGGGTGATAGGTCGTCTCCGCCGCGCCCTTGACCCAATCCAGGATCTCGTCGGGGCTCCGCCGGTCCTTGCCCGGCGCCTCTTCGCTTACCTGCAGCGGCGCCAGCGCCCTAGCGGTCATGATCGAGCGGGCGATCTCGATCGCACGCACCGTGAGCTCGCCATCGATCGGCGACGACAGGAAATTGAAGTTGATGGCGGGCGGTCGGCGCGGATCGCTCGACGTGATGTGGATGTGGCCCTTGCTCTCGGGCCGCATCGGATGGGCGTAGCAGGACACGCCGGACTTGGGCGAGACCACGGGTCCGCGCGGGCCGGGCAGCGTGTACATCATCACCCAGCCCAGCAGCAGGTCGGGCGCAACCAGACCCTCGCGCGAGCGCACGAAGGCGCGCATCGGCGCGCCCACCGAGGCCAGCATGCCCTTGCGTGTGAAGGCCCAGCGCAGCGCCTGGCCGACCAGCGCCAGCCCGCGCCCGGTGTCGTTATAGGTGTAGCCCCTGGCGCCGACGGCCCAGCGCGTGCGCGGCGCGTAGTGATCGCGCAGATTTTCGCCCACGCCGGGCAGCGCCTGGCGCACGTCGATGCCCAGCGCCTTCAGCCGCTCCGGCTGGCCGATGCCCGACAGCTCGAGAAGCTGCGGAGAATTGATCGTGCCGCCGCACACGATCACCTCGTGCGCCGCTCGTGCCTCGTGTTGCTGCGGTCCGACCGAGTAGCGCACGCCCGTACAGCGCGTACCGTCGAACACCAGGGCATCGGCGACCGCCCCGGTCACGATGTGGAGGTTCGCCCTCTTGCGGATCGGATCGAGATAGGCGCGGGCCGTGCTGACCCGCTTGCCGCCCACGATGCTCGCCTGGCTCATGGCGATGCCGTCCTGGGTCGTCCCGTTGTAGTCGGGATTGTGCCGGATGCCGACCTCGGCCGCCGCCGCGATCAGCGCCTGGAAGATCGGCTCGCGGGGCTGCGGATCGGTGACGGTGAGCGGACCGTCGCGGCCGCGATATTCGTCATCGCCGCCGCCTTGATAGTTCTCGATGCGCTTGAAGAAGGGCAGCACCTCGCGATAGCTCCAGCCGGTGTTGCCCATCTGCGCCCAGGTATCGAAGTCCTGCGCCTGGCCGCGCACGAAGGCCATGCCGTTGATCGAGCTGGAGCCGCCCAGCAGCTTTCCGCGCGGCACCGGGATGCGCCGCCCCTTGGTGTTGGCCTCGGGCTCCGCCGAATAGAGCCAGTTGGCGGCAGGATTGGTGATCAGCCGGGCCGAGCCGACCGGGAGCCACGTCCATGGGTGGCTTGCGGCTCCCGCTTCGAGCAGCAGCACCTTGTTTCGCGGATCGGCCGAAAGGCGATGAGCGACGACGGCTCCGGCCGAGCCCGCGCCGACAACGATGTAGTCGTAGTTCATTCCCGTTATTGTGGCGCAATTGACCAGGGGAAGAAACGCACGATGCCCGCCTCTTATCAGACCCACCGCCGCCAGCTCCAATTGATCCTGCAGGCCTGGGGCATGAGCGAAGCGACCGCCGACGAGACCGCCGAGATCATGAGCTGGGCCGATCTGCACGGCATCGACACGCATGGCATCTCGATGATCCCGCCCTATGACGAGCGCCGCCGCACCGGCAAGGCCGACATGACCGCGGTGCCCTCGGTGTCACGCCACACGCCGGTGTCGGCGCTGGTCGATGGCGGCGGCGGACTCGGCCATCCCGCCGCCCGGCTCGCCATGAACATCGCCATCGAGAAGGCGAAGCAGACCGGCGTCGGTATCGTGCCCGTGCGCAATTCGGCCCATTTCGGCGCCTGCGGCTTCTACGCCCTGATGGCTGTCGAGGCGGGCCTGATCGGCATGGTGACGACCTCGGCCGCGGGCATCCAGGTGGCGCCGACGCACGGCGCGCAGGCTCGGCTCGGCACCGACCCCATCGCCTTCGGCGCCCCCGGCAAGCCCGGCGAGCCCTTCCTGCTCGACATGGCCACGACAACCGTGGCGGCGGGCAAGATCCGCAACAAGGCCAACGAAAAGCTGCCGACACCGCCCGGCTGGCTGGTGACGGCCGAAGGCAAGCCGAGCATCGATCCGCTCGAAGTCAGCAAGGGCGGCTTCATGACGCCGCTCGGCGGCACGCCCGACGGCAGCAGCCACAAGGGCTATGGCCTGGCCGCCATGGTGAACATCCTCTCCTCGGCGCTGTCCGGCGCCTTCATGATCACCGATCCGACGCGGAGCACGAAGACCGGCATGATCGGCCACTTCATGATGGCGATCGATCCCGGCCTGTTCCGCGACGCCGCCGACTTTCGCGCCGACGTCGCGTCTTTCTGCGACACGCTGCGCGCCACCAAGGCCGCCGATCCGTCCAGGCCCGTCCAGGTCGCCGGCGATCCCGAGCGCAAGATCGCCGCCCTGCGCCGCGAGAGCGGCATACCCGTCGGGCCGGGACTGCTCGCCAAGGTGAAGGACGTCGCGCGGCATTCGAATGCCGAGTGGATCTTGGACGGCTAACGCTAGCGAGGTCGTTGCCCCCTCCGTCGCGGTGACCACGACACCTCCCCCGAAAACGGGGAGGGTGATGGTGTCGGCGTCATACGCCGACGGCGGGGTCAGATGAACATGTCGCGCTGATTGTAGTTCTTCAGCAGCGTCTCGCGCGCCGCCTCGTTCCAGCGGGTCTCGTCGGCGCGGTCCGCGAGCGGCTTGTAGACGTAGCTCTTTTCCCGCGGGAAGCGCTGGCGGCGGGCATCGATGCCGAGCTGGATGATGCGCGAGCGCTGGTGGACGCGCTCCTCGTCGTAGGTCTCGACAGTGCCGTGCAGGCGCTTGGCCGTGACGCCCAGCACGCGCTTGCGCGGGAAGAAGCCGGCGTTCAGTGTGACCCGCCGATCCGGCGAGGAATTGGCGAATGAGCCGTGCACGAGCTGGCGGTTCGACACGATCGTGTCGCCGGCGTCACACAGCATGGGCACCGCGTCGGGCAGGCGATCCGATCCGTTGTCGATCACCATCTGCTTGATGTCGACCGTGTTGGGCAGCTTGTGGCTGCCCGGCAGCACCCAGACGCCGTTGCCGGCGGTGCTGGGATAGAGCTGGGTCATGAAATTGAAGCCATGGGCGCCCATGTCCCAATCGGGCGAATCCCAATGCGTCATGCCGTCCCGATGCCAGGCGACCGAGGGACCGAGCCCGGGCTCCTTCACGAAGGTCACTTCGTTGTAGGGCACGAAATCCTCGCCGAGGACCGCGGCGGCGACGGCGAGCAGGCCGGGGTGGCCGTAGAGCCTGAGGCACTCGTCCATCAGATGCAGATTGCCGTCGAGCCGCTCGACGGTCAGCGCCGGAGCGTCCTTGTCCAGGATCGGCTGCGCCATCGCCACCGGATGGCGGCCGTTGTAGAGGCCCGTGCCGCCCAGGGGATCGCTCAACGGCTTGGCCCAGCGATAGGGCGGCTTGATGATGCCCTCGCCCATCGGCTTGCTGCCGTGACGATCGACGGTCGCGTCGGGCGTCACCGGCGCACGATCGAGGGTGCGGTCGACGGCGGCGCGCAGTTCAGCCAGCTCTTCCGAACCGACCACGCCCTGCAGGACGTAGAAGCCGTGCCGCCAGTAGGAGTCGAGGATGGCCGGATCGAGCTTGCCGTCCGACGTGAACCGGATCGGCCCGCGATTGGCGAGACCATAGGCGCGCGCCTCGGCGGCGCGGCCATACCCTTCCATCACCTTCTGGTGGTCTTGAGCGGTGGGCTGGAGGCTGACTGTCTGGTCCATGATGCGCCTTAATCTATCAGCTTCGGATGTCGAGCGCCGCCTCGATGGCGCGATCGAGCTTGGTCCCCATGCCGCCGGCAGCGGTGAACCAGTCGACGATGCGGCCGTCGCGGCCGATCAGGATCTTGTGGAAGTTCCAGGTCGGCACGCCGAGCGCGCCGGTCTGCCTGGCCGCCCAGCGATAGAGCGGATGGGCCCTCTCGCCCGACACGACTTCCTTGTCGGCGAGCGGAAAGGTCACGTCGAAGTTGGCTTCGCAGAATTTCTTGATCTCGGCGTTGCTGCCGGGCTCCTGCTCGCCGAAATCGTTCGACGGCACGCCCAGCACGACAAGGCCCTTGTCCTTGTAGCGCCGGTACAGCGCCTCGAGGTCCTTGTACTGGCCGGTGAAGCCGCACAACGAGGCCGTGTTGACCAGCAGCACGACCTTGCCCTTGAAATCGGCCGTGGCGAGCTTGTCGCCGCCGATCGATTCGATGGACACCGTGGCCCAGTCGATCGGCTCGCGCCCCATCTGGGCCCACGCGCCGCCGACGGCCGCCAGCAACCCGCCGATCAGGGCGAACGCCAGCATTCTTGCGACTTTGAGAATCATCTAGGACCTGTAACCACGATTGCCGGACACGCTCGGGATGACACCGGTGACTTCTTGTCCAACGATAATCGATATCAGCCGCGCAGCACCTTGCCGGCCTTGGCCTCCGTGAGCCTGCCCTGCTCCCAGGTCACGGCGCCGTTGACGACGGTGTATTCAACGCCGCGCGAGGGCATGACGATGCGCTTGGCGCCGCCTGGCAGGTCGTAGCGGCGCTCGCCGTGATTGTTCGAGCCGATGCGACCTGGATCGAAGATCGCGACGTCGCCCGGCGCCCCCTGCACGAGGCGGCCGCGGTCCTTGAGGCCGAACAGGTCGGCCGGATCAGAGGTGAGCTTGCGCACGCCCTCCTCCAACGTGATGGCTTCCTTCTCGCGGACCCAGGTGCCGAGCAGGTAGGTCGGGTAGCCGGCATCGCACAGCATGTCGACATGCGCGCCGCCGTCGCCGAGCGCCATCAGGATGGACTTGTCGTTCAGGAGCTCGCGCATGCGATCCTCGCGCGTGTTCCACGAGGCCATGGTGAGTTCGCAGTCGACATTGTCGGCCAGCACCAGATCGAGGAATGCGGCGACCCCGTCCTTGTTCTGCTCCTGGGCGATGTCGGCGATCGAGCGGCCCTCGAGCCCCTTCAGCGCCGGATTCTTGACGGCATAGACGCCGATACGGCCCCAGTTCGAAAAACCGGTCGGGTTCTTGAGGTCGTGGCGGAAGGCGTTGCGGAAGGATTCGTCGGCATAGACCTTCTTTTGCGCCTCCTTGTTGGTGTCGGCGAAGACGCGCTTCCACGACGGGAAGGCGGCGAAGGAGAACGGGTTCTTCATGTCGACCTCGCGGGTCAGCGGCAGCGGCGAGGTCTGCGGGCGGGCGCCCTTGGCGATCATCGGCGCGGCGCGGCGCAAGGTGTCGCGCACGGCTTCCGGAATGTCGTCGCGATCGAACAGGGCGATGAAGGTCACCGGCCGGCCGCTCTCGGTCAGCAGGAAATCGAGCAGCTCGCACTGGTCCTGCTCGAGCACGCCGACCTGTCGGGTGAGCGCGATCTCGATCGCCCCCTTGCCGCGCGCCTTGAGCTGGTTGGCGTAGGCCTTCAGTTCCTCTCGGCTGGCGTTGCGGCAGGCCAGCGGCTTGGCTTCGTAGCCGATATGCTGGTTGAGCGTGGTCGACGAAAAGCCAAGCGCGCCGGCATCGACCGCCTCGCCGATCAGCTTGGCGATCTTGTGCGTCTCCTCGGGCGTCGCGGCCCGCTCCATCGAGGCCTCGCCCATGACGTAGTGGCGGAACGGCGTGAGCGGCGCGATGAAGGCGAGGTTGAGCGAGGGGTTGCGCGCCGCGGCGGCGTCCATGAACTCGGGGAAGGTTTCCCAATCCCAGGTGATGCCCTTGTTCAGAACGTCGAAGGGGATGCCCTCGACGTTCACCAGATCCTTCATGGCGATCTCGCGGGTCTCGGGCTTGCAGGGCGCGATGCCGACCCCGCAATTGCCCATCACCACGCTGGTGACGCCATGCCACGACGAAGGCGTGACCGCGCCGTCCCAGCAGATCTGCGCATCGTAGTGCGTGTGCGGATCGACGAAGCCCGGTGCTACGACCAGCCCGTCGGCGTCGATGGTGCGCTTGGCCCCGTCGGAAACCTTGCCGATCTCGGCCACCTTGCCGCCGGCAATGGCGACGTCCGCCCGGTAGCGCTTGGCGCCGGTGCCATCGACCACGGTGCCGTTCTTGATCACGAGATCATAGCTCATGAAACCCTCCCAAGACCCGCTCCAGGCCCGCCCCGAACGTACCCCGGCTCGGCCACCCGGCGTATGCGAAAACCACGGACGTGCCCCGCAGCCACGGGCAGGCTGCCCTGGCCGGGCGGAGCCCCACGCCGGTCACCGAATGGTCATAGCCCAGATGATTGCCTCGAGCGAATTGGCGGTCATACTCGCCTCGCCGCCTCAGCGCAGTGTCCCGCCCGACATGCACTACCCCCCCAAAAGGTATGCAACGCAGCAGGGATGCCCCACTGAGGCGGCACCTTATTTTCCACACCAGATCTGAAATTCGGGCGCCCGCCCGCCGACGCGCTTGGCCCCGGAAGTGACGATTTTCACCATGTTTTTCGGCCGGTTTGGCACACATCGGCTTTGTGCCGGACAAAATGCGGCTAGGATTGCCGAGGACCGCCCGTGAGCTGACGCAAGATCAACGATGCGATTGTCGACTGACGAACTGCCGCTGCGGAACCGGCGGGAAATCATTCATGAGATGTATGCCCAGACCGTGTTCCGGGCAGACCTCGAGCCCAAGAAGGGCTCGCCATTCGATTTCGACGTCAAGCTCTTTGGCCTGCCCGACCTCGGGGTGGCCGCCGCCTGCTTCTCGGAATGCCGAACCTATCACCGGATGGAACACGGCTGCGGCGAGGACCTCATCTTCAATCTCACGCTCGAAGGCGGCCGCACCGTCAGCCAGCGTGGCCAGGAGGTGACGCTGAAAGCCGGTGAGGCGGTGCTGGCCACCATCGATCCGGTGGTCACGACGATGCAGCCGTCGCGTTTTCTCAGCTTTCGCCTGCCCCGCGCCAGGCTCGAGCCCCTGGTTGCCGACCTCGATTCCTCGCTCCTTCAGCCAATCAGGGCCGACGTCGGAGCGCTGCGACTGCTGCCGAGCTATATCGGCGCCATCGACGAGGCGACATCGGCGCCGGCCGAGGTGCGCGAGCTCGTGGTCGCGCATGTCTACGATCTCATCGCCGTGACCTTGAGCGCGCAGCGGGACGCCCGCGAAATCGCCGCGGGACGGGGCGTTCGCGCGGCCCGGCTGCGCGCGATCAGGGAGGACATCGCCAGCCGCCTGGGCGATCCCTCGCTGTCGATCGCCACCGTTGCCCTTCGCCATGGCGTCAGCCCGCGCTATGTCGGGATGCTGTTCGAGACCAGCGGAACCACCTATTCGAGCTACGTGCTCGAACAGCGACTGCAGCAGGCGCGGCGCCTGCTGGCCGACCCGCGCCAGGCACACCTCACGATCGGCGCCATCGCCATGTCGTGCGGCTTCAGTGACGTGCCGCACTTCAATCGGTCGTTCCGCCGCAGCTTCGGCGCAACGCCTTCAGACATCCGGGCATCCTTTCGCTCTCGCCCGACCGACGCGGCCTTCGCGAAATAGGGTCGGGCCAAACCAGGATCTGCTCGGCTCTGCCGGCGCGAGCGACCGGGCTTCCCTCGGGCGGCGTTCGCGATAAAGTCCGGCCATGAAGACAAAGCTCCTCGGCCGCACCGGCGTCTCCGTCTCCGAACTCTGCTTCGGTACCATGTCCTTCGGCGGCGATGCCGACGAGGCGACGTCGACCGCCATGTACAAGGCGGTGCGCGATGCCGGCGTCAACTTCTTCGACAGCGCCAACGAATACAACAAGGGCAAGTCGGAGGAGATCCTGGGCCGCCTGATGAAGGGCGAGCGCGACGATCTCGTCATCACCACCAAGGTCTTCAACCCGATCCGGCCGGACGTGAACGCACGCGGCGGCTCACGCCGACACATCGCCCATGCCGTCGAGCTTTGTCTGAAACGTCTCCAGACCGACCGTATCGACGTATTGTTCATGCATCGCTTCGACCCGGTCACGCCGATCGAGGAGACCATGCGCGCGCTCGAAGACCTGACGCGTGCCGGCAAGATCATCTATTCCGCCGTCAGCAACTGGTCGGCCTGGCAGACCCAGCATGCCATCGACCTCCAGGAGCGCAACGTCTGGTCGCGCCTGCAGGTCATCCAGCCGATGTACAACCTGGTGAAGCGCCAGGCCGAGGTCGAGCTCCTGCCGATGGCGGCGGCCAACGGCATCGGCGTCATGCCCTATAGTCCCGCCGCGGCCGGCCTGTTGTCGGGGAAGTATCTCGGCCACGCGCCCCAGGGACAGAACGGCGGCCGGCTCAAGACCAACAAGATGTACGAAGCGCGCTACGGCGACGCCTGGATGTTCCAGGTCGCCGAGGAATATGTCGCCTTCTGCAAGGAGCGCGGCCTGCATCCGGTGAGCACGGCCATCGCCTGGGTGGGAACCCATCCAGCCGTCACCGCGCCGATCGTCGGCGCGCGCAACGTCGAGCAGCTCAAGGATTCGCTGGCCGCCGTGAGCGTCAAGATGACGCCGGAGCTGCGCGCCGAGATCGCCGATCTCTCGCGCACCCCGCCGCCGGCCACCGACCGGACGGAAGAGCTGAAGATTGCCAGGGGTTGAAAATGCTCCCCCCATCAGATGGGGAGGAATCGAATGATTACCCCGCCATCACCGGGTCGCTGCCGACAATGGTCGTGCGATGCATCACCCGGCGCTCGCCGGGATCGTGCGGCGTCACGGCATGGACAGTGCAGCGGTTGTCCCACATCAGCACGTCGTGCGGCTCCCATTCGTGCCGGTACATGTACCTGGGCTGGGCGGCAAAGTCGGACAGTTCCTCGATCAGCCGCCGGGCCGCGCCCTCCTCCATGCCGTCGATGGCATCGTTGTAGATCGAGCTGACATAGAGCGATTTTCGGCCGGTAACGGGATGGCGCCGCACCATCGGATGCCAGGCGGGCGGCATCGCGGCCGCCTCCTCCTTGGACGGCGGCGGATTGCCGACAAGCCGGTGCAGCATGCCGAAATCGTGACGCGCCTTGCGGCCCTCCACCTGGCGGCGCAGCGGCTCCGGCAGCTCGTCGTAGACCATGTACATGTTGATGAACTGGGTGATGCCGCCGGTGCGGCTGATCTCGATGCCGTGCAGCAACGAGCCGACGCTGGGCATCGTGCGATAGCTTGAATCGGTGTGCCATTGGCGCGACGAGGAGAGCTGCTTCTGCGACGGCTCCGACGGCTTCATCAGGCGGCCGTCCTCGTCGACGTTGGAGACCAGGAAGATTTCCTTCACCCGATCGGAACGCAGATGGAGCGACGTCTGATGGAAGACCTCCGGCTCACCGAAATGGCGGGTGAAGGCGACGTGCTCCTGGTCGCTGATGGGCTGATCGGGAAACACCACGACGAGGTGCTTCATCCAGGCGTCATGGACGGCCTTGAATGTCTCCGGGTCCATCGGCCGGCGCATGTCGACGCCGCGGATTTCCGCGCCGAGCGCGGGATGACGAGGGGTGACGGTGATGGCCATCAGGGAGCATAGGCGCGCCGTTCCCGAAGGCGCAATATGCCGCCAGAGGAGAAACCACCATGAGCCGCCTCGATCAAGCCGCCCTTCAGAATTCGGTCAAGCCGGGCACCGTCGTCGTCGCGTCGACCGGCGCGGGTCCGTTCGAGCAGATCATGCTCGATGGGCGCCATGCACTCCGTGCCGACGAGCCGGCGAGCGCCGGCGGCTCGGATGGCGGTCCCAATCCGTACGAGCTCCTGCTGATGTCGCTCGGCAGCTGCACCTCGATGACGGTCCAGCTGTATGCCGCGCGCAAGAAATGGCCGCTCGAGCAGGTCGTCGTGCGGCTGCGCCAGGAGCGGGTCCACGCCCAGGATTGCGCCGATTGCGAGAAGCCGGCCGCCATGGTGCACCGCATCGAGAAGACGATCGAGCTGATCGGCACGCTCGACGAGGAGCAGAGGCAGCGACTGCGCGAGATCGCCGACCACTGTCCCGTGCACAAGACCCTGACCTCGAAGATCGTGATCGAGACCGTGCTAGGCTGAACCCATGCGGCTCGAAACGCTTCTTCCGCTCGGCAAGGTAGATCCCGGGCTGCGCGCCCCCGAGATACCGCTCGATCTGGCGAGCGTCGGCCGCGACGCCCGCCTGCTCGAGGAGATCGGCTATCACGGCATGGTGGTCGAGGAGACCAAGGACGATCCGTTCATCCTGATGGCGCTGGCCGCCCAAGCGACGCAGAGGCTCCGGATCGGCACCTCGGTGGCCATCGCCTTTCCGCGCAGCCCGGCCGTGACGGCGATGAGCGCCTGGACGCTGGCCAAGCTCAGCAAGGGACGCTTCACGCTGGGGCTGGGTACCCAGGTCAAGGCGCACATCGAACGCCGTTACGGGCTGGCCTGGTCGCCGGCGGGGCCGTGGATGCGCGAGTACGTCCATGCCGTGCGCGCCATCTGGGACCATTGGCAGAACGGCGCGCCGCTCGACATCAGGGGTCCGCACTACAACATCAACCTGATGGTGCCGCTGTTCAATCCCGGTCCGATCGGCCATCCGGACATCCCGATCCACCTCGCCGCGGTCAATGCCGTCATGTGCCGGATGGCGGGCGAAGTCGCCCACGGCATCCGGCTCCATCCGGTGTGCACGCCGTCCTACATCGAGAAGGTCATGCTTCCCGCCGTGCGCGAGGGCGCGGCCAAGGCGGGCCGCTCGCTGGAGAACTTCCAGACCTGCATGAAGCCCCTGCTCGCCGTTGCCGCCAGCGAGGCCGAGCTCGTGCCCAAGATCCGCGACGTCAGGGCCCGCATCTCCTTCTATGCCTCGACGCCGCAATACCGCGCGGCGTTCGACCATCTCGGCCTGGGTGACCTCGCCGACAAGCTGAAGCTCCTGTCGCGCGCCCAGCGCTGGGAAGAGATGCCGCCGCACATCTCGGATGAGGTGCTGGAGACGTTCGTCACCATCGGCACCTACGATACGATCGCGGACAAGCTGGTCGACCGCTTCGGCAGCTGCATTACCGACTGCGAGTTCTCGATCGCGGTCAAGACCGAGGCGGACAAGGAGATGCTGCGCGGGCTCGCCAAATCCATCCAATCAGAAAGCCTGGGGCGCGCCCAGCAGACCATTCTTGGCGCTCATGCTCTTCCGGATCGCGCGCATCCCGCGCGCGGTCCGAAAGAAACCTGAGCTAACCCACCGGATCCAGCATCACCACCGGGATCTCGCGCTGTGTTTTCTTCTGGTAGTCGATATAGGGCGGCCACCAGACGACCGCGTTATCCCAGAGCTTCTGCCGCTCCGCGCCCGACACCGTGCGCGCCTTGGCCTTGACCGTCTTGGTGCCGACCTGCAGCTCGACCTCGGGATTGGTCAGGATGTTCTTGTACCAGCCGGGATGGTCCGGGGCGCCGCCCTTGGACGCCACGATGAAGTAGCCCTTGCCGGCCTCGCCGTAGAACAGCGGGAACAGGTGCTTGTTGCCAGTCTTGCGTCCCTTGGTGACCAGCAGCAGGGACGGCACGGTGCGCTGCGGCTGGTTGGGGAAGTTGGTCGTGTACATGTGGCCGTCCTTGCCGCCGCTCTTCAGGTAGCGGTCGACATGGTCCTTCATCCACTGCGGCAGGTTCTCGGGCATCTTGGCGTCGATCATGGGGGAGTCTCCTTGTTGAGCGGAATTTACGCGGGCAGCCGTGTCGATTGCCAGGTCACCATCTGCCACCGTCCGTTGCGCCTGGCATAGACGTCGGTGAAACGCACGCCGAAGGCGTTGGGCGCGCCGTTCACCACCACCTTGATCTGGGCGACGCCGGTCAGCACGACCGTGTCGCCGAGGTCCTGCGCCTTGACGTCGGACGGCTCGACGGCCGTGTAGACGGTCGAGCCCCCGGTCATGCCGACCATCAGGCTCTTCTTGGTGTCGAGACGCGCCGAAGAGTGGGTGTAGATGAGATCATCGGCGAGCAAAGATTCAAGCGTGGCCATGTCCTTGGCGGCCATGGCCTGCATGCGCTTCTTGTCGAGATCGATGACCGTCTGTCCGTTGTCCGCCATGGCGCACCTCAGTTGTAGTTGAGCTTCAGACCCGGCGTCGGCCACTGCATGACGCCGAGCTGGCCCTTGTCCGATAGCGTAATGTAGGCGGTCTTCATGTCCGCGCCACCGAAGCAGATGTTGGTCGGATAGGTATCCGGCATCTTGACCTCGCGCACGATCGCACCGTTAGGCGAAAATTCCGTGATCTTGCCGGTCGTCAAGGTCGCCACGGCGACATTGCCGTTGGCCAGCACCGCCAGGCTGTCAAATCCCGCGGGACCCGGGGGGGCGCCGCCGATCACGCGGCCGGCATGCGCCCACGATCCCTTGGTCTTGGCGACCACGCCCGGCGCCTCGATGTCGAAGGCGCAAAGCCTGGCACTCACCGTATCGGCGACGTAGAGCACCTTGCCGTCGGGCGACAGGCCGCAGCCGTTGGGGCTCACGAACGGATAGGAGATGCAGACGATCTTCGAGCCGTCGGGCAGCGCGTAATAGACGCCGCCATGGTCGCGGTGGCGGGCGTAACGCTTGCCGAGATCGGTGAAGTAGAAGCCGCCCTGAGTGTCGAAGACGATGTCGTTGGGCGCCGAGAGCTTGTGGCCGTCGCACTCGACGTAGAGGGTCTTGGCCGCGCCCGTCGAACGGTCGAGCCGCTGGATGGAACCGTGCTTGTAGTCGGGGTGCGGCCCCTGACCCATCGAGCTGCCCTCGACATAGCGGCTGCCGCCGTTGTTGCACAGGTAGAGAGCTCCGTCGGGACCGACCGCCAGTCCGTTCGGGCCACCGCCGGTCGCCGAGAACAGCGAGATCTTGCCGTCGGGCGTCACCCGCGAGCAGCGGTTGTTGCGAATCTCCGTCAGGATCACCGAGCCGTCGGGCATCGCCACCGGTCCCTCGGGAAAGCCCAGGCCCGTGGCCAGAATGCGCACTTCATCCATTGCGTTTCCTCCGCTTTTGCTCCTTTCATTCTACCCGACGGGAGGAACCGGAAAATGCCGCTCGCTGCGAAATACCTTTTCATCGTCGCCATGGACGTCGCCAGGGAAAAGGAGGCGCTGTTCAACGAAGTCTACGACAAGGAACACGTGCCGCTGCTCTCCAAGGTGCCGGGGGTGCGCGGGGTGACTCGGCTCAAGACCGAGCCGGCCGCCTTCAACATCGGCGGAGAGCGCAAGACGCTCGATGGCGGCGGCCAGGCGAGCTATCTCGCGCTCTACGAGATCGACAGCCCCGATGTGCTGCTCAGCAAGGAGTGGGCCGAGGCCGGCGAGAAGGGACGCTGGCCCAAGGAAGTGCGGCCCTACACGACCAATCGCAGCCACATCGTCCGCAAGGTCATCTAGCCCGTGCAGATCGGATTCAATCTGCCCAACTCCGGGCCGCTGTCGGCAGTCGGATCGATGACCCGCCTCGCCACCGAAGGCGAGGCGATGGGCTTCGACTACCTCACCATGACCGACCACGTGGTGCTGCCCGACACCAAGGTGCCGGGCTATCCCTACTCCGAGAGCGGCGAATTCTACGAGGAAGCGCCGATCGAGCGGCATGAGCAGCTGGTTGGCATGGCTTACATCGCGGCCAAGACCTCGCGCATTCGCCTGGTGGCGGCGGTGCTGGTCGTACCGCACCGGCCGGCGGTACTGGCAGCAAAGATGCTGGCTACGCTCGACGTGCTGAGCGGTGGGCGGCTGGTGGTCGGAATCGGCGCAGGCTGGCTCAAGAGCGAGTTCGACGCCGTCGTGACCACGCCCTTCCCCGAGCGTGGCGCGGTGACCGACGAATACATCGACGCCTTCCGATTGCTGTGGACCGAACGCGCGCCGCACTTCTCCGGCCGCTACACCAGGATCGACGGCATCGTGCTCGCGCCCAAGCCCGTGCAGAAACCACATCCGCCGATCTGGGTCGGCGGCGAGGGCCCCGCGGCGCTGCGCCGGGCGGCGCGCATCGGTAACGCTTGGTATCCGATCGGCAGCAACAACCAGCACCTGCTCGACACCCTGCCGCGGCTGAAGGCAGGCATCGCCAAGCTGCGCAAGGCAACGACCGATGCCGGACGAGACGCCCAATCGGTCGAGGTGGCGTTTCGCGTGAAGCGCTATGGCGCCGCGGTGCCCGCCAAGGCCAGCGACGGCGAACGGCGGCTGTTCTCCGGCAGCGAGGCCGACCTGATCGGCGATCTGCGCGCGTTGCGCGACATGGGCGTCACGGCGATCGACATCGATTTCGGCCGCCCGACCGCGGACGGCGTCATCGCCGAGATGAAGCGGTTCCGGCAGGCCGTGATCGACAAGATCTGACTCTCGCCGGACCGCAGGCCATCCGGCCCGCTCATGTCTTTGGACCGCGCGCATCCTGCGCGCTCATGATCCTCGCTGGCTCTCTTCTCGTCGGCTCAATTGCTCATGAGCGGAGATGGAGCTCCGCGGTCCGGCGGATCATTGGTGACGTGGAGCCTGCGGCTCATGCAAACACCGGTTGCGCCGCCTGAACTGTGCGCGCTAACCTTACACCGTGGGATGAGGTGGGGCTGCCCTGCGGGGCTGTGAGGGGGGAACTCGTGACGGCAATCGGCTACTACGCGCTGGGTGGCGCGACCACCGGCGACGATGTCCTGATCGCGACGTATGTCTACGACGTCGGCACTGATTTCGTCTCGGTATTGAACAGGATCGGCGGGGGCGACGGCAACGACACGCTGACCGGCCTGGACGTTCCATTCACCGTCGCGGCGGCAACCATTACCGAAGGGTCGCAACTGTCCGGAGAGGCGGGCAACGACACCTTGAATGGCGGTACCGGCAACGACAGCCTGAACGGGGGCAGTGGCGATGACGTCCTGAATGGCAACGGTGGCAACGACTTCCTGGACGGCGCCGGCGGCGCCAACACGCTCAATGGCGGCGACGGCGACGACATCCTGGCCAGCGACGCCGGCGAGAGCAATGCGCTGAACGGTGGAGACGGAAACGACACGGTCTGGTTCAGCGGCGGCACCGGCACGTATGACGGCGGCGACGACACGGATACGCTGCGTTATGCGACGGGCGATCTGGGCACGCTGACCTATTCGAATGTCGAGGTCCTCGATTTTAACGGCAACGGCATCGTCATCGGATCGGTCGCAGCCTTCGCTTCGTTCGGCGCCATCACCGACCTAATCCCGCCGCCGCACCAGCTCTACATGGGGCTCCAGGGCGCCGGCGGCACGCTCGACCTCTCGAACCGCGTCGCACCCGGTTTCTCCGCCCGAGTCTCGGAGTGGGGCGCGCTGACCTCGGCGATAACCATTACGGGCACCTCAGCCGACGACTTTTTCTCGGGGTCGAGCTACGACGACGTGCTCAACGGCGGCGACGGCAACGACACGCTGATCGCCGGACCAGGGATCGACACCCTGAATGGCGGAGCCGGCAACGACACCTTCAAATATGGCGGAGGCGGCAGCCAGGGCACGATCGACGGCGGAGACGGCATCGACACGGCGAACATGACGTCGCTGGGGCTCTACACGTTCGTCGACGTCGAGGTGCTGGACATCGGCGGCACCAACGGCACCGTTGCGGGATACTCTTCCTTCGCCACCATCACCGACAGCGCCGGAGCGGCGAACAGCCAGATCTACCTCTACCTCTTCGGCTCCGGTGGCACGATTGACCTGTCGACCCGCGTGGCCGGACTGCATTCGGTGCATGCCTCCGACAACGGGCTGGGCGCAGCGGTAACGGTGACCGGCTCGGTCAACGACGACGAGATTTCCGGGTCGGCCTTCGACGACACGCTCGATGGCGCGGCGGGCAACGACAGCCTGAACGGTGGCAGCGGCGGCAACGACACGGCGAGCTACGCGGCAGCGGCGGCCGGCGTTACAGTCAGCCTGGGGTTCGGCGGCCCCCAGGACACGATCGGAGCGGGCACCGACACGCTCGGCGGATTCGAGAATCTCACGGGCTCGGCCTTCAACGATCACCTCACGGGCGACGGCGGCGCCAATATCCTCTCAGGCGCGGGCGGCGACGACACGCTCCAAAGCGGCGCTGGCAACGACACCCTGTCGGGCGGCTCCGGCAACGACACGCTGGAGGGCGGGGCCGGCAACGATTCCCTGAGCGGCAATACTGGCAACGATACGGTGAGCTACGCATCGGCAGGCTCCGCCGTGACCGTCGACCTGACGATCGGCGGACCGCAGGACACGCTGGGAGCAGGCATCGATACCTTTAGCTCGATCGAGAACGTCGAGGGCTCCGGATTCGACGACACCCTCACCGGCACCGGCGGCAACAACACGCTGACCGGCGGTGCGGGAAACGACAACCTCGGCGGCGGCGCTGGCAACGACACGCTGGCCGGAGGGGCAGGCAACGACAGCCTCGATGGCGCCGGCGGCATCGACACGGCGTCCTATGCAGACGCCGCAGCCGGCGTCACGGTAAGTCTCACGGTCGCCGGAGCACAGAACACGATCGGCGCCGGTTTGGATACCCTCTCCGGTTTCGAGAACGTCATCGGCTCCAGCTTTGGCGACATCCTGACCGGCGACGGCGGGGACAACACGCTGCAGGCCGGCGATGGCGACGACCTCCTGGTGGGTGGCAACGGCAACGACACCTTGAACGGCGGCAATGGCGTGGACACCGCTTCGTATGCCGCCGCAGGCAGCGGCATCACGCTCAGCCTTTCGGTGGCGGGGGCACAGGACAGCGGCGGCGCGGGCCTCGACACGCTGGCCGGCATCGACAGCCTGGTCGGCTCTGCGTTTGCCGACACGCTCACCGGCAATTCCGGCGTGAATGCCCTCACCGGCGGCAACGGCAACGATACCCTCGACGGCAAGACCGGCGCCGATGCCATGGAGGGAGGCGACGGAAACGATACCTATTTCGTCGACAATGCCGACGACACCGTCATCGAAGCTGCCAACAAGGGCATCGACACGGTGATCACGACCCTGATCAGCTACACGCTGGGCAAGCAGGTGGAAAACCTCCGTCACGAGGGCGGTGGCCGTTTCAAGGGTGTCGGCAACAACAACGCCAACACCCTGACGGGCGGCACGGGCGACGACACCCTGATGGGCAGCCTGGGCAACGATGTGCTCGACGGCCAGGCCGGCAGCGACACGGCCTCCTATGCCTCGGCGACGGTCGGCGTGACGGTGACCCTCGGGATCGCCTCGCCTCAGGACACTGCGGGAGCGGGCTTCGACACCCTGATCTCGTTCGAGAATCTGACCGGCTCGGACTACGCCGACACACTGACGGGCGATACTGCCGCCAACACGCTGGACGGCAGCGACGGCAACGACATGCTGCACGGTGGCGACGCAGGCGACAAGCTGACCGGCGGCGCCGGCAATGACACGCTCGATGGCGGCGCTGGGGCTGACATGCTGTCCGGCGGCGGCGGCGACGACCTCTACCTGGTCGACGATGCCGGCGACAAGGTGGTCGAGGCAGCGAACAAGGGCACCGACACGGTATCGACCAACCTGGCAAGCCTCACTCTGGCGGGCAACGTCGAGAACCTGATCTACACGGGCGCCGCAGCCTTCAACGGCACAGGGAATGCGCTCGCCAACATGCTCACCGGCGGAGCGGGCGACGACAATTTGATCGGTGCGCAGGGGGCGGATGCATTGCGCGGCGAGGCCGGCACCGACCTTGCGTCCTACGCGACCGCAAAGACGGGCGTCGTGGCGTCGCTCTCGAACCCCGGATCGAATACCGGCGATGCGGCGGGCGACAGCTACGATCTGATCGAGGGTCTGCGCGGCTCCAAGTATGCCGACACGCTGACGGGCGACGGCGGCGACAACCTGCTGTTCGGCAACGGAGGGCTGGATACGCTGACCGGAGGCGCAGGTGGCGATACCTTCGCTTTCGATCAGGCGCTGTCACCGCGCAACCTCACGACCGTTACGGATTTCACCGTCGGCATCGACGTGATCCGGCTCTCGCTCGCCATCTTTGCAGCCGCCGGCCCAGCGGGGACGCTCTCCGCCAACGCCTACTACGCAGGGAGCGCAGCCCACGATTCCGACGACCGCATCATCTACAACCCGCTCGACGGCAAGCTGATGTACGACGCCGACGGTGCCGGCGGCACGGCTGCGAAGACCTTCGCCAGCCTGGGCCCCGGCCTCGCTCTTTCCGCAGGCGATTTTCGGCTCGCCTGAGCGGACGTTTGAGGGCTAGCGTCCTGTCCAGACCTATTCCGCCGCGACCCTGGCCTTCTTGAGGTCGGTCGAATAGTTGAGATGGACCGGCGCGTTGGCTTCGAACGGGCTCTTGAGGTCGAGTTCCTTGGCGATCTCACGGATCGCCGGGAACACTTCCGTGCCCATCAGGCGGATGCAGGTGAGCGAATCCTCCTGGCTGACGCGGCCGTCGTTGCCCCACAACGCCAGGATGCCGGGCCGGGTTTCCTCGAGGATGCGCCGGAGCTTGGCGACCACGGTCTTGGGCGTGCCGGCGATGATGCGCAGGTCGGCCATCTGCTGCTCGAAGCTGGTCTCGCCGCGCGGGTTCTTGGCCCGGCCTGAGGCGAATTCCACGAAGGCGCGGCGCGCGGTCGGCGAGCCGTAACCGGATGGCGTGCTCCACACCGGATGAGCGAGGCCGGTGAACTCGCCCTGCATCCAGCGGAACTGCCTGGCGTTTTCGATCGCCTTCTCCTCGCTGTCGGAGATGTGGACCTGGATCAGGTAGCCGCGATTCTCCGGACCGCCGACATAGCCGCTCTGCAGCGCCACCTGGTCATAGAGCTCCCAGATCTTCTTCGTCTGCTCGATCGACGTATTGAGCGCGATGTAGGGATAGCGCTGCTGCGCTGCCCACACGATCGTCTCCTTGCTGATCACGCCAGGGATCCAGACGCGCGGGTAAGGCTTCTGCAACGGCACCGCCCACGGATTCACCACGCGATGCTGGTAATGTGTGCCCTCGAAACGAAACGGACCGGGCTGGGTCCACGCCTTGACGACGAGGTCGTGCGCCTCCTCGAAGCGTTCGCGGTTGAAGGCGGGATTGACGCCGGTAGCGAGCTGCTCCTGGCCGCCGCCGCGCACGAAGCCCGAGACCAGGCGGCCCTTGGAGATCATGTCGATCATGGCGAGCTCTTCGGCCAGCCGCACCGGGTTCTCCGCCAGCGGCAGCGGATTGCCCAGCATGACGATCTTCGCCTTCTTGGTCATGCCGGCCAGGATGGCGGCAAAGATGTTGGCCTTGGCCTGCATGCAGAACGGCGCGTTGTGGTGCTCGTTCAGCATGATGCCGTCGATGCCGACCTCCTCGGCCAGCATGTATTGCTCGATGTAGTTGTTGTAGAGGCGCGATCCCTGCACCGGATCGAAATTGGAGTTGGGGAACATCAGCGCCGTCGCGCCGAAATCGCGGCCAGCCTGCTCGGAATAGGCCGACATCGGCTGCTCGGTGAAATACATCAGGTGCATGGCGGTTACTCCCGGCTATTACCGCTGAGCGATTGGCACTAGGCGATGAAGTTCGTGACCAGTTTGGCGAGCGTGTCCGGCTGCTCCATGTCGACGCAATGGCCGCAGCCCTTGACGATCTCCAGCTTGGCGTTGGGCAGCGCCTTGGCGTAGGCGCCGGCCGCACTCTGCGGCACCACCCGATCGTTGTCGCCCCACACCACGAGCGCAGGCACGCGCACCGAGTGCAGCAGGTGCGGCAGGGTCTGGCTGTACATGTAGGGCTTCCAGGCGATGCGGAAGCTCATCTCGCGGCAGATATCCCACATCTCGAGCTGGTCGGTCGGCGGCTCGGCGCCGTAGACGCGGTCGAACGCCTTCTGGTCGTGGAAGCCCGCCCGGGCGTAGTCCATGTAGCCGGTGATCGCCAGATCGAGGATGTCGCCCTGCGGCGGCTTGATGCCCATGGCGCCGACCAGCACCAGTTTCGACAGGTCGGCGGGTGCCATGCTCGCCATCTCGGCGGCAATCCAGCCGCCGAAGCCCAATCCGACCAGGACCGCGTCCTTGACCTTCAGCTCGCTCAGGAGGCCGCGATAGACCACGGCTATGTCGCGCACGCTGCGCATCCAGTCGGGACGCGGCGAGCGACTGTAGCCCGGATGGTGCGGTACCAGCGTGTCGTAGCGGCCGGCCAGCGCATCGTAGAAAGGCAGGCGATCTAGCGTGCCGGTCTCGTGATGGAGCACCAGCAACGGGCGTCCCTTGCCGGCCCGCATCAGGTGCAGCTTGGTGCCGGCTGCCTCCACCGTGGAGGTCGCCCAGTCGACGTCCGCCATGAATTTCCTTCCCTCAGTCGCTGTGATGCTCTCAACCGCGACTGAGGGAGTCAAACTTGGCCTTTCGCCGAGCGGCTAATCTCCGGCGACTGCTACTCCGCCGCCAGCCGCGGCGCCGCCGCTTCGAGCGCTTCGGAGATGCGCGGCGGCGACATCGGCAGGTCGACCATCCGCACGCCGGTGGCGCGGGCGATGGCGTTGCCGACGGCGGCGACGGGCGGAATGATCGGCACTTCGCCAACGCCCCGCACGCCATAGGGATGCGTCGGGTTCGGCACCTCGACCAGGACCGTCTCGATCATCGGCAGGTCGGAAGCGACCGGCATGCGATAGTCGAGGAAGCCCGGATTCTCGAGCCGGCCCTTGGCGTTGTAGATGTACTCCTCGTTGAGCGCCCAACCGATGCCCTGCACCGCGCCACCCTGGAGCTGACCTTCGACGTAGGACGGATGGATCGCCGTGCCGACGTCCTGGGCGGCCGTATAGCGGCCGACCGTGACGCAGCCCGTGTCGTGATCGACCTTGAGGTCGACGACATGCACGCCAAAGCCCGGGCCCGCGCCCGTGACGTTGAGCTGGGCATGGCCGTTGATCGGTCCGCCCGTCTTGCCGGCCTGCGCAGCGAGCTGGGCCAGTGTGAGCGGCTCGAACTCGCCGACGTTGGAGCCGGCGGGCTTGGCCATGCCGTTCTCCCAGATCACGCCTTCCGGATCGACGTTCCAGATCTTGGCGGCGCGCACCTTGAGCTCGCGGATCATGTCGCGCACCGAGTTCACCACGGCGAGGCCGGTGGCGAAGGTAACGCGGCTGCCTCCGGTCACGAAGTTGAAGCCGATCGACGCCGTGTCGGCGATGACCGGCCGCACCTTGTCGTAGTCGACGCCGAGTTCCTCGGCCGCCATCAGGGCGAGAGAGGCGCGGCTGCCGCCGATATCGGGATTGCCCGAGATCACCGTGACCGAACCGTCTTCGCCGACGTGAGCGGCGGCGCTCGAATCGGCGCCGACGTTGAACCAGAAGCCCGCGGCCACGCCGCGCGCATAGCCCGGCTTCACCGGAGTCTTGTAGTGCGGCGAATTCTTCGCTGCCTCCAGTGTCTCGACCATGCCGATGGTGTTGAAGGTGACGCCATAGGCGGTCTTGGTGCCCTTCTTGGCCGCGTTCATCAGACGTAGATCGATCGGATCCATCTTGAGCTGCTGCGCCAGGATGTCGATCGTCGATTCCACGGCCCACGCCGAGATCGGCGCACCGGGCGCGCGGTAGGCGGCAACCTTGGGCCGGTTGCTGACGACGTCGAAGCCCACGATGTGGACGTTGTCGATGTCGTAGCAGGCATAGGAGCACATGCAGGCCGGACCGACCGGCGAGCCCGGGAAGGCACCCGCCTGCATCTCGACCGTGCACTCGGCCGCGACGATCCGGCCATCACGCATGGCTCCGATCTTGACCTTGACGTTGCCGCCCGGCGCCGGCCCGGAGGCGCGGAAGACTTCCTCGCGCGTCATGGTCATCTTCACCGGCCTGCCGGATTTTTGCGACAAGCGGATCGCCAACGGCTCGAGGTAGACCACCGTCTTGCCTCCGAAGCCGCCGCCGATCTCGGTCGCCGTGACGCGGATCTGCGAGGTATCGATGTTGAGCAGACGGCTGCAGAAGCCGCGCACCTGGAAGTGGCCCTGCGTCGTCGACCAGACCTGGACCTGGCCGTCTTCGCTTGCGCTGGCGAGCGCGGCGTGCGGCTCGATGTAGCCCTGATGCACCGCCTGCGTGGTGTAGTCACGCTCGATGACGACTTCGGCATGGGCGAAGCCCGCCTTGGCGTCACCCTTCTTGAACTCGATGCGCTTGGCGATATTGGACGGCTTGCTTGCCGGCGGATCAGCGCCCTCGGTGAGCAGATGGTCGTGCAGGAGCGGCGCGCCGGGCTTCATGGCATCGGCCACGTCGATGACGTGGGGCAGCACCTTGTAGTCGACCTTGATCAGGGCAAGCGCTGCCTTGGCGACCGCCTCGGACACGGCGGCGACCGCGGCGACTGGATGGCCCTCGTAGAGCGCCTTCTCGCGCGCCATGATGTTGCGCGTGATGTCGCGCAGGTTCACCTGCATCTCGCCGGTCGGCACGATCAGGTTGGGCTGGTCCGGAAAATCCTGGGCGGTGACGACGGCCTTCACGCCGGGCAGCGCCTCGGCCTTGGACGTGTCGATCGAGCGGATCTCGGCGTGGGCGTGCGGGCTGCGCAGCACCTTGCCGATCAGCTGGCCGGGCAGGTTGAAGTCGGCGCCAAAGCGGGCGCGGCCGGTCACCTTGTCGGCACCGTCGGGACGGTCGGGGCGGGTGCCGATCCACTTGTACTTGGGGTTGCTCATTTGGCGGACTCCCTCATTTCGGCGGCCACGTCGAGGACCGCGGTGATGATCTTGTCGTAGCCGGTGCAGCGGCAGAGGTTGCCGGCGAGCCAGAAGCGGACTTCGGTCTCGGTCGGGTTGGGGTTCTTGGCGAGCAGCGCGCGGGACGCGATCAGGAAGCCCGGCGTGCAGATGCCGCACTGGAGGGCGGCCATCTCGACGAACTTCTTCTGCAGCGGATGCAGCTTGTCGCCGTCCGCCATGCCCTCGATGGTCTCGATCTTCTGGCCCTCGGCCTCGGCCGCAAGCACAAGACAACTGCAGACCAGCCGGCCGTTGACGGTGACGCTGCAGGCGCCGCAGTCGCCCGAGCCGCAGCCTTCCTTGCTGCCGGTCAGTCCGAGACTGTCCCGAAGGATATCGAGCAGGGTCTGGTCGGCGTCGCAGAGGTATTCGGTCGGCGCGCCGTTGATGGTCGTGTTGACGTGAATCTTTGCCATGTGTCGCTGTCCCTGCCTCTATGCCCAGTGTTCGTGCATGTGGTGTTCGATGCCCTTGACGCGATCGCGCGCGATCAGCGCCACGCGCTTCAGGAGAACGCCGGCAATCTTCGTGCGGTAGTGAATGGTGCCGCGTTTGTCGTCGATCGGCTTGCACGCCGCCGAGCAGGCGGCGGCTGCGGCATCGAGCGCCGCATCGTCGAGCTTGGAGCCGACCAAGGCCTTCTCGGCCTTGTCGACACGCAGCACGGTCGGCGCAACGGCGCCGAGGCCGACGCGCGCCGCCACGCACGTGTCGCCCTTCATGGTGAGGGCAACACCCATGCCCACGACGGCGATGTCCATCTCGGTGCGCGGGATCAGACGCCGGTAGGCATCGCTCGAGTTCTTCGGGCGCGCCGGCAGGGTGAGCGAAACCACGATCTCGCCAGGCTTCAGCGTGGTCTTGCCGGGACCCGCATTGAACTTCTCGACCGGCACGGAGCGCTTGCCCTTCGGGCCCTGCACGTTGACCACACAGCCGGCTGCCACCAGCGCCGGCACCGAATCGGCCGCCGGCGAGGCATTGCAGAGATTGCCGCCCATCGAGGCGCGCCCTTGGACCTGCGTCGAGCCGATCAGGTTCGCGGCCTCGATCACGCCGGGCCACGCCTTCTTCAGCTTCTTGTGCTCGCCGAGCACGGCTGCGGGTGTGGCGGCGCCGATCGTGTAGGCACCCTTCTTTTCGACGATGGTCGTCATCTCGGCGATCTTCTTGACGTCGATGATGACGCCCGGCGCCCGGGACCCCGACTTCATCTGGACGAGAAGGTCGGTGCCGCCCGCCAGGATGTAGGCCTTACCCTTGGCCGCCAGCATGAACTTGCAGGCCTCTTTGACCGTTTTGGCGGTCTGGTACTGGATTTCACTCATGCCCTGGGCGTCCCCCGCTATTCGCTTTTCCGGAGACGTATCCAAGCCGACTGCAGGCCCAAGAGCAAGCTTTCCGCGGGATTTGGCCCTGTTTTCAGACTTCTGTCACAGCGGTTCCGCCGTGCGACCCCCTCAGGCGGCCGCCTTCTTGCGGTTGGCATCCAGTCGTGCGTCGACCAGCGCCACGGTGGCGTCGATCACCGGATGGCTCAGTCCCTTCTGTTTGGCGATGAGCTGCACCAGTTTGTCGGCCCGCTCGATGTAAGGCACGCCGTTGCTGAGGGCGCGCGCCGCCGAGGCCGGCCGCACCAGGCTCTGGGCAGCGGCGGCGTACTTCTCGAACGGCACCAGATCGGCCGGATTGGCGCCCAGTTTCACGCACAGGTCGTTGACGAAGTTGTAGACCGACCGCGAGGTCTCGATGTCGCTGTGCACCGCCTCCTGGGCGGTGCGCATGCCGTCCTTGGTGATGCAGCGATAGTTGCCGGAGAGCAGCATCGCCCACTTGGCGAGCGGCACGAAGATCGAATCGTAGACCTTGAGCTTGACCGGCAGCTCGATCTTGCCTTCGGGCGCTTCAAAACGCGCGCCGTCGACGTCCTTCTCGAGCTGGCGCAGGATTGCGGTCGCCTTGTCGTCCTTGAACTTGGCCACCTTGAAGTTGGTTGGAAGCGTCACCTGCAGGAAATTGATCTTCTCCTCCGGCGGGCGGATGGCCTGCGGATCGGGACTGTTCAGGGTCATGCGCTCGGGGTCGAAATTGTCCCATACGCTGGCATCGGTGTAGGCGGGCTTCAGCGAATCTCCGTTGAGCCCCGGGATGCGCCGCATGTACGGCAGCGGCGGCATGTTCATGATCGACATGCAGGGCTTGCCCGATTTGGCGACCTTGTCGAGCAACTCCTTCACCCCGGCCGTGCGGTATTGCGGCTCCTGCATGGCAAGGCCGATCAGGTCGAAGTCGTTGGGATTGGCGCTGTCGACGCCGCCCGCCGTAACCTTGCCCGGCAGCTTGCGCGATTCGAGCAACACGGGGTCCTTGCGTCCGCGGATCGGCAGGCGAACCTTGAAGCCCTCGGCGTTGATCAGATCGGACTCGGCCGGCAGGCAAATGAGGTGCACCGAATGGCCGCCGAAGAGGATCTTCGAGGCGAGAAGCGATCCGTAGGACGCGCCCATGATCATGATCTTGTAGGCCATTGGCCGGTTCCTCCCGAAAATGCTCGGCCAGTATCGATGATGCGGGCCGGCAAGCATAGAGCCATTCGCGCCGGCGGATTGCCTCGCCGCCATCGGGCGGGTTAAAGCCAAAGACACGGGAGGCCACGACGAGATGGAAAGCTTCGACTATGTGATCGTCGGTGCAGGCTCGGCAGGCAGCGTACTCGCCAGCCGTCTCAGCGAAGACAACAAGGCCACGGTCTGCGTGCTCGAGGCGGGGCCGTCTGACTGGCATCCCTTCATCCACATTCCGGCCGGCTTCATGTACACGCTGGTCAATCCGCGCGTGAACTGGCTCTACACCTCCGAGGCCAGCGAGTGGACCGGCGGTCGGCGGATTGCCGCGCCGCGCGGCAAGACACTGGGCGGCTCGAGCTCGATCAACGGCCATATCTACAATCGCGGCCAGCGGCTCGATTTCGACGGCTGGGCGCAGCGCGGCAATCGCGGCTGGGGCTATTCCGACGTTCTGCCGTACTTTCGGCGAACCGAGCGGCGGATGGTGCCGGAAGCCGATCCGACCTTCCGCGGCAGCGAGGGCAACCTGCCGATCACCGATCTCGAGTGGCGCGATCCGCTGTGCGAGGCCTTCATCGAAGGCGCGGTGCAGATGGGCATCCCGCGCAACCGCGACTACAACGGCGCGCAGCAGGCGGGTGTCAGCTACGTCCAGCGCATCATCCAGAACGGCCGGCGCGTGAGTGCAGCGCGCGGCTATCTGCATCCGGCAATGAGCCGACGCAACCTTAGGGTCCGCACCAACGCCCATGCGACCAACCTCCTCTTCGAAGGCAAACGCGCGGTCGGCGTGAGATATCTCAAGGGTGGCCGCGATGGCGCACCTGTCGAGGTGCGGGCAACCAGGGAAGTGATTCTCTCGGGCGGCGCGGTGAACACGCCGCAGCTGCTGCAGATCTCCGGCGTCGGGCCTGCCGCGCTGCTCAAGTCGCTCGGCGTCGAGGTCAGGCACGAGTTGGCCGGCGTCGGCGAGAACCTGCGCGACCACTATGCGCCGCGCTTCGTGGCGCGAGTGAAGAATGCCGAGACCATCAACGAGAAATCGCATGGCCTGCGCCTGGTCGGCGAAGTCCTGAAATACGCCGTCGCCCGCAAAGGCATCCTGTCGCTCAACCCGACGCTGATCTACGTGTTCTGGAAATCGGATCCGGCGATCGACAACTACGACCTGCAGTTCACCTTCACACCGGCCAGCTACAAGGAGGGCGTGCAGTCGACGCTCGACGATTTCCCGGGCATGACCATTGCGTCCTGGCAACAGCGGCCCGACAGCATCGGCTATGTGCGCGCCAAGTCGGCCGATCCGTTCACGGCTCCCGTCATTCAGCCCAACTACCTTGCCGCGGAGAGCGACCGCAGGGTGTTGCTGGCGGGCATGAAGATCGCGCGCAAGCTCATCTCCTCGCCGCCGCTGCAGAAGTACTACGAGCGCGAGGAGTTTCCCGGGATGCAGGCGCAGAGCGACGAGGACCTGATGACCGCCGCCAAGCAGCGCGGGACCACGACCTTTCACCTCATGGGCACGTGTCGCATGGCGCCCGACAACGACCCGACTGCCGTGGTCGACGATCAGCTGCGCGTTCGCGGCCTCGAGGGCCTGCGCGTGGTCGATGCCTCGATCATGCCGACCATGCCGTCGGCCAACCTCAACGCCTCGGTGCTGATGATCGCCGAAAAGGCCGCCGACATGATTCGCGGCCGGCCCGCACTCGAGGCCACCACGTTGAAGGATTGAGCATGGCAATCGTCATCCACGACACCGTCGTCGTCACCGCCGACGACCACGACTCCGTCCACTATGGTGGAGCGATCGCCGTCGACGGCCAACGGATCGCCGCGATCGGCCGGACGCCCGATGTTCTCGCCCGCTACCCGACCGCCGAACGGATCGACGGTCGCGGCAAGATGGTGATGCCCGGCTTCGCCAACACTCATACCCATCTCACCATGACGCTGGCGCGCGGCGTGTTCGAGGACCTCTCGCCGCCGCACAGGCCGCCCTTCTCGGGCGGCCTGTCGCCCATTCCGTTGCCGTCGATGAGCGCCGAGGAGCGGCGCGTCATGGCCGAGCTTGGCGCACTCGAGGCGTTGCGCAGCGGTACGACCTTCGTGCTCGAGGATGGCGCGAACCTCGATGACTATGCCGGAGCCCTGGCGGCGAGCGGCTTGCGCTTCCTGATGGCCGAGCGCGCCTACGACAGAATCGGCACCGAGATCGGCGATCCCGCTCCGTTCCAGCTCGATCGCAAGCTCGGCGAGCGCCACCTGGTCAACATCGAGAACCTGTTCGGCAAATGGAACGGCAAGGCGGAGGGCCGCGTGCGCGTCGCGGTGTCGGCCTGGGCGCCGGACATGTGCTCGCCGGAACTGCTGCGCGACCTCAGTGCCCTGCAGAAGAAGCTCGGCACCTGGACCACCATTCACCTCAACCAGATCTGGGGCGAGGTCGCCGCCGTGCGGGCTCATCGCAACCTGCTGCCGACGGAGTATCTGGCCGAGCTCGGCTTTCTCAACGACAAGGTGATCTGCGCGCACTGCCGCTGCATGGAAGCACGCGAGGAGAAGATCCTGGGCGATGCGCGGGCGATCGTGGCCTTCAACGCCGCCATCGCCGCGCGCCGCGGCCTGAGCCCGCGCATCGAACCGCTCGAGTCGCAGGGCTGCACCATCACCATGGGTTCGGACAACATGGCCGAGGACATGGTCGAAGTGATGCGTACCGGCCTGTTCATGGAGCGCATTCGACGCGCCGACGGCCGGCAGCCCACGCCGGAGCAGGCTTTGCGCTGGGCGTCGCGCAATGGCTATCGCGCCTTCGGCATGCCCGACGGCGGCTGGCTGGCGCCCGGCAACAAGGCCGACCTGGTCGTGGTCGATACCCGGCGGGCCCACCTCGTTCCGATGCTGCGCGCCGTGTCCAATTTCGTACACAATGGCCAGGCACGCGACGTGCAGTCCGTGATGGTCGATGGGCACTGGCTGATGCGCGACGGCACTGTGCTCACAATGGATGAGCCCGCGATCCTGGCGGAGGCACAGCGCGTGGCCAATGCCGCGTGGTCGCGACAGTTTCATCAGCAATTCAAACCGCCCGCCGGTTTTTCGCCCGAGGCATTGCCCTGACCATGTTGGCATCGGCAACGCCAGCACACGCCCGCCGTGACACTCGAAGTGAGATTTGGCACCCCGGCCAACTTCACGGTTGGCAGCCCGGTCGATGAGGGGAATAGTGCGTAGGTGATCGGGATTCGTTGCGCCTTGCCCAGATGATTGCACCACTCAGCCTCTCGAATGTCCTGACCGTACTCGTCGCCCTGCTTTGCCTGTGGACCATGTCGCCCCAGGCGCGCGGCGGCGTATTGCGGATATGGCGGCTCGGCATCCCGGCATGCTTCGCGGCCGTGCAGGCGCTGGTCCTGCTCGCTGGCGTTTTCGACGCATCGTTCGCGCACGATGCCGAATGGGTCGTCGGCCTGGCGATCGGCGCCATCATCGGGCGCATGCGCGGCTGGACGATGGCCGTCTCGGTCGATCACATGAGATGGCTGGTACGGTTGCCGCGCGCGAGCGACGGCTGGCTGGCAGCGGTTGCGCTGGTCGTACTGGCGGGCATCGACTTCACGTCCGCCGCCCTAGAGATCCCGGTCGTCGAGCCCCAGCACGTCGCTGCCGCCGCCGCGCTGTTTGCCGGCTATATCGGCGGCCGCGCGTTGTCCCTTGTCGTGCGAAGCGAGCGTGCGCCGCACGTCGAGCTGCATTCGACCACTGCCGACCGCGCCTAGACGCTTGAGGCGCCTCGACTGACCCTAATGGCGCGACGCCATCGGCGGGGAATAGCCGCCGTTCGGCTCGCACCAGTTCATCTGCGCCAGAGGCAGGCGCTGGGCACGCGCGACGAGAGCCGCCGCGTCGCGATCGATGCAGTGGCCGTTGTTGGCATTGTAGACCGGCGCCATCAGGCCGTAGCCATCATGGCCCGCGCCCAGCACATGACCGAACTCGTGCATCACGACGCCGGTCAGGTCGCGGGACCCGATGCGATCGCCGATCACATAGACGAAGCCACCGCCGCTGCCACTGACCGTGACGGCCAGCGCGGTGCGGCCTTCGGCCTGCCGGGTGACGGGATGCCTGCTGTCAACCTTGGCGACAATCCATCCTCCGGAGCGCCTGATCTGCGCGATCTCGGCGGACGAGGGATCGTCGGGCAGCAGCTTTGCGGTGAACCGCACGAAGCCGTTCAACACGTAATTCCACTGCCGCATGGCCGCGACGATGCGCTGACGTTCGTGATCGCCGAAGTCGCGATCCACATAGAGTGCGATGATGCGTTCTTTCGACGGGCGCGAAGGATGATCGGTGTAGACGAGCGGTGCGCCGCTTTCCCGCGCAGCCACCTCTCGTTCGGTGGCGGCATTGGCCGGAAAGGTCGAGAGGAAGACCGCAGCAGCGAGGAGTGCAAAGCCACTCGCCAGAAGCACCGCAATCAGTCGTGCCACCCGCACCGTCTCGCCTCCGTGGCGTGGCACGGACGATGATCGGCCGGCACGACGCTCCCTATAGGCGACTTACGCGGCGTCGCATAGCGGCATCCCCACAAATGCGCCGTCAAGTTTTTGCCGCAATCTGCCCGGGGCTCAACGCACGTAGACGAGATCACCGGTGTAGTGACGCTCTTCCCAGTGGTGGCGTTCGAGCTCGGGGTCGAGGTGCTCTTCGGCCGGCCAACCCATGTCGAGGTAGGCGACCAGCCTCCAGCCTGCGGGCACGTCGAGCGCGCGCGTCACCTCGTCCGGCTCGAGGATGGAGACCCATCCCATGCCGAGCCCCTCGGCGC
>CAZHQA010000012.1:0-4041 GCA_964533955.1 uncultured Reyranella sp. | reverse complement strand
GTCACCTCGTCCGGCTCGAGGATGGAGACCCATCCCATGCCGAGCCCCTCGGCGCGTGCGGCAAGCCACATCGTTTGGACGGCAGCCACCACCGAATAGCGCAACGTCTCGGGCATGGTCTGGCGTCCCAAACCGCCGCCATCGAGCGTCGATTCGTCGGAGAACACCGCGAGATGGATCGGCGCCTCCTTGAGCCCGGCGAGCTTGAGCTTGGCATAGTTGGCACGGTTCTCGTCTTCGTAACCCTGCAGCGCGCGGGCGTTGGCCTTGGCGAAGCTCTCCCACACCACACGCCGTCGCTCGGGCGAGTTCACTTTGACGAAGCGCCAGGGCTGGCTGAAGCCGACCGACGGCGCATGGGTGGCGATCTCGATCAGGTCGTCGAGCATCCTTTCGTCCACCGGATCGGTGCGAAAGCGCCGCACGTCGCGCCGCCACAGCACCAGATCGCGGAAGGTCGCGCGAAAGTCTGCGTCGAAAGGCCGGTGAGTCGGAGGCGTTGTCATGCTGGTCCCGCACAAATGGCGTGAAAGAAGGTGCCGCTTACCGCGCCGCGGCGTGCACCCGCCTCCGGCACGGTTGCGCCCGAAGCGTCGCGGCAATCGACGAGCGGCTCGTCGCCCGACGCCAGGACCCGGGCATAGTGAAATTCGTGGCCCATGATCTCACTGCCACGGCCGCCGAGCACGCCGTCGCCGCGCAGCCGCGCGCGCCGATAGCCCAGATGCAGGCTTCGACGAGCGAACGACGTCTCGAGCCGAAGAAGGCCGATCATTGCGTGACGTCTCCCTTCGGCATCCTCGAGCCCCTGGCCCAGCACCATGTAGCCGCCGCACTCGCCATGAATCGGCACCGACCGGCTCGCCAGCGCACGCAGGCCCTCCTGAAAACGCCTGGCCGCGGCCAAGGTGCCGGCATGCAATTCGGGATAACCGCCAGGCAGCCACACCGCGTCGGCGTCGGGTGCCGGGGGCTCGTCCGCCAGCGGCGAGAAAGCCAGGATCTCGGCTCCCGCCATGCGCCAATGCTCCAGCAGATGCGGATACATGAACGAGAAGGCGCGGTCGCGAGCGACGGCGATGCGCTGTCCGGGCGGACGAAGCGCCCCCGCACATCTCTCGCCGAGGGCCGCCGGCCGCGCGCAATGCACCAGGGTATCCAAGTCGGCGGCCGCCTCGAGTGCATCGGCGATCGCGTCCAGACGCGCCCCGATGTCCGCGGTTTCGGCGGCCTGCACTAGGCCAAGATGACGTTCCGGCAATGACAGGAGCGGGTCGCTGGCGATGCCGCCCAGCAGCGGGATGCCCAGACTTTCGAAGGCTGGCCTGATCATGCCGAGGTGCCGCACACTCGCCACTCTGTTGAGGATCACGCCCGCCACGTCGACGTCATCGCGATAGCTGGCACAGCCGGCAGCGATGGCTGCGGCCGTCTCGATCTGGCCTTTGACGTCGAGCACAAGGATGACCGGCCAGCCGAGCAATGCCGCAAGATCGGACGTGGCGCCCCGCCCTCCTGCTCCGTCGAACAGGCCCATCACGCCCTCGACGATAGAGATGTCCGCAGCATGCCCGCTCACCAGACCGTTGATCAGCGCCGCCGGCATGGCCCAGCTGTCAAGATTGAAGCCAGGCCGGCCCGCCGCCACGGCATGAAAAGCCGGATCGATGTAGTCGGGCCCGCACTTGAAGGGCTGCACACTGGTGCCGCGGCGCACCAGAGCCCGCATCAGGCCGAGCGCCACGGTCGTCTTGCCGGCACCCGAGCGCACGGCCGAAATGATAACGCCGCGCGCGCTCATCGCCAGCCGACCAGCCCCGACAGAAGCTGCTGCCTCAACCCCGCTATGGCGCCGATCACCACGATGGCCGGCGAGCCGATGCCTTGCGCGCGCGCGTCCGCGACTAGATTCGCCAGGGTGCTCTCGACTACGCGCTCATGTTCCGTCGTCGCCGACTGCAGGATCGCAGCTGGCGTATCGGAAGCGAGACCGCCCTTCTGCAGCGCTGCCGTCATTTCGTCGAGCTGGGACATTGGCATGTAGAGCACGATCGGCTGACCGAGCTTGGCGAGCGCCTCCCAATCGCCGGACGACCGACCGTCCTCGGCACGATGGCCGGCCGCCAGCACTACCGCATGATTGGTGTCGCGCGTCGTCGCCGGAATGCCGGCCAGGGCCGCAGCCGCCAGGCCCGACGTGATGCCGGGAACGATGCGAAACCGAATCGCGGCCTTGGTGAGAGCCAGGGCCTCGTCCCACCCGCGACCAAATACGAAGGGATCGCCGCCCTTGAGACGCAGCACACGACGGCCGAGCCGCGCGCGCTCGATCAACACCTCGTTGATGTCGCGCTGCTGCGGCGAAGGGCGCCCGCCGCGCTTGCCGGCGGCGATCAGCTCGGCGCCCGGCCGGGCAAGCTGCAATACACGAGAGTCGACCAGCGCATCGTGCACAATGTCGTCGGCGACCATGACGGCGTGCAACGCCAGCAGCGTGAGCAAACGGGGGTCACCGGGACCGGCACCCGCCAGCCACACCTCGCCGGGCGGGAAGTCGGGCAGGGTCGGGAAGAAGTCGGGCAATCGGATCGCGGGGGTCGCCGGAGCGGTACTCATGCCCTGCCCCTGAAGCGCCGCTGATAGCCAGCGTCGTAGAGGGCGCTGTTGCGGAAATCGCGCGCCGAAAGTACCTTGCCGACCAGGATCAATGCGGTGCGGTCGATCGGCTGGCGCGCGACGTCGGCGACGATACTGCCCAGCGTGCCGCGGATGACGCGTTCTTCCGGCCAGCTCGCGCGATAGACGACAGCAGCAGGACAATCGGCGCCGTAGTAGGGCGCGAGTTCGGCCACGACCTTGTCGAGGACATGGATCGAGAGGTGAATGGCAAGCGTGGCACCCGTCGCGGCATAGACCTTGAGCTGCTCGCCGGGCGGCATGGTCGAGGCGCGGCCCGAGGTGCGCGTCAGGACCACGGTCTGGGCCACCTCGGGCAAGGTCAGTTCCTGGCCGAGGGCTGCCGCGGCAGCAGCGAAGGCCGGAACACCGGGCGTCACAGTGTAGGCGATGCCGGCGCTATCCAGACGCCGCAGCTGCTCGCCGAGCGCACTCCAGATCGAAAGGTCCCCGGAGTGCAGCCGCGCCACGTCCTGACCGAGATCCGTCGCGCGTCGACATTCGTCCACGATCTCGTCGAGCGACATCGGAGCGGTGTCGACGATACGTGCCCCTGTCGGGCAGTAAGCGAGCAGCTCCGTCGGCACGAGCGAACCGGCATACAGGCAGACCGGGCAACGTGCGATCAGCTCGCGGCCGCGCACGGTGATGAGGTCGGCCGCGCCGGGACCAGCACCGATGAAATGCACCGTCACCGGCCGTCTCCGATCGCGATGGCACAGGTCGCCGACGCCGTCGCCACGCGCGTGCCGAGCAGTCGGCCGTTGCGGCCGGCGCCGACCAGCGCCGAGGCCTCGGCAATCGACGGCACACCCTTGGTCTCGAGCACGAACTGCGAGGGCGTCAGCACGCGGCCTGCCACTCGATCGAGGTCATCGACCGTGCAGCCTATCAGCCTGACCGACAGGCGGCGTGCTGCTTCCGGGAAGGCCGGGTCGTCGGCCTTGCCCGACTCGGTGGCGATGGCCTCGAGCCGCTCGGCCGGCAGCTGGAACATGCCAAGCGCCAGGCGCACCACCCGTTCGATCTCGTCGGCCGAGACTTCATGCCGGCATCCGACCCCCGCCACGATCATGGCTTCGTCACCCGCCACTGGATGATCGGCGCTGCTGGACGCCATACGAAGACTCCGCCGGTGCCCGCCTTGCCCGCCTTCGCCACTTCGAGGCGGGTGAGTTCGCCGCCATGGCGCTGGAAGTAGTCGATGAGCCGCGCCTCGGAGGCGAGCGACACGGCATTCGCCACCAGCCGGCCGCCCCGTTTCAACGCCGACCATACCGCTTCGAAAAGACCAGGCTCGGCCAGCCCGCCGCCGATGAACGCGGCGTCCGGCGTGGGCAGACCGTGCAGCGCCGCCGGTGCGCG
>CAZHQA010000011.1:22656-40335 GCA_964533955.1 uncultured Reyranella sp. | reverse complement strand
CGCTTGGGGACGGGCGGTGTGCGGCTCATCGACCCCGGTAGGGCGGCACGCCCTGTTCGGGCAGCCAAAGGCCCTTGGGCGGCGTGCCGGTCTGCCAGAACACGTCGATCGGCATGCCGCCGCGCGGATACCAGTAGCCGCCAATGCGGAGCCAGCGCGGCTTGATCTCCTGCACCAGCCGCTGGCCGATCCTGAGCGTGGTCTCCTCGTGGAAGCCCTGCACATTGCGGAAACTGCCGAGATAGAGCTTCAGCGACTTGCTCTCGACCAGCCTGGCGCGCGGCGCGTAGTCGATCACCAGATGGGCGAAGTCGGGCTGGCCGGTTACGGCGCAGAGCGTGGTGAATTCCGGCGCGGCGAACCGCACGAGATAGAGCGACCGCGGATCGGGACTGGGTACGGTTTCGATCACAGCCTTGTCGGGCGTGGCGGGGGGCCTGGTCGCGCGGCCGAGCTGGGTGAGATGCGGGTATTTAGTCATCGCCCCATCATATGCTAATCGACGGCGCCATGACGTATCGCGTTGCCATCGTCGGCGCGGGGCCGAGCGGCTTCTATGCCGCTGATGGTCTTTTGCGCGAGCGTCCGGACCTGCGCATCGACCTGATCGACCGCCTGCCGACCCCGTTCGGACTGGTGCGGGCGGGAGTGGCGCCCGACCACCAGGGCACCAAGGCGGTGATCCGCCAGTTCGAGCGGCTGCTTGCCCAACCCGACGTCAGGTTCGCCGGCAATGTCGAGATCGGCCGCGACGTTTCCTGGGAAGAGCTGCAGCAGGACTACGACGTGGTGATCGTTGCCACCGGCATGGTGATCGACAGGAAGCTCGGCGTGCCGGGCGAGGAGCTGCCGTTCGTCTGGGGCTCGTGGCGCTTCGTCGCCTGGCTGAACGGTCATCCCGACTTCCGTCAGGGACCGGACCTCAGCCAGGTGAAACGCGTCGCGGTGATCGGCAACGGCAACGTGGCGCTCGATGTCGCGCGCGTACTGGCCAAGTCGGCCGACGAGATGGCCAAAAGCGACATCGTGCCCGACGCGGGGGCTGCGATCGCCGCGGCACCGATCAGCGAGATCCATGTGATCGGCCGGCGCGGGCCCGAGCAGGCGTCGTTCACGAACAACGAGTTGGCCGAGATGGGCCGTCTGGCGCGCGCCGCGGCACTCGTCGATCCGGCGGTGCTGAACGTGGCCGCGCCGGCCGGCGATCCGACGCCCGAGCGGCTGCGCAAGGCCAAGAACCTCGAAATCCTCAAGGGCTTCACCAACAACAAGCCGGGCAGCAAGCCGATCGCGCTCCACTTCGTGTTCAACACGCCGATCCAGGCGATCAAGGCCGGCGAGTTCGATCTGGTCATTACCTGCATCGGCTACGCCGGCGAGCCCTATCCGACGGGCGAGGGCGTATTCGCCGTCGGCTGGGCGAAGAGGGGTCCCACCGGCACCATCCCGACCAGTCGCGGCGAGAGCCACGCCGTGGCCAGGCAAGTGCTGGCCTGGCTCAAGGACCGCGATCTCAAGAGCGGGCCCGACCCGATCCCGCAGGCGGTCGACGCTGCCGGCTGGCACAGGATCGACAAGGCCGAGATCGCCGCGGGCGCCAAGGCGGGCCGCCCTCGTGTGAAGTTGACGGACTGGCAGAAGCTCTTGGAGGTCGCGCAAGGCCACTGAGGGCTCTATCTTGCCCGCCAGGGTTAAGGAGGAGCCATGCTGGTCCGTCGTCTTGCGGCAGTGCTTGCCGCGTCGTTCGCTTTTGCCGGAACCGCCAGTGCCGAGACCGTTCTCAAGGTCTCGCTGCATTCGGATCTCAAGATCATCGACCCGATCTGGACCACGGCGCTGATCAGCACCCACTACGGCTACCTGGTCTACGACACGCTGTTCTCGGTCGATGCCGAGCTCAGGCCGCAGCCGCAGATGGTCGACAAGTGGACTGTCTCCGACGACAAGCTCACCTGGACCTTCACCCTGCGCGACGGGCTGGAATGGCACGACGGCAAGCCGGTGACCGGCGAGGATTGCGTCGCCTCGATCAAGCGCTGGGCGGCCAAGGACTCGATGGGCCAGAAGCTGATGGGCGTGGTGGGCGACCTCAGTGCGCCGGACGCCAAGACGATCAAGATGGTGCTGAAGGAGCCGTACGGCCTGGTGCTCGATTCGCTCGGCAAGCCGTCGGCCAACGTGCCCTTCATGATGCCCAAGCGCGTCGCCGAGACCGATCCCAATTCCCAGATCACCGACTACACCGGCTCGGGGCCATTCATCTTCAGGAAGGACGAGTGGAAGCCCGGCGAGAAGTCGGCCTATGTCAGGAACCCCAAGTACAAGCCGCGCAGCGAACCCGCCTCCGGCCTGGCCGGCGGCAAACGGGCGCTGGTCGACCGCATCGAATGGATCACCATTCCCGACCAGCAGACGCAGGTGAATGCCCTGCTCAACGGCGAGATCGACCTGGTCGAGATCGTGCCGCCGGACCTGCTGCCGCTCCTCCAGAAGGACAAGAACGTCAAGGTCATGACGGTGAACAAGGCGGGGCGCCAGTACGAGCTGCGCTTCAACGTGCTGCACAAGCCGTTCGACAGCGCCAAGATCCGCGAGGCCGTGCTCTATGCCCTCGACCAGAAGCCGTTCCTCGAGGCAAATGTCGGCAATCCCGAGTATTTCTCGTTGTGCAAGTCGCCGTTCCCGTGCGGCTCGCCGCTCGAGAGTACCAAGGGATGGGAGGACAAGGTCTCGGGCAACGTCGCCAAGGCCAAGGAGCTCCTGAAGGAGGCGGGCTATGACGGCACGCCGGTCGTGCTGCTGCACCAGACCGACATTTCCGGCCACAACCAGCTCGCCACCGTGGCCAAGCCGCAGCTCGAGGCGGCGGGCTTCAAGGTCGATTTGCAGGCGATGGACTGGCAGACCCTGGTGGCGCGCCGCACCAAGAAGGATCCGCTCGCGCAAGGCGGCTGGAGCGCCTTCTTCACCTCGTGGGGATCGCCCGACATCCTGAACCCGGTGTCGGCGGCCTTCATCAACGCCTCGTGCGACAAGGCGACCTTCGGCTGGCCGTGCGACGAGGGTCTGGAGAAGCTGCGCGATGCCTTCGCCAAGGAATCCGACCCGGCCAAGCAGAAGGCGATCGCCGAGCAGGTGACGCTGCGGCTGTCGGCCGGCTATCCGACCTTCGCGCCGCTCGGCCAGTTCACCACGCCGACGGCGATCCGCGCCAATCTCAGCGGCCTGTTGCAGGCGCCCTCGATGGCGCTGTGGAACGTGGAAAAGAAGTAAGCCGATGCGCCGCTGTCTGCTTGCCCTGCTCGCCATCCTCGGACTGGCGGCGGGCCCACCGGCCTCGGCCGAGACCGTGCTGCGCGCGGTCATGCATTCGGACCTCAAGATCATCGACCCGATCTGGACGACGGCACTGATCTCGGCCCATCACGGCTATCTCGTGTACGACACGCTGTTCTCGCTCGACGAGAAACTGCAGGTCCGTCCGCAGATGGTCGACAAGTGGGAGATCTCGCCCGACAAGCTCACCTACAGCTTCACGCTGCGCGACGGTCTGGAATGGCACGACGGCGCGCCGGTCACGGCCGCCGACTGCGTTTCGTCGATCAAGCGCTGGGGCGCGCGCGATTCGACCGGCCAGACCCTGATGTCGTACGTCAGCGAACTCACCGCGGCCGACGACAAGACCGTCAGGATGGTGCTGCGCGAGCCGTTCGGCCTGGTCATCGACATGCTGGGCAAGACCGGCGGCAACGTCGCCTTCATGATGCCCAAGCGCATCGCCGATACCGATCCCAACAAGCAGATCACCGACGCCACGGGCTCCGGTCCCTTCATCTTCAAGAAGGACGAATGGAAAGGCGGCGAGAAGGCGGTCTACGTCAAGAACCCGAAATACAAGCCGCGCAACGAACCGGCGTCGGGCCTGACCGGCGGCAAGGTGGCGAAGGTCGATCGCATCGAATGGATCTGGATTCCCGACACCCAGACGCAGGTCAGTGCCTTGTTGAACGGCGAGGTCGATCTGATCGAGGCCATGCCCTACGACCTGCTGCCGCTGGTCGAGAAGGACAAGAACATCAGGCTCCAGACGATCGACAGTGCCGGCCGGCAGTACGTGCTGCGCTTCAACACGCTGCAGAAGCCGATGGACAATGCCAAGGTGCGGCAGGCCGTGGTCGTCGCCTTGAAGCAGAAGCCCTTTCTCGAGGCCAATGTCGGCGACCCGCGTTTCTATCGCGAGTGCAAGTCGATCTACCCCTGCGGCCTGCCGCTGGCCTCGGAGAAGGGCTGGGAGAATACGCTGAACGGCGATGCCGCCAAGGCAAGGCAAATGCTGCAGGAGGCGGGCTACGACGGCACGCCGATCGTTCTCCTGAACCAGACCGATCTCACCAACCACATCAACCTGGCGCCGGTCGCCAAGCCGATGCTCGAGGCGGCGGGCTTCAAGGTCGACATGCAGTCGATGGATTGGCAGACGCTGGTGGCGCGCCGCACCAAGAAGGACCCGCCCGCCCAGGGCGGCTGGCACATCTTCTTCACGTCCGCCGGCGCGCTCAGCGTGTTCGATCCGGTGGCGAACTTCTATCTCGCCGCCCCGTGCGAGAAGGGGATGTTCGGCTGGCCGTGCGATGCCGAGATCGAGAAGCTGCGCGCGGCCTACGCGCAGGAAACCGATCCGGCCAAGCGCCGCGAGATCGCCCAGCAGACCCAGGACCGTGAGCGGGAGTATCCGACCTACGTGCAGGCCGGCCAGTTCACCGTGCCGACGGCGCTGCGCAAGAACGTGACGGGCCTGCTGACGGCGCCGGCCATCACCTTCTGGAACATCGAGAAGAAGTAGGCGTGTTCTCTAGTCGAGTCTGACGGCCACGCCCTTGAGATCGTCGCGCGAGGAGGGATAGCGCTTCATCACCTCGGCGTCGTGGCCCGGCACCACCATTTCGAGCCGGCCGTCGGCGAGCTTGAGGAGCTTGTCGTAGCCCGCGAGCATGTCGGCGACCGAGTAGACGATCGCGAACAGCTTGTGCTTCTCGATGCCCCAGTAGTAGTGGCTGGCGTCCGACGCCAGCACGAGCCAGCCGTTGCGCGTGTTCACCCGCACCGACTGCATGCCCATGGTGTGGCCGCCGATCAGGTGCACCGAGATGCCGGGCGCGATCTCCTCGTCGCCGTCGTGGAACACCACGCGCTTGCCGTAGACCGCGCGCACCATGCCGACGACGTCCTCGATCTCGAAGGCGTGGCGGAAGCCGCCCATGCAGACGTGCCGGCCCGTGGCGAACTGCATCTCCTTGTCCTGCAGATGAAAGCGCGCCTTGGGGAACTTGTCCCAGTTGCCGGCGTGGTCGTAGTGCAGGTGGGTGATCACCACGTCCTCGACCTCGGTGGGGTCGACGCCAAAATCCTTGAGCAGGTCGGCCGGGTTGCGCTTGACCTCGCGGCCGCGCTTCTTGCCCACCTGGGCGTTGAAGCCGGTGTCGATCACGACCGGCTTGCCGCCGATCTCGCGCTTGCCTTCGGCGTCGAGCGGGATCGCGACCCAGATGAAATAGTCCATCGGGAAGTCGGCGTCGTGCGGGTCCGGGGTGATCTGCACTTCCCAAGCCTTGCGCGGCAGATGGGCGTACTTGATCGCATGGACCTCGTAGATGGGCGTCGAACGCATTTTTGTTTCCTTCCCGTCAGGACGTTGAGCCGAGCGTAGCGCGCGGGTGAGTGCCCGCGCTATAGTGAGGCATGGTCCGCGGACACATCCTCGGTCGGCGAATTAGCACCCCGGTTTGCAGTGCAAACCGGCTGGTTGCCGTTCGTCCGTTCCCAGGAGAGTCGTTCCATGTCCGCCCCTTCTTCCGCCGTTCTGGCGCTCAAGCGTAACTCATCCACCGTCCGCTACTGTTTTGAAGCCGATGCCGAGCCCGGCGTGCTGCCGCGTGCGCTCGAGCTCCTGGCCAAGCGCGGGCTGGTGCCGGCGCGCGTCTTTGCGCAAGCTGCCGACGATCTGTTGTCGGTCGAGATCGAGGTCGAGGGCCTGGAGCCCGAGACTGCCGACCATGTCGGTCTCTGCCTCGGCCAGATCGTCGGCGTGCGCCAGACCTTCTAGCTGGAGCGGAATGGGCGGAGGTGGAACCGCACGCGGTTCCACCTCAGCCCATTCGCGCGCACAGAAGATGGTGCTTTCACAGAGTATGATGGGTTCGGCTGATTCCAGCCGAATCCGTCATGAACTAGGCAGTCCCTTCGACAATCACCAGGTCGGTGACGGCGCCGGTGCGGCGAAACGCCGATGCCGCTTGGTACTCTGGCGAATGAAAGCAGGCCTGCGCCGTTGCGTAGTCGTCGAACTCGACAATGACGTGGCGTTGGCGGCTCGAACCCTCGGCGACGACGAATGCGCCGCCACGCACCAGGAAGCGAGCACCGTATTTGGCGAACGCCTCGCCGTCGCGCTCGACGTATTTCTTGTACGTCTCGGGGTCGGTGACGGTCGTCTGAAAGATCCAGTAACCCTTTGGCATGGCATCATGGTCGCGCAGCCGAGGCCCGTTCGCCAATGCCCGCTGCCTATCGTTTCGATGCCAGGTGCTCGACGATCGCATCGATGTGCAGCCGCGCCACGTCGAGGCAGGGGAAGCCCGCGCTCGCCTCGTCGAACATCACGGTGAGATCGGTGCCGGCCAGCAGGATGGTCTCGACGCCGTCGCGCCGCTGCAGTTCCACGGCGATGCGGCGCAGGCCGTCGGCGTCGCCGGGCTCGCTCCGGCCGTCGAGGATGCGCTGGTAGGCCTGGCCGATGAAGGCGATCTCGTCGGGCTGCGGCTTCACGATATCCACGTCCTCGAGCTGGCCCCACAAGCTGCCCTGCACGGTGAAGATCGAGCCCATCAGGGCGACGCGCTTGACCTTGCGTCGCCGGAGCTCGGCCGCCAGCACCTCGACGATGTTGATCAGGGGAATCGGCAGGAGCGGCGTCAGCTCCCTGATGCAGATGTGCGGCGTGACGGCCGGTATCACCGCGGCCCGCGCACCGGCCTGAGCCATGCGGGCGATGAAGTCGGTCAGGTAGCGGGCGAGTTCGTCGAGCTTGCCCGCCCGCACCAACCCCTGGCCGAAATCGACATCGGCATGGGTGATCACCAGGTCGGGCACGACGCCGCGCGCTTTGCAGGCCGCGGCGATCTTCTCGTAGTAGTGCACGGTGGCGCCGACACCCAGGCCGCCCACGATGCCGACCGAGCTCATTGGTTGCGCGCCCACATCTCTTTGAGCCTGGGCAGCTCATCGCAGCTCCGGGCAATGGCGGAGAGCCTGGGCGTGTTGGCCTCGAACCACGGCCGCCGGCGACCCCAGCGCGTCATGACGTCGACATAGATGTCGAGTGCGGAGAAACGCTCGCCGAGGAACCACGGCTCGCGCGCCTCGCCCTCGACCTGGTGCCATAGCCGGTCGCGATAGGCCTCGACCGTCGCCACGAACGGCTGTTGCGCCGCCTCGACTTCGACGAAGCGGCCGGGGATGTCGGCGAAGGTGAAGGTCGGATAGACGTTGGCCACCAGGAAGACGAGCCAGCGCAGGAAGGCCGCGCGCTCCGTCGCGCCGGGTCCGGGCACCAGCGAGTCCTGGCCGGTGACGTCGGCCAGCAGGAGCGTGATCGCCGCACTCTCGCTCATGACCTGGCCGTCCGGCAGCATCAGGGTCGGCACCTGGGCCAGCGGATTGATCTTCTCGAGCACCGTGCGCGACTGGGGATCGCGCAGCAGGTCGCCGACGGTCTCGTAGGTGAACGGCAGCCCGTACCACACGAGCTGCGCCTCGACGAGGGTCGAGCCCCAGCGCGGCCGGCCGTAGAGCTTGTAGGTCATGAGTGTCATCCCGAGCACAGCGAAGGATCTGGCGCGTCAGCAGGGTACTGCGTGATCGGCGCGAGGTCCTTCGCCTTCGGCTCAGGACGACAGGACAAGATCTAATGCGGCTACCAATGAGCCCTTAGGGCTTCTGCAGCGGCTGGATCAGGCTCGAGGTATCCCAGCGCCCGCCGCCACGCTCCTGGATGCGCTGGTAGAATTGGTCGACCAGCGCCACCACCGGCATCTGCGCCTTCCAGCGCTTGCCCTCGGCCATGGCGATGCCGAGGTCCTTGCGCATCCAGTCGACGGCGAAGCCGTAGTCGAACTTGCCGGCGATCATGTTCTGCCAGCGATTGTCCATCTGCCAGCTTTGCGCGGCGCCCTTGGAGATGGCGGCCATCACCTTGTCCATGTCGAGGCCGGCGCGCTGGCCGAGGTTGAGCGCCTCGGACAGGGTCTGGACGAGACCCGCGATGCACATCTGGTTCATCATCTTGGTGATCTGGCCCGAGCCCGGCGGGCCGATCAGGGTGATCGCCTTGGCGTAGGACATGGCGACCGGGTTGGCCCTGTCGAACGGCGCCTGCTCGCCGCCGCACATCACCGTGAGCTGCCCATTCTCCGCGCCCGCCTGTCCGCCCGACACCGGGGCATCGATGAAGTCGATGCCCTTCGTCTTGCCGAGCGCGTGCAGCTCTCGGGCAACGTCGGCCGATGCGGTGGTGTTGTCGTAGAAGATCGACCCCTTCGACATGCCGGCGAAGGCGCCCTCCTCACCCAGCGCGATCGCACGCACGTCCTTGTCCTCGCCGACGCAGCAGAACACGATCTCCTGGCCGGTCGCGGCCTCTTTCGGCGTCTTGGCTGCCTTGCCCTTGTGTTTCTTCGTCCAGGCTTCCGCCTTGGCGAAGGTCCTGTTGTAGACCGTCACCTCGTGGCCCTTGGCGGCAAGATGCCCCGCCATCGGAAAGCCCATCACGCCCAGACCCAGAAACGCCACCTTGGCCATCGTTCTCTCCCGGAAGAATGCATTGGAGCGGCCGGATCATAGGGCCAACCGCGCGCGGCCGAAACGCCGCCTTGCGCGGTGACGCCCTTTCCCTTAGAACCCGCCGCCGATGCCCCGATAGCTCAGCTGGTAGAGCACGTCATTCGTAATGATGGGGTCGGCGGTTCGATTCCGTCTCGGGGCACCATCTTTTCTGGATCCGATCTGCCCAAGGTACCGCCTGCACGACGTGTGCCTGGTCGCATCATCCTCGAGGTACTTCGATGACCGCGGGCGGCAATCCCGCGCGAGCGCGAGCCTGCATGGCCTCGAACGCGGCCTCGAGATGTCTGGCGAAAAGTCCGCCATCGAACAGCGGTGACGTCGCCCGGTTCCTGCCGAGTTTCGACCTCAAGGCGCCAAGCCTGGCAGGGTTCGTGGCGAGCTCGATCGCCGTCGTTTCATAGTCTTCCCCGGTCCGCACGATCAGTTCGGGCAACTGGATGGCTTCGAGCAAGCTGGCCGCCACCCGGCTCGCAAAGGACTTTCCGGCGAGCGTCAGTACGGGCACGCCGGCCCACAAGGCATCGCTGGCGGTGGTGTGGGCGTTGTACGGAACAGTGTCGAGGAAGAGATCGGCCTGCTGACAGCGCGCCAGATGCTCGCGCAGCTCCACCATCCCGGCGAAGACCAGTCGAGCACCGTCCACGCCCCGGGCTTCCGCCTCCCTGCGCAGATTGGCTGTCGCGGTTGCATGGCTCTGGAGCAACCACAGCACGCTCCCCTCGACCGCCCGCAGTATCCGCATCCAGGAATCGAACGTAGCGGGAAGTATCTTGTAGGCGTTGTTGAAGCAGCAGAACACGAAGCCCGACTTCGGCAGGCCCAACGTCTTTCTGGCGGGAGCCTCGTCGGCGATCGCTCGCGTCGAATCGTTGACCTGGTAACTGTGCGGCAGATAGACCACCTTCTCGGTGAAGTCGCCCTGGCTCGCTTCCGGTATCACCACCCTGTCGGCAATCACGTAGTCCACATAGCTGGCGCCCATGGTGCCGGGGTATCCGAGGAAGGAAACCTGGATCGGCGCGCAGCGCTGCGCGAAGAGCCCCGGGCGAGACCCGTTGGTGTGTCCTTTCAGGTCGACGGCGATGTCGATGCCGGCTTGGCGCGACAGCTGGGCGACTGCCGCGTCGCCCGTGTTCGCAATGTCGACGAACTTGTGGAAGGCCGGTCGGAGTCGCCTGCGCATCGTATCGTCGACATTGGGACCGAACGAGAAGGCGTAGATCTCGAATTTCTCCCTGTCGTGCTTCTCGAAGAGCTCGGCGGTCAGGTAACCGGTGGCATGGTTGTGCAGGTCGCCGGAGTAGTAGCCAACGCGGATCTTTCCGCCTTCCCTTCGCTCCTTCGGTGCGGGCGTTCTCGCCGCAGGGTACACGCTGTCCGAATAGGTTTGGGCCGCGATCCGATGCAGCTCCGGAGAGTCGACGAGGCTCAGCGCGACAAATGGATTCGTCACCCGCTTTCCTGCCAGGACTGCAGCAGCATACCCGTCGAGGTCGCGCTCAAAGGAACGCCAATCGCACAGCATCATCTTGATGTTCAGGTATGTCCCGCGCAGCAGGTCGTAGTTCGGGTTCAGCTGCAGCGCCTTTTCATAGCTGGCCAGGGCTTCATCCAGACGCTTGAGGTCCCTCAGCGCATTGCCTCGATTGACGTGGAACCCGGCGAAGCCCTGAAAGTGCGCGGCGACGGCATCGTAGGCGGCGACGGCCTCCTCGGCGCGATAGAGCTCCTTGAGGGCGTTGGCCCGATTGAAATGGGCCGCCGGATAGTCGGGCCTCAACGACAAGGCCTTGTCATAGTTGGCGAGGGCCTCGTCGAAACGCTGAAGCATGGAAAACACGCTGCCGCGGTTGGAATGGGCCTCGACATAGTCCGGCCTGAGCGCCAGGGCCTTGTCGTAGCTGGCGAGCGCTTCGTCCAGCCGTCCGAGCTGCTTCAGCGCGTTGCCACGATTGTTCAGGGCCTCGACGAACTCGGGCCGCAGCGACAAGGCCCTGTCGTAGCTTGCCACGGCCTGGTCCGGTCGATGGAGGTCCGTCAGCGTGTTGCCGAGGTTGTTGTGCGCATCGACATGGCCGGGGTGCTTCGCCACGGCGCGGCCGTAGCAGATCGTGGCGTCCTCCAGGAGATTGAGGCTCCTGAGGGCATTGCCCAGGCGATAGTGCGCCTCCGCGTCGTCCGGCTTGAGCGCCACGGCGGCCTCGTAGCTGCTTCGTGCCTCGCGAAAGTTCGCAACAGCCATGAGCGCATTGCCCCGGGCGATGTGTGCCTCGATGTAGTCCGGCTTGAGCGCCAGGGCGGTCGTGTAGCTGGGCAGAGCCTCGGCCGGCCTGCCGAGAGCGTTCAGAGCCAGGCCACGATGGTAGTGAGCGGGAGCGAACGTTGCATTGACCTGAAGCGCCTGGTCGAGACGCTCCACGCTGGCTTGATGGTGGCCTGTTTGCAGGGCGGCGAGGCCAGACAAGTGGAGGCTGTCGAAATGCCGTGGGTCCGCGGACAGGATCTCCTGGTAGATGGCTTGGGCGTCACCCACCCGTCCGGCCTGGTGGAGCGCCAGAGCCCGCTGGAACCTGCCTTGAATGTCGAAGGGCATGTGACCTCATCGTTCCAGCGCGTCTCGACCCCGACGCTAGAGCGGAATGACAGAAGAGGGAACCGCGCACCGGCCCGCCGTTCTGCGCTGTTCGCGCCGATAGGTCGCCGGGTTCCGGCGATGCTATGGTCTCATTCGCCGTCGATGCAAACCAAGGGCCGACCATGAGTTCAGCGACACTTGCCGTCCGCCGTGACCGGGCGCTGGGGGCGGGCGCCCCCCTGTTCTACAACGCGCCATTGCACATCGTCCGGGGCGAGGGCGTCTACCTGTTCGACGCCGAGGGTCGGCGCTACATCGACATGTACAACAACGTGCCCTGTGTCGGTCACGCCAATCCCGACGTCGTGACGGCAATGGCCCGCCAGCAGGGGACTCTCAATGTCCACAGCCGTTATCTGCACGAGGGCATCGTTGCTTTCGCCGAGCGCCTTGCGGGCCTGCACGGACCGGCGATCGAGAACGTCGTCTTCGGCTGCTCGGGGACGGAAGCCAACGAGGTTGCCCTCCGCATGGCGCGCCTCGCGACCGGAAAGTCCGGCATCGTCTGCACCAATGCGACGTATCACGGCAACAGCGAGGCGGTCGGAAAGCTGACGCGCCTCGGCACCGGCAGCAACGCCGCCGGCGACGTCCGCGCCATTCCGTTCCCGGAGATGCTGCGTCCGCTGGTGCCGGGCGCGAGCGAAGCCGAACTGGCTGAGGCCTATCTCGACCGTCTGCGCCAGGCGATCCGCAGTCTCGAGGAAGATGGTGCCGGATTCGCCGCACTGATCGTGTGCTCGATCTTCGCCAACGAGGGCTTGCCCGACGTGCCGCGCGGATTCATGGCGCGCGCTGCCGAGATCGTGCGCGCTGCCGGCGGTCTGGTGATCGCCGACGAGGTGCAGGCCGGCTACGCCCGCACGGGCCGCTGGTGGGGATACGAGGTCACCGGCTTCACGCCCGACATCGTCGTGACGGGCAAGCCGATGGGCAACGGCCTGCCGCTGGCGGCAACCGCCGCCAGCCGCCCGCTGGTCGAGGGCTTTCGTGCCGCAACGCGCTACTTCAATACCTTCGCCTCCAGTCCCTTGCAGGCGGCGGTCGGCATGGCCGTGCTCGACGTCATCGAGCGTGACAGCCTGCGCGAGAGCGTCTCCACGGTAGGAACGTTCCTGAAGTCGGCGCTGGCCGAGCGCAAGGGGCGCTTTGCGTCGATCGCCGACGTGCGCGGGCAGGGACTTTTCATCGGCGTCGAGATTGCCAGGACCGACGCCGACCGGACACCCGATCAGGACCGGGCGGTCGAGGTCATCAACCGCCTCAAGGACAAAGGGTTCCTGACCAGCAATGCCGGCGCCTTCCGCAACGTGGTCAAGATCCGGCCGCCGCTGGTCTTCGCGCGGCATCATGCGGAAGAATTCCTCGTAGCCTTCGACGCGACGATGGCCGAACTCGATGGATAAGGAGGCGATCGGCCGGATATTCACGCCGGCCGCCCGTGCCGCCCTGGCTTCCTTCCCGATCGATGCCGGCGAACTCACGCCGATCTCCCTGTCCGAGAACGTCACGTTCAAGGTCGTCGACCGGCACGATGGCACCGCCTACGTTCTTCGCCTGCATCGGCCGGGCTATCACACGCTCGACGAGCTGATATCCGAGCGGGCGTGGATCCGTGCCCTGGGCGATGCCGGGGTCGTCGTTCCGAGTCCGGTGCGTGCGCGGGACGGCCAGGACTATGTTCCGGTGACCATTCCGGCCAGCGGCGAACAGCGGTTCGCCGGCCTGGCGCGGTGGACCGAGGGCCGGCTGCTCGCCGGCGTCCTGGCCGGAGCCAGCGACGACAGGGTGATCGAGGCCTACTTCTCCCAGCTCGGCGCCATCGTGGCCGCGATGCACAATCAGGCCAGCGGTTGGTCGCCACCGCCGGGGTTCACGCGCCACGCCCTCGACCGCGACGGCCTGATGGGAGATGCGCCGCACTGGGGCCCGTTCTGGGAGCATCGGTCGCTATCGCCTGCGGAGCGCGGGCTCCTCCTCGATGCCCGCGGCCGAATGCGGGAGTTGCTGACAGGGCTCAGCCGGGATCCGTCGGTCTACAGCCTCATCCATGCCGACCTGCATCCCGGCAATATCCTGGTGGCGGGCGACCGGCTCACCGTCATCGACTTCGACGATGCCGGTTTTGGCTGGCATCAGTACGACATTGCCGTCGTGCTCATGTACTGGCAGTTCAAGCCGAACGCGGCGGACATCGATCGCGCCTTCCTCGGCGGCTATCGCGCCCACCGGCCAATACCCGACGACGTCTTGGCCTCCATCCCCGCGTTTCGCCTGATCCGCGGGCTGGCCGGGATCGGCTGGCTCCACCAGCGGCCCGAACTCAAATCCCCTCCAGCCTTCGAAGAGCGCAAGGCATGGGTGCTCGAACAATGCGCGGCCCTGCAGCGCAGCCGGCCGTGAGAGGGTGAGCCGTTCGGACGCTCAACTCGTCCAGGAAATCGTGTGCTCGAAGTACCGGATCTGGCTGGGCCATGCGCCGGGATGATGGCTGAAGGCCCGCTTGATCGGCATCGAGATGGCATTGGTGGCGCCGGCCTGCGTGACGTCGGGTCCCTCCTCGGCCAGCCGTCTCGCGTCAGGTGAGCCCGGGCGGACGAAGGCGATGTGGCCCGGCTTGTGCGGATCGGGGTTCTCGTAGGCTGCGACCACCAGATTGCCGGCGTTGGCGCTCCGCTGGGCCGCACCGGCATCGGGCAAACGACGCCAGCCCGACGACGAGGCATCGAAAGAGAGCCAGCGCATCTGGGCGTTCGCCAACAGCGTCGCCGAGTGTTCGGGTGGCCTCAGGATGTAGACGCCCAACTGCTTGCTGAAGGATGCAACGAAGGCACTGCAATGCGTCGCTGCGGGTTTGGCATGCGGATCGTTGTCGATCTGGCCGGTCTCCCAGTTCACGTGCTTGTGGGGCAGCCACAGGTGATCGACGCCGGATGCGTCGAGCCTTTGGATCAGGCGCTCGCCGTTGGCCGTGACGGGGCCGCAACAGGACTGCGCGCCGGCCGGGCGGCAGGTCAGGGCCGGCAGCAAGATCCAGAGGCTACGTCGTGACAGGCGGGTGACAAGGCTCAGTGGCAACACCGGTGTTTCCTCATCGCTGTCTGAACGCCCGCGCTGGTCGCCGTCAGAAGCCGCCGCGCGTGTAGGTCATGACCGAGAACAACCTGCGGTCGAAGAAGACCACGTGGGTGCGGCTGAACAACAACGAATCGGGGCCGGCCCAGGCGATGGTGGCGAATTCATCGGGTTCGAGGCCGTGATCGCTGACCCGCTCTCCTGCGCAGCCCATCAGCCTGCTGACCTCTTCGTAGCTCATGCCCTCGCGTAGCTGCGCGAGCTTGTGCTGGTCGGAGCCGCACGAGAGCGAGGAGCAGCCGGCGGTCCCGGCCAGGCACAACACCGTCAGGGTCAGGCGAAAAAGGCGAGGGATCATTGCCATGACCTACCGCCGGCGGCTGACGGGGGGCTTACATTGGCCCGCAGGGCGCTCTCGAAAGCGTCGATCGACCAGCCGCCGTGCACCTCGATGCGCGGCAGGCGCAGCGGATCGTTGCCGATGCCGGCGAGGCCTGGTTCGACGGTCAGGCCGACCTTGTAGCCGCAGCTCCGGGCGATGCGCACGAAGCGGTCGCTCGATTCGCCAAAGGGCGCCGCGATGGAGAAACAGGGCTCGCCGACGGCGCGCTCGAGCACGGCCTGCGAGCGCGCCGCTTCGAGCGCGATCTGCCGACTCGACAGCCCCTCCATGTGGCTGTGGCTCGCCATGTGGCTGCCAAAGCGCACGCCCGCCGCAGCCAGGGCCTGGATCTGGGGCCAGTCCATCAGCAGCGCTGGCGGCCCATGCTCGGAATCCCATGTGGCCGCTCCGCCGACGCAGTCGGTCACGATCATGACTTCGGCGGTGAAGTCATGGGCGCGCAGGATCGGCCAGGCCAGTTCCTGGAAGTCGCGATAGCCGTCGTCGAACGTGATCATCACCGGCCGTCCCTTGAACGGACGGCCGCCGGTCCAGTGCGCGAGGATGTCGTGGGAGGTGACGGGGTAATAGCCGTGCTTCCGCAGCCAGCGCATCTGCGCTGTGAACGCCGCCGGCGTCGTGCGATAGCGCGCCAGGCTTTCCGGTCCTTCCGTCGTCACCCGGTGATACATCAGGATCGGCACCTGGCGGCTCGTCTCGCGGGCCTGGGCTTCGGCACGGCGAATTTCTGCGCCGCCCCACACGATCGCCCGGGCATGGTCCGCCTCGGGCGGTGGGCCGACATCCACCGTCTCGACCTGCGGCGTGGGGGGCGCTTCGCTATCCCTCAATCGTCGCCACAGGTCGATGCGATAGAGCTCGGTCTGCAGCGAGCGTTCGAGGGCCAGGCCTGGCGTCGTGGCAAACGCCTCCCCGATCACTTTGGCTCCGAAGGGACTGTCCCAGTCGAAACCCGTGCGCATAGGGTCGTCCTTGAGAAGGTAGGCGTGCGCCGCCAACAGATGGCCCCCGGGCGCAAGCGATGCCGCCAGCCGGGCGGCAACGCGGGCCAGCTCGGCATGATCGGCCGAAAAATACAGCACTTCGGAGCAGACCAGCAGATCGAGCCCGTGCGGCAATGGCTCGTCGAAGAAATCGAGACGGCGGACCTCGATATTGGGCAAAGCAGAACAGCGCGCCTTGGCCCGCTGGAGGGCGGTCGACGAAACATCCGATGCCACGAGATGCTCGACGCGCGGTGCCAGCATGGCGCTGAACCTGCCTTCCGAGCAGGCAACTTCCACGGCTTGTCGGATCGGCCTTGCCGGCAACAGAGAGAGCGTGCGCTGGTATTTGAGCTGCTCGTACGGCGAGCCGTACGACCACGGATCGGCGGTACGATAGACTGCGTTCCAATAGGCCGACCGATCGCGTGCTGGCGGCAGTATCGTCCTGTGCGAAGTCCGCGCCGGCCGGCTGGGCAGGGCCACGGCCGCCGCCTGCGCACGCGCCTCGACGAGCAGCTGGGAGAAGGCGCCTTCGCTGGCCTTGTTCTCGTTGGCGCCGGTTCTCGCGAGCGCAGCCCCGAGCAGGACCTTGCGCGCCAAGCTACGCGGGCGGAAGACGGAATTCGGTCCTCGCCGTGGCCCTGCGTTTCTGAGGTCCACCGGCAGTCGAGCGAGCCCGATGGCTGACCGTAGCCAGAAGCCTGGCCGGCGCATCACGCCGCTTTGCTTCAGGAACACCGAAGGACTCATCGCCTCGATGGCCAGCGTCGTGAGATCGCCGACCGACAGCGGCCCATACAGCGCGGTCTGGGTGCGTCCGAGGAATTGCCCACCGGCGTGGAATTCGATGTTCAGCGTATCGATGCCGGCAGGTGCCTCGAACGGCTGCAATCGATGGAGGTCGATGCGGACGAACATCGAGTGCCCGGCCACCACGCGCTCGGTCGGACGGCCGGGGCAGAAAATTTCCCGCTCGAGAGAGAATTCCAGGAGCCGCGCCAGGCCTGGCCGGTTGGCCGCTTGTTCGACGACGTGCAGCAGGCGGCGCACCGCGGCGAGGAAGCCCCGATCGTCGGGATAGGGCCCTCCGAGCAGCGTGCGTACGCCACAGCTCAGGCCATCGAGGATCCTCTGCCGGCAGCTTTCGAGCAGATCGCCGTTGTCGGGCAAGGGCACGACGAGGTCGCTACCGTCGCGTCCCTCGGCGATCTCGTACGCCGCCGTCCACAGGCAGGTGAGAGCGACCGCCATCTGCGGGCCGCCGGCCACGGTCGGATCGGCGCCGGCTGCGTAGCGCGGATCAGGATTCCGTACGCGCGGATCGGGCGCGAATCCGCGGGCGATCGTCGTTTTGCTGTCGGCGAGCAATGGCCGCACGTCGCTCGTCAGCGAGTGGCGACGCGATCGGTAGAAGGCGTAAGCGCCGGCGACCGGCATGAAGGCAGTGCCCGTACGGGCGATGCGCTGCCAGAGGTCCCAGTCCTCGCAGGTGCGCAGCGAACCGTCGAAGCCGCCCAGGTCGACGACGAGGGAGCGGTCGAGCACGAAGGTATGGATGGCCACCAGGCATTGGCGCGCGAACACTTCGAAGGGGCGGTGCGCGACCGCGCTGCTGAGCCATGGCTCGCCGTGGCGGCGATCCGGCGTCACCCTGACACTGCTGCAAAAGGCGACCCTGG
>CAZHQA010000011.1:0-22556 GCA_964533955.1 uncultured Reyranella sp. | reverse complement strand
CCGTCGTCGACGATGATCGCGCACCAGTCGCTGCGTGTCTGGGCAAGCAGGCTGTCGAGCGTTTCAGCCAGGGTTTCCGCAGCGTTGTACGCCGGGATGACGACCGAGAGCGTCACCAGATGGTCTCGGTGTAGAGCGGCACCGGCTGAGGGGCGATCCGCAAGTGGCGGAACGCGCGCCCCTTCAGGGTCGCGAGTCCCATGCCGAGGAAGCGCAGGCTTCCGGCGATCGGGCTTATGGCCAGGCATTCGCGGACGAGGACGCGCGCGTCGGACAGTCGGCGGTCGCGCAAGGCGCCCCAGCCGTACCAGTGCCGGAAGTTCTGCAAGTGCTCGTCGATGCTCGGTGCATAGTCGGGAAAACGGCAGCGATATTCGTCGAGCACGAACTCCATGGAACGGAACATGCGCAGATAGCGGGTCGACATGCTGCCGGGCACGCGGCGATAGCCGACGAGATAGCGCGGCACGACGGCGAATTCCGTGTGCTCGGCAAGCCGCAGGCAGATCAGGAAATCCTCCGCGCCCTCGGCGCCACGGGCCCGCAATGTCGTGTCGTAGCCGCCTGTCTTCTCGAACGCCGAACGGCGCGCCATCAGGCTCGAGCCGTTGCCGATCATGTTGACGGCGCACAGCTCGCGCAGGATCTGGCCCTCGGCCAGCGGCTGGGGACCGAACGAGACGGCGCGGTCGATCTCGTCGATCGTGGCGAACCAGCAGTAGGCTGCGCCGACACCGGCGCCTCCCTCCTTCAAGGCGGCGAGCTGATACTCCATCTTGGTCGGCGCCCACAGGTCGTCGGCGTCGACGAAGGCGAGGAAGCTGGCGGCGGTCGCGGTAGCTCCCTTGTTGCGCGCGGCAGCCACGCCGGCGTTGGCCTGCTGCACCAGCCGCACGCGCGGGTCGCGCGCCTGCCAGGCGACAACCGCCGCCGCCGATCCGTCGGTCGATCCGTCGTCGACCACCACGATATCGAGCTTGCGATGCGTCTGCCCGGCGATGCTCTTGAGGGTGGCCGAAATCGTCCGTTCCGCATTGAACATCGGAACGATGACGGCGACCGTGTCTTCGTCTACTTGCACCAGGAGCGCAAGTTACCCAAGCATCGGCCGATTGTCAGCCTCGCTTGCAAGGATCGAGCTTACTTGAATTCGCCCCAATCGCCCGTCATATCCGGCGCATGCGCACCTTCTTCGCTTCCCTGTTGTTGCTCGTCACGTTCGCCAGTGCCGCGAATGCCCAGGCCGGCGTTCCCGAGATCGAGCAGTATTTCTCCTCGATCCGCACGCTGCAGGCGCGCTTCGTCCAGGCCAATCCGAACGGGTCCATCGTGCAAGGCACGCTCTATGTGCGTCGCCCGGGCCGCATGCGCTTCGAGTACGACGCGCCCTCGCAGCTCAAGATCGTGGCCGACGGCACGCAGGTGACTCTGTGGGACCCCGCCACGCGTGATTTCGGCCAGTGGCCGATCGGCTGGACGGCCGCCTCCTTCCTGGTACGCGAGCCGCTCAAATTGTCGGGTGATCTGACCGTCGAGTCGCTGCAGCGCACCGGTGACGGCCTGCAGCTGACCGTGGTGCAGACGCGCAAGCCGCAGGAAGGCAAGATCATCGTTCGGCTGGCCGAAAAACCGATGGCGTTGCGCGGCTGGTCCATCATCGACAACCGCGGCAACAAGGTCGACGTGTCCCTCGTCGACGTGAAGCAGGGCATGCAACTGGCCGATTCGCTCTTCAAGTACGATGGGCCGGATGCCGGGCAGATTATGCGCGGCGGCAACAGCCGCAACTGAGCTATAACTGCCCGCATGAGCGGGCTGATCGTGCGGACATCGACCGAAGCGGACGTGGCGCGTTGCGCCGAAATTTACGCCTATCACGTGCTGCATGGCACGGCGTCGTTCGAGATCGATCCGCCCGACCTTGCGGAAATGAAGAAGCGGCGCGTCTCCGTGCTCGATCTCGGCCTGCCCCATCTCGTGGCCGAGCGGGAAGGCCGCGTGCTGGGCTACGCCTATGCCGGCAATTGGCGGCCCCGCCCGGCCTATAAATATTCCGTCGAGGACTCGATCTATGTCGACCACGCCGCGGTCGGGCAGGGCGTCGGCAAGGCGCTGCTCCCGGTGCTGATCGACCACTGCACCCGGCTCGGCAAGAAGCAGATGGTGGCCGTGATCGGCGACAGCGCGCAGGCACCGTCGATCCGCCTGCATGCGTCGTGCGGCTTTCGGATGGTGGGGACGCTCGAGAACATCGGCTTCAAGTTCGGCCGCTGGCTCGACAGCGTGCTGATGCAGCGCGCGCTGGGCGAGGGCGGCGGAACGCCGCCGCCGGCACGATGATCTCTTTGCGGAGCGCCGTTGCCGCGCACCCGCGCTCCGAAGGGCGGACGATCTAGTGCGCGAGTGGCTGCGCCGGTTGCCGCCCAACGTACAGGGTGCGGTGTGGCTGGTGTCGGGCGGATTCATCTTCACCTGCAACGGCGTGATGATCCGGCTGATGTCCGAGCAGGTCGAGAGCGTGCAGACGGCGTTCTTCCGCGCCTTCTTCTCGGTGCTGATGCTCTTGCCGCTGATCCTGAACGGCCGCGTCAAGCCGTGGCATTCCAAGCGCATCGCCGGCCATTTCTGGCGCACCTTCATGGGCACGGCGTCGATGGTGCTGGGCTTCTACGCAGTCTCGATGCTTCCGCTCGCTGACGCCACGGCGCTGGGCTTCTCGCAGCCGCTGTTCTCGGTCTGCGTCGCCACGCTGATCGTCGGCGAGAAGGTCCGCTGGCGGCGCTGGAGCGCCACCATCGTCGGCTTCATCGGCGTGCTGGTCATGGTGAGGCCGGGCGCCGGCAGCCTCCAGCCTGGCGCCCTCGTGGCGCTGACGAATGCGCTCACTGTCGCGCTGTCCATCCTGCTCGTGAAGCGGCTGTCCGATTCCGAGACGCCGCTGATGATCCTCACCCAGTTCGCGATCTGGTCGACCCTGCTGCTGGTCGTGCCGGCGATCTGGGTGTGGCGCTGGCCCGACGCGTGGGGCTGGGTCCTGGCGGTCGGTGTCTCGGCCTCGGCGACGATCGGCCAGTATTTCTGGGTGCAGGCTTTCAAGGCCGGCGAGATGTCCGCGGTGGCTCCGTTCGAGTACCTGCGACTGCCGTTCGCGGTGTTCATGGGCTGGCTGGTGTTCGGCCAGATGCCCGAGATCTGGACCTACGTGGGCGCCGCCATCGTCATCGCTTCGGCGCTCTACATCGCCCAGCGCGAGGCGCAGCTCGCCAAGCAGCGTCGTCGCGCGGCGCTCAGCGCGGCGCCGTCGGCGAAGACCGTTCCCTGAGGAGCCATGTCCGGGCCTTCGCGCGGTGGTCGTCCGTGATGTAGCTCTTGCAGGCGGTGAAGGCGGCCAGCAGAACCGCCGCATCGTCGGTGTAGCCGAGCCCGACCAGGAAATCGGGGATCGCGTCGAACGGCAGGACGAAGTAGGCGAGCGCCCCGAACAAGGTCGCGCGCACCGCAAGCGGGGTCGTGCCGTCGGTCGCGCAGTGGAAAGCGGCGACGGCGTCCTCGCTGAACGGGATGCGGCCTAGCGTCTGGCGGGCCTTGGTCCAGAAATTTTCCCGGACGATCTGCTCGTCGCTCATGGCCCAAGAAGTGTGACGCAGAGCGCCGCTTGGCAAGAGGGGGCGGCATGCTAAAAGCGGCGCAACCAAGGAGGATACCAATGGACGTCAAGGGTCAGGCCGCCATCGTCACCGGCGGCGCATCCGGTCTGGGCGGCGCGACAGCATCGGCGCTGGCCGCGAAGGGCGCCAAGGTCGCGATCTTCGACCTGCAGGACGAATTGGGTGAAGCGAAAGCCAGGGAGATCGGCGGGCTCTACGTCAAGACCAACGTCTCCGATGCCGCCAACACCGAGGCTTCGGTCAAGACGGTGGTGGAGAAGCTCGGCGCGCCGCGCGTGGTGGTGAACTGCGCCGGCATCGGCCGTGCCGCCCGCACCATCTCCAAGTCCGGCCCGCACGACCTCGCCATGTTCTCCCAGGTGATCCAGGTCAATCTGATCGGCACGTTCAACGTCATCCGCCTCGCCTCGTGGGCGATGAGCCAGGCCGAGCCGATGGCCGACGGCGAGCGTGGCGTGATCGTCAACACCGCCTCGGTGGCGGCGTTCGACGGCCAGATCGGCCAGGCCGCCTACTCGGCGTCGAAGGGCGGCGTGGTCGGTATGACGCTGCCGATCGCGCGTGATCTCTCCAGCCTCGGCATCCGCGTCTGCACCATCGCGCCCGGCCTGTTCCTGACGCCGATGATGATGGGCCTGTCGGCCGAGGCGCAGAAGAGCCTGGGTGCCCAGGTGCCGTTCCCCTCGCGGCTCGGCGATCCCAAGGAGTACGCCCAGCTCGCCATGCAGATCGTCGAGAATCACATGCTGAACGGCGAGACCATCCGGCTCGACGGCGCGATCAGGATGGCGCCGCGCTAACTTACGGAGGCAATCCGCAGATCGTCGAACCACGTGACGCTGTCGGCCTTGGTCCACAGCGCCACGCGGCCGGCCGCGGCAAATGTCGAATCCGTCGCGCTGAAGAGGCTGCGGCCTTCGAAGAACACCTCGAACCGACTGCCGCGCGCGAGCAGCCGGAGTTCCTGCCACACGCCGCTCGGCACCTTGGCCTTGGCGCCGGCGAACTGCTGGCGGTCGCCCTTTACGACCCTGTACAGGCGGACGTTGTCCTCCAGCGCATTGGCGCGCACGACGTAGTAGTTGTCTCGGTCGGCGACGCGCACCGCGATTCCGGCCGCGCGGTCGACCTCGCCGGCGACCGGCTTGAAGCGCACTGCGACGTCGAGATCCTGCACAACTGGCCGGTCGAAGATCGCCAGCGGGAAGCGATAATCGGTCTTGTCGGTGCTGGTCTGCGCCAGCACGCGCGGGCCGGCCGGCGCCGAGGCATCTTCGACGATCGACCAGGCGACCGGCCCACCTGAGCCGGTGAGGGCAAGGGCCACGCCGGCCGGCAAGGTACCGACCGGCGTATTCTCGAAGTCGAGGCGGGTTGCCTGCGCGGCGGCAGCGGTCGTGAACAGCGTGCCGGCGCCGACCATGCCGATCAGCGAGCGTCGTCGGGGATCGTCAGCCATGGCTTGCTTCCTCAGTTGATGGTGATGCCGGCCCTGTCGATGCGCCATCCAGCCGATAGATCGCGGCCCGATGGGTCGCCGGCAGGAAGGCGATGAGGCTATCGGCCGAGGGCGGAAATGCCGTGGTATGGGCGCCGCGCTCGGTGACGACGCGGCCCAGTCGTTGCATCGACCTGGTGTCGAAGACGTCGATGACACCCGGATCGCCGATCGCCACATAGAGCTGCCGGCGCTTGGCGTTGAACCAGACGACGTCGGGCACGCCGCTGAGCTTGCCCTCGTTCAGCACCTTGCCTGTCCCGGCGTCGAGCGTGACCAGCACGCCGGCATCGCAGGCGCAGAACAGCCGACCGGTCGCCGGATCGAAGTCGAGGCCGTGCGCGCCGTCGGCAGGCACAGGCATGGTGCGCGTCACCTGGTCGGGGGTGCGCGCGTCGACCACGACGATCTGCGAGGGGTGCATGATGTTGACGTAGAAGTTGCCGTAAGCGGCGTCGAACACCGTCCATCGCGTGCGCCCCGGCACCTCGATCGATGCCCTCATTGCGCCGGCGTCGAGATCCACCATCGAAAGGGTACAGGTACCCGGCACGGTCGGATCGCCGACATTGGCCGCCAGCACCAGCCGATGCTTGGCATCGTAGGCCAATCCGTTGGGCCGAACGCCGACCGCGATCTTGGTCACCTGCGGCGCGGGGCCAGGCGCGAACACGCCGATCGTGTTCTCGCCGCGATTGGAGGTAAAGACGAGTTCGCTGGCGTCGCTCACCAGGGCGCCTGCCACGGCGCTGAGATTCGGCACCGAGAAGAGGTGACGGCGCGCGACGGGGTCGAAGACATCAATCGCGTCGTTGGCTGTATGTGCGACATAGACATGGCCGCTCGCAGCGTGGACAGCGGCGTGATCGAAGCCGCCACTTTTGCGATGTTCCGGCAGGTCGACGTGGCCGAGAAGGTGCATTGGCATGGCGCTCACCTCAAGCGGGCGAAAAGGCGGAAGGCAATGGACTGCACGAGACCCCAGGCGGCCAATCCGAGGGCCGTGACGACGCCGAGCCCGACCAGGCCCGCCTGCAGGACATCGAGGGCAATCCATCCGCCGACCACCACGACCATCAGCCGGCAGGTCATTGCCGCGAGCGGCCATTGCGGCTGGCGCGTCGCCTGGAAGGCCGACATCAACGTGTTGCAGGCGACGAACGGGTAGGCGAAGCCCACGATCGCTAAATACCCGGCGGCCTCGGCGCGGATCGCGGGATCTTGGCTGAACAGGCTCATCCAAAGGTTCGGCATGACCACCGCGAGGGCTCCGACCGCGGTCATCACGCAGGCCGAAAGACCGACGGCGATCCAGGCGATGCGCGCGGCGCGGCCGAACTGGCGGGCGCCGATGTTGATGCCGACCATCGCGAGCACGGCCGCTCCGAGGCCGAAGTTCAGCGGATAGAGCAGATACTCCAGCCGCACTGCCGCACCGAAGGCGGCGAGCGACGTCACTCCCAACACGCTGGCATAGGCGGTGAGGGTCGAAAGTGCCGCGTTGTTCAGAACCGGCGCCAGGGACATCGGCACGCCGACGTGCAGGATCTCGCCGAACAGGCGGCGTTCGAGGTGACGCGCGGACAGCACTGGCGCGAGCGAGGTTCGGCCCGAGAGGATATAGGCGGCGAGCGCCACGCAGGCGACGATCAGGGAAAGCAGCGTGGCGAGGCCCGCGCCCGTGATGCCGAGCCTCGGGAGCGGACCCCAGCCGAACACCAGGGCAGGCGCCAGCGCGATGTGCAGGAGTTCGGCCGCGACATAGACGTAGGCCAGCACCGCCGCGTGTCCGGTGCCCCGGACGATGCTGGTCAGCGCGCCGAGAAACCAGTAGGCGAACGCGCCGGCGAATATCACGTTGGAATATTCGAGGGCCGCCGCCAGCACTGCGCCGCGGCCGCCGAGCAACTCGTAGAGGGCGGGCCCGCCGATCAGGAAAACCGCGCTGAACGACAGCGCCGCGACGGCGGCAATCACCAGCGCGTGGATCGCAAGTGAAGAGGCATCATCGCGCCGACCCGCTCCGAGCGCCCGGGCGATGGCGGCGGCGATCGCCCCGCCCATCGCCATGTTGGCCATCTGTTGCATCAGCATCATCAGGGGAAAGACGAGCGCCAGCCCGGCCAAGGCGTCGAGCCCGAGCTGGCCGACGAAATGCGCGTCGACGCTTGTCGTGACCGAAATCAGGATGACATTGACCACCAGGTTGGGCGCCGCGATCCGCAGCAGGGTCGGGACGATCGGCCCTTCGAGCAGCCGCCGCGTTCGCGCCGCCGGCGCCGAGGGCTTGAGTGCCGCGTCGCTCATGATGCGCCTCAGCTCATCCTGGGCGGCCAGTTGTGCGTCTCGCCAGTCAGGCTGCGGCACCACGCATAGAGCGCGTCGTACATCACCATGCCGTGCTTCAGCATCTCGTGGTCGTCTTGATGCATGTGGCTGAGGCCGAGCGAGATCGCGAACAGGCCGGCCGATTGTGGCGTCAGGTCGAGCCGCGACGTATCGGCGCCGCGCACGATGTCAGCCAGCTTGTCGAGGCCTGGTGCTGAAAGCTTGTACTCGGCGATGAAGGCGTCGAAGCTGCACTTCTCGCCGACATGGCTGAATTTGACACCTGGGATGTCGTAGGGGATCGCGCCGGTTTCCTTTGCCGTGGCCAGTACCTTGTCGGCCGGCACGTAGAGGAACTCCGGCTGCTTCTCGATGAAGCGCTGGATCAGCCACGGGCAGGCGATGCGGTCGATCTTGGGACGTTCGCGGGTGACCCATTTCATGCTGCTTCTCCTTCGTTGAACGGTTCGGTGGGCTGGCCGTTGGCGCGCCAGGCACCGATGCCGCCCGCCACCGCCACGGCATCGATGCCGGTCTGGCGCAGGGCTTCGGCGCAATTGCCGCCGATCTCGAAGCCCCAGGCGCAGTAGACCAGCGCCTTGCGGCCCTTCGGCAGCGACGCCACGACCGCGGCGACGCGGTCCGGCGGCACGCGCTTGGCGCCGCGCAGCCGGAACGGGATCATTGCGGCGTCGGCGGCGAGGCGGGCGTCGACCACCAGCATGTCGGGGTCGGCGGCCAGCATCGCCTGTGCCGTCGGCGCGTCGACCATGTTGCTCTTGCTCTCGATTGGTGTGCCGGCAAGGCGGGCCGCCGCGCCGGCCCACGACAGGTTGGCCATGAAGGCGTCGACGTAAGCGCCGACATTGGCGCCGAAATCGATGTGGTAGGAGTGCTCGTACATGTCGAGCGCCAGGAGCGGCGTGCCGCCGGCCAATGCATGAGTGTGATCGGCACTCCAGACGTTGCTCAGCGTGCCGTCGCGCGGCGAGCGGGTCAGCGTCACCCAGCCCGAGCCGCCGCCCAGCGCCTTGCCCATGGCGGAGAATTCGGCGCGCCACTTGGCGACCGAGCCGAAATCGCGTGCGATCGCGTCGCCCAGGGCACCCTCGGGATCGCCGCCGCCACCCTCGCCCAGAGAGTCGAAATAGACTTCGTGCAGCAGCATCGAGTTGGTGGCGATCAGCTGCTCGCGCTTCAGCCCGTTAAGACGGTAGCCCGGCAGGCCGGCCGGATCGCCGGCGGCCAGTTCGCCGGTGATGGCGTTCAGCCGGCGCACCGCGCCGCCGTAGTTGTTCTCGTAGTGGCTGGCGATGAGCTTCGGCGAGAGGCCCTTGAGCCGGGCAGGTTTGAACGAAATCGGACGTGCATGATACGGCATCATCATCTCCTGATACACTCGTTTCACTGAACTCTAGCCTTGTTATGCAGGAGCGCAAGCCAAAAATGATACAAGTGTTGCTAATTCAATATTTGGTGTGATACGGATGTACGATGCCTAGAGATGCTGGCTCTTCCTGGCTGCTGTTGATCCATCAGATCCCCGCCAAGCCCGCCTATGCGCGGGTCAAGATCTGGCGGCGACTGCAGGCCCTGGGCGCGGTGACCGTGAAGGGCGCGGTCTATGCCTTGCCGGCCAACGCCGAGACGCAGGAAGACTTCGCGTGGCTGGCCAAGGAGATCGTGGAAGCGGGCGGCGAGGCGCTGATCTGCGAGGCCGGTTTGCTCGAGGGGCTGACCGATCACGAGATGCAGGGACTGTTCGACGGCGCGCGCGATGAGGACTACGCCGCGATCGCAGCCCAGGCGCGCGAGATCGCCGCCGGCCAGAGCGAAGAGCCAAGCGACCGCGAGCTTGCCGAAATGGCGACCCAGGTGGCGCGCCTGCGCAGGCAGCTCGATGCCGTGGTCGCCATCGATTTTTTCGGCGCCAACGGGCGCCTTGCGGCGCAAGGCCTGGTCGAGGGCCTGGAGGCTGCCTTGCAGAAGGAGGATGCCATGACAGCAGCAGAGCCGGTGCCTGCCGCCGCCCCGCTCAGCAACCGCACCTGGGTCACCCGCAAAGGCGTGCAGGTCGATCGCATCGCGTCGGCCTGGCTGATCCGCCGTTTCATCGACAAGAGTGCGCACTTCAAGTTCGTGCCCTCGAGCGGCTACCAGCCCGAGCCCGGCGAATTGCGCTTCGACATGTTCGAGGGCGAGTTCACCCACCGGGGCGATCGCTGCACCTTCGAGGTGCTGCTCGGCCATGCCGCGCTCAACGATCGGGCGCTCGCCGCGATCGGCGAGATCGTCCACGACATCGACCTCAAGGACGACAAGTACGGCCGGGCCGAGACCGCGGGCGTGAAAAGCCTGATTGCCGGCATCGCCACGCCGGGCGCCGACGACGAGCAGCGGCTGGCGCGCGGCGCGGTGCTGCTCGACGGCCTCTACGATTCCTTTGCTCTCAAGAAGGACGACAGATGAAAGACCACGGCGTTCCCTTCGGCGAGGCGATGCGGGTGTGGGCCCGCGTCGCGGCGCTGTCCTTCGGCGGACCGGCAGGGCAGATCGCCGTCATGCATCGCATCATCGTCGAGGAGAAGAAGTGGATCGGCGAGCACCGTTTCCTGCAGGCGCTGAACTACTGCACCCTGCTGCCCGGTCCCGAAGCCCAGCAACTTGCCACCTACATCGGCTGGCTGATGCACAAGACAAAGGGCGGGCTGGTTGCCGGCTCGCTGTTCGTGCTGCCGGGCCTCCTCGCCATCATGGCGCTGTCGTGGATCTACGTGCTGCTCGGAAAGCTCACGATCATCCAGGGTCTGTTCTTCGGGCTGAAGGCCGCCGTGCTGGTGATCGTGGTCGAGGCGGTGCTGCGCGTCGGCCGCCGTGCGCTCAAGAACAACGTCATGCGCGGCATCGCCGCCGCCGCCTTTGTCGCGATCTTCTTCTACAACGTCGATTTCCCCATCATCGTCGTGGCGGCGGCCGTGATCGGCTGGCTGGGCGGACGGCTCGGCTGGGCGCCGTTCCTGGCCGGCGGCGGCCACGGCAAGGTTGGCGACAAGCAGGTCGCCGACGCCGATTCGCTGCTTGGCGAAGAGACGCCGCCGCATGCGCGGCCCAATCTCGCCTGGTCGCTCAAGATCAGCTCGCTCTTCCTGGCGCTGTGGCTGGTGCCGGTGGCCGTGCTCTACCTCGGCCTGGGTGGCGACAACGTCTTCACCCAGATCGCGCTGTTCTTCAGCAAGATGGCGGTGGTGACCTTCGGCGGCGCCTATGCCGTCCTGGCCTATGTCGCCCAGGAAGCGGTCGGCACCTATCACTGGGTGACACCCGGCGAGATGCTGGACGGCCTCGGCATGGCCGAGACCACGCCGGGCCCGTTGATCATGGTGACCCAGTTCGTGGGCTTCCTCGGCGCCTGGCGATCGCCGGGGCCGCTCAACCCCGTGCTCGCGGGCACACTCGGGGGATTGCTCACCACCTGGGTGACCTTCACGCCGTGCTTCCTCTGGATCTTCTTCGGCGCGCCCTTCGTCGAGATGCTGCGCGCCAACAAGGCGCTGGGCGCCGCGCTGGCCGCCGTCACGGCTGCCGTCGTGGGCGTGATCCTGAACCTTGCCGTCTGGTTCGGCCTGCACGTCCTGTTTGCCACCCTGCGGCCCGCCCATTGGCTCGGCGCGACGGTCGACGTGCCGGTGCTGGCATCGGCCAACATTCCGTCGATGGTGCTGGCGGCTGCGGCGGCCATCGCCGTGTTCCGCTTCAAGTTCGGTATGGTGCCCGTGCTGCTCGCGAGTTCGCTGACCGGCGTCGTCTATTTTCTCGCCATCGGGGGAGTCTAGTCCTGTCTTCAATCGAAGGAGGCCGTCATGACTGCCGTGCAGAACCGTCGTGATTTCATCGCCATCGCTGCCGGCGCCACTCTCGCCGTCACCGCCGCCGATGCGCTCGCCCAGAGCGCACCCAAGACCGAGTACGCCGTCAGGAAGCTGCCGTTCGATCCCGCCAAGGTGAAAGGACTGTCCGAGAAGCTCCTGGTGAGCCACTACGAGAACAACTACTCGGGCGCGGTGAAGCGGCTCAACGCCATCACCGCGCAACTCGCGGCGCTGGACTTCGCGACGGCCCCGGTATTCGTCGTCAATGGGTTGAAGCGAGAGGAGCTGATCGCCACCAACTCGATGATCATCCACGAGCTCTATTTCGATGGCCTGGGCGGCGAGGGAGATCCCAAAGGGGCACTGGCCGAGCAGATCAGCAAGGACTTCGGCAGCTTGGCCCGCTGGAAGAGCGAGTTCTCGGCGATCGGCAAGGCGCTGGGCGGTGGCTCGGGCTGGGTGCTGCTCGCCTGGTCGCCGCACGACAAGCGGCTGGTCAACACCTGGGCCGCCGACCACACCATGACGCTCGCCGGCGGCCGGCCGATCCTCGCGCTCGATATGTTCGAGCACGCCTACGCCCTGGACTATGGCGCCAGGGCCGCCGCCTATGTCGACGGCTTCATGCAGGCCATCCGCTGGGACAATGTCGCGCAGCTCTACGAGCGCTACAGCCAACAGGCCTGATCGGCATTGTTGTCCCGTGCCGCGGGCGAAGGAGCTCGTGGTTGGCGCGGGTCCGGCTGGGCTATACTGGGCGCATGACAGAATCAGCGCTCCCCGACCGGCTTTCGACCAACCCCAAGAGCCCCCACTACAATGAGCAGCTGCTGACCAAGGGCGTCGGCATCAAGTTCGACGGCCAGGAAAAGACCAACGTCGAGGAATATTGCGTGAGCGAGGGCTGGATCCGCGTCGCGGTCGGCCGGACCGTCGATCGCAAGGGCAATCCGCTCACCATCAAGCTCAAGGGCAAGGTCGAGCCTTACCTCAAGCAGGACTAGGGGGCGCGCAATGCACAGCCATACCTTGGCCGACTGGCGCCACGAGCATATGTTCCTGGGCGCCTCGCACGATCGCAACGAGCGGCGGACCTGGGCGGTTGTCGGTCTCACCGCCGCCATGATGGTGGCGGAGATCGCCGGCGGCTCGATTTTCGGCTCGATGGCGCTGCTGGCCGACGGCTGGCACATGTCGACCCACGCCGGTGCGCTCGCCATCGCGGCCTTCGCCTACCGTTTCGCCCGCTCGCACGCCCGCGACCCGCGATTCACCTTCGGCACCGGCAAGCTCGGCGACCTGGCAGGCTTCACCAGCGCCATCGTGCTGGCCATGATCGCGCTCGGCATCGGCTACGAGTCGGTCGTGCGGCTCTTCCAGCCGGTCGCCATTCGCTATCCCGAGGCGATCGCGATCGCCGTCGTCGGTCTGGGTGTCAATCTGCTGAGCGCCTGGTTGCTGGGCGCCGATCATCATCACGATCACGACCACCCGCATGGCGACGGCGATCACCATCACGACCATCACCACCATCACGATCACAACCTGCGCGCCGCCTATTGGCATGTGCTGGCGGATGCGCTGACGTCGGTGCTGGCGATCGCGGGGCTGCTGGCGGCCTGGACGTTCGGCTGGACCTGGCTTGATCCGGCAATCGGCATCGTCGGAGCGCTGGTGATCGCCCACTGGTCGTGGGGTCTGGTGCGCGATTCCGGCGCGGTGCTGCTCGATGCCACGCCCAACAAGGCGCTCGGTGAGACGATCCGTGGCCGGCTCGAGATCGGCCACGACCGCATCGCCGATCTGCACGTCTGGCGATTGGGCCCCGGCCACCACGGCGCCATCGTGTCGCTGGTGTCCGATGATCCCCAACCTGTCGAGCAGTACCATGCGCGCCTCGCGGGACTGCACGAGATCAGCCATCTCACGATCGAAGTCCATCGCTGCGCCGGAGTTCATTAGTGCCATGCGGCTTGCTCGACGGACGCTCGTGCTCGGGTCGCTGGTCATGAGCACGCCGGTGCTCGCCCAGCCGGTCAAGGTCAGGCTCGGTACTGCCACGCCGGGCGGCGGCTTTCCGGTCTATGGCGAGGCCTTCATCGCCGCGATCAGGGCGCAGGATCCGGCACTCGAGATCGAAGCGATCAATACCAAGGGCAGCACGGAGAACGTGCCGCGGCTGGAGGCCGGCACGCTCGACATCGCTTTGGTGCAGGGCGAGGTGGTGCACGAGTCGCTGTCCGGCATCGGCCGGCCGCCGGCCAACCTCAAGGTGCTGACGGCGATGTACCCGACGGCCGGTCTGTTCGTCGTGCGGGCCGACAGCCCCTACCGCCGCATCGCCGACCTCAAGGGCAAGCCGATCGCCTGGGGTGCGGCGGGTTCCGGCCTGGTGGTCCTGGGCCGCTACGTGATGGATGGTCTGGGCTTGGATGCGGCCAAGGATTTCCAGCCGGTCTATCTCGAGAAAGCGGGCGATGGCCCGGCGATGGTGCTCGACGGCCGGGTCGCCGCTCTGTGGGGCGGCGGCGCCGGCTGGCCCGGCTTCAAGTCGGTGGTGACGAGCAAGGAGGGCGGCCGCTTCGTCGCGCCCGATGCCGAAGAAATCCGGCGCATCCTCGCCAAGCACACGTTCCTGAAGCCGATCAGCCAGCCGGCCGGCAGCTATCCCGGCCAGGACGCGGCCATTCCGTCGGTCGGCTCGTGGAGCTTCGTGATGGCCCGGCCCGGACTCGATGCCGCGATCGCGGGGCGGCTCGCCAAGGCGCTGCATCAGGCGGAGGCGACGCCCTCGGCACAACTCGCCGACACGACAGCAAAGAACACGCTCGCGGCCGTGACGGCTCCATCGGTGCTGCATCCAGGCGTGCTCGCCTATTACCGACAGGCGGGATTAAGCCGGTAACTCCGGCGAGGTTCGATCGTTCTATCTCTCGATGGAACCGAAGGAGCCAGACATGCAGGACACCAGCAAGAAGCAGACGCCGAAGGACGGCGTCGAAGGCGAAGGGAGCTACAGCGGCACGCGCGATTACAACGAGCGCACTGCCAAGTTCATCGAAGAGGGCAAGGTCGACAAGGCGGCACAGGAAGCCAAGCGGGCGATGAATTCCGACGAGGCGGCTGCGCTCAAGAAGGCCGAGGCGCAAGGCAAGGCGGGCGACACCCACGCCAAGCCCAAGCCGAAGTGATCCGTCGACGTGATCCAGTGAAAACGCCCCCGGTTTCGGGGGCGTTTTTCATCAGCAGCTGCTGGCGGCCGGTGCGGTCAAGAGCATCGCCCGCGTGATCTGGCAGGCGACGTCGGGATGCATGCGGATGCCCACGATCTCGCCCGCCTCGCCGACCAGGGCGCCTTCGATGTAGCTGTCGTCGCGGCTCAGCTGGAACTCGGCGAAGGTCACGTTCATTGGCGTGTGGGCGGCGGCGTCTTCCTCGCCCAGCACACAGCGGCGCCGCGCCATCTCGGCGGCGGCGCGATTGAGGTTGGCGATGAAGGCGCTGAATTGCGCGAAATCGGCCGTGCAGCGGATGGCGCGGTGCTCTTCGTCGATGAAGATCATCATGCAGCTCTGGCCATCGGCGCTGACGCCCAGATGGAACTTGTCGAGTGTGCCGTTTTCGCTACCGGGATTCATGGCGGCCTCCGTCGTGATCGATACAACGGCGGCGCCCCGGCAATGTTCCCTGTGGACTAGGCGACGACCGAATCGATGAACTTGGCCAGCTCGATGTCTTTTGCACTCAATCCACCGGCGTCGTGGGTCGACAACACAATCTCCACCCGGTTGTAGACGTTCGACCACTCGGGGTGGTGGTCTGCCTTTTCGGCGGCCAGCGCCACGCGAGTCATGAACCCCCACGCCTGGTTGAAGTCGGCGAACTGGAATTTCTTACGAATGGCGTCGCGGCCCGCCACCTTCGTCCATCCCTTGAGGGTGCCGAGCGCCTGGCTACGGGCCTTGCCGGTCAGTTTCGCGGTCATGTCGCTTCTCCTTCACTTCGTGGCACCAAGCTTGCCTCATTGTAGGAGCCGAGCCTAGGTTTGCACCAATTCCAGGAGGCCGCCGTGAAACTCACCCGCCGTTCCGCTCTCGTCGCCGCGAGCTCGCTCGCCGTCATCCCGTCGGCTCGCGCCGAGAAGGCCACCGACACGCTGCGCATCCAGTTCATCGACGCGGTGCCCAACATCGACATGTATTTCAACAGCCAACGCACTGGCCTCATTCTGGCGCACCAGGCCTGGGACATGCTGGTGCATCGCGATCCTGCAACCTTCGAGATCAAGCCGTCGCTCGCCACCGAGTGGCGCTTTGCCGAGGACAACTCCCTCGAACTCAAGATCCGGCAGGGCGTGAAGTTCCACGACGGCAGCCCGCTCAGCGCCGACGACGTGGTCTACACCCTCAACATGGCGGCCAATCCCGAGAGCAAGGTGGCGACGCCGTCCAACTACGCGTGGATCGACAAGGCCGAAAAAACCGGCGATTTCTCGGTGACCATCAGGATGAAGCGGCCGACGCCGGCGGCGCTTGAATATCTCGCCATGGTGACGCCGATCCATCCCAAGGCCTATCGCGAGAAGATGGGGCCGGAGGAGTTCGCCAAGAACCCGGTCGGCGCAGGCCCCTACAGGATCGCCAAGAACGTGCAAGGCCAGGAGGTCGTGTTCGAGCGCTTCGAGGGCTACTGGGAGGGCTCGCCCAAGGGCCGGCCCGCCATCAAGACCCTGCATGTGCGCTTCGTGCCCGACCTCGCCACCGAAGTGACGAACCTGCTGGCCAAGCAGACCGACTGGATCTGGAACATCAATCCCGACCAGATGAGCCAGATCAACAAGATGCCGCATCTGCAGGCCGTGCAGCAGGAGTCGATGCGGATCGGCTACGTCTCGATCGACGCCGCCGGCCGATCGGGCGCGGACAATCCGCTCACCAAGCTCAAGGTGCGCCAGGCGATCTGGCATGCCGTCAACCGTAAGGAGATGGCCGACAAGCTGGTGCAGGGCGGCAGCCGCGTTCCGCCGGCACCCTGCTTCCCCAGCCAGTTCGGCTGCGATGCCAATGCCGCGGTGCTGTACGACTACGATCCGAAGAAGGCGAAGGAGCTGCTGGCCGAGGCGGGCTATCCCAACGGCTTCGAGACCGAAATGGTGACCTCGGTGCAGCCCGCCTCGTGGCCGGCGGCCGTGCAGAACTATCTCGGCGCCGTCGGCATCAAGGCCAGGCTCACGCCGCTGCAGGTCGCGCCCGCCATCCAGAGGGCGTGGCGCGGCGAGACGCCGCTCTACATGCAAAGCTGGGGCAGCTACTCGATCAACGACGTCTCGGCCATCCTGCCGGTGATGTTCGGCAAGGATGCCAACGACAACTACAGTCGGGATCCCGAGCTCGAGAAGCTCATCGCCGAGGGCGGATCGACCGGCGACAAGGCGGTCCGGGCCAAGGCCTATTCGGCGGCGATCAAGATCGCCACCGAGAAGGCCTATTGGCTGCCACTGCACACCTACGTGAACGCCTACGCCTTCGCCAAGGACCTCGATTTCAAGACCTATCCGGACGAACTGCCGCGCTTTTACTTCGCGAAGTGGAAATGACGCGGATGGCGTGATCGTGACCGCGCGCTGACGATCGGGCGGGAGCTCACGGCGCCAGCAGACATTCCACACCGCCCGCCGGGCGCGGCTTGAGCGGCGGCGCCTCGATCGAGCAGCGCGGCTCGGCGATCGGGCAGCGCGGATGGAAGCGGCAGCCCGCCGGGATGTTGGCGGGATCGGGCAGCGTGTCGCCCAGCCCGACATCGGGCACGCCAAGCCCGGGTTCGGGCGTCAGCACCGAGGCGAGCAGCGCCCGGGTGTAGGGGTGTTCAGGGTGGGCGAACAGCCGCTCGGTCGGCGCGCTTTCGACGAAGCGGCCGAGATACATGACGGCGACGTCGCTCGCGACATGTTCGACCACCGCGAGGTTGTGGCTGATGAAGAGATAGGTGAGGCCGAGGTCGTGCCTCAGTTCGGCGAGCAGGTTCAGGATCTGCGCCTGCACCGAGACGTCGAGCGCGGAAGTCGGCTCGTCGCACACCACGATGCGCGGCCGGAGCACCAGGGCGCGGGCGATGGCGACCCGCTGGCGCTGGCCGCCCGAGAGCTCGGACGGCAGGCGCCGGCCCATCTCCGCGCTGAGTCCGACCCGCGCCAGCATCTCGTCGACGCGCCTGGTTCGCTCGACACGATCGATGTTGCCCTGCGCTACCACGGGCATGGCGACGATGTCGCCGACGCGGGCCAGGGGATTGAGCGAGGCGAAGGGATCCTGGAACACCGGCTGGATCAGCCGGGCGCGGGCCTTGCGATCCATGTCGAGGATCCGCCGTCCTTCCACGGCGATGTCGCCGGAGTCGGGCGCGAGCAGGCCGAGGATCAGGCGCGCCAGGGTGGATTTGCCGCAACCCGACTCGCCCACCACCCCCAGCACGCCGCCGGCCGGCACGGCAAACGACACGTCGTCGACGGCGACGACGTGACGGTCGGCCGCCAGGAGACCGCCCTTGACCCGGAAGATCTTGCGCACGCCGCGCACCTCGATGGCGGGGGCGCTCGTCATGTCAGCCGGCACAGGAACTCGTGGCCCGCGTCCGCGCCGTGACGTGGAATGGCGTGGCGGCAGGTTTCGTCGGCGAAGTCGCAGCGATCGCGGAAGGCGCAGCCTTCGAAGCCGGGCGTTATGCGCGGCACGGTGCCCCGGATCGAGCCCAGGGGCTCGTCGCGCCGGACCTTGCCCGGCACCGGGACGCAGCGCAGCAGGCCCTGGGTATAGGGGTGCTTCGGATTGGCGAACAGCTCGGCGGTGCCCGCGCTCTCGACCACCTCGCCCGCGTACATCACCGAGACACGCGTGGCCACGCGCGCCACGATGCCGAGGTCGTGGGTGATCAGCAGCAGGCCGAGGCCGAGGTCGCGCTGAAGGCCGGCAAGCAGCCGCAGGATCTGGGCCTGCACCGTGACGTCGAGGGCGGTGGTGGGCTCGTCGGCGATCAGGAGCTGCGGCTCGCACATCAGGGCCATGGCGATCATGACGCGCTGGCGCAGGCCGCCCGAGAGCTGGTGCGGGAACTGGCCGAGCCGCAGCCCCGGTGCGGTGATGCCGACGCGGGCCAGCAGGTCGGCGGCGCGGTCGGTGGCGGCCCGCTGGCTCGCGCCCTTGTGGCGGCGCAGCACCTCGGTCATCTGCGAGCCCACCGTGTAGGCCGGATTGAGCGAGGTCATCGGCTCCTGGAAGATCATCGCCATGGCATTGCCGCGCAGCTCGGCCATGCCGGCGTCGGACAGGCCCAGCAGATCCTCGCCCTGGAAGGCAAGCCGCGCGGCGCGCCGATGTCCGCTGCGTGCCAGCAGGTTCATGATCGCCAGCGCCGTCACCGACTTGCCGCAGCCCGATTCGCCCACCAGGCAATGGGTCTCGCCGCGCTCGACCGCGAGCGAGGCGCCGCGCACCGCCGCCGTCGAGGAGCCGGAGGGGCGGCCGGCGAAGTCGACCTCGAGCTTCTCGACCTCGAGCAGCGCGCTCACGCCTGCCTCGCGCCGAACAGATCGCGCAGCCCGTCGCCCAGGAGGTTGATCCCGAGCACCAGCACGAACAGTGCCGCGCCCGGGATCATGATCACCCAGGGGCTGAAGAACATGTAGTCCTTGGCTTCGGCGATCATCAGGCCCCACGACGGCAGCGGCGGCGGCACGCCGAGGCCGAGGAAGGAGAGGGCGGCCTCGAGCAGGATGGCGAGCGCGATCTCGAGCGTCGCAACCACCACGAGGTGGCTCGCGATGTTGGGCAGCACCTCGCGGGTCAGGATGCGAAAGCGCGAGCAGCCGGCGCACCAGGCGGCGGCAACGAAGTCGAGGTTGCGCACCTGCATGGTGGTCGAGCGCGCCACCACGGCGAAGCGGTCCCACAGCAGCAGGCCGAGGGTGATCACCAGCAGGGTCATCGAGCTGCCGAGCAGGCCGACCACGGCCAGCGCTACCAGGACCACCGGGATGGAAAGCCGCGTGGTGATGGCGAAAAGCACCGCATCGTCGACCCGCCCGCCCATGAAGCCGCCAAGCACGCCGATGGTGATACCGATCAGGCCCGAGACGATCGAAACCGTGACGCCGATCAGCATGGAGATGCGGCAGCCCCAGATCAGGCGCGAGAGATAGTCGCGGCCGAGCTGGTCGGTGCCGAGGATGTGCCGGGGATCGGAGCCCTCCATCCAGAACGGCACCAGCAGGCGCTGGCCGAGGTCCTGGGCGAACGGGTCGTGCGGCACCAGCAGCGGGGCGAACAGGGCGCAGACCGCGGCCACGGCGATGATGGCGGCGCCCAGCCAGGTCGCCACGTTGCGGAAGCCGCGTCTCATGCCGAGCGCAGGCGGGGATCGAGCACGGCGTTCATCAGGTCGGCCAGCATGGTGAGAGCGACGTAGATCACCGCCAGCACCAGCACCACCGCCTGCACCACTGGAAAGTCGTTCTTTTCGATCGACTCCCAGGCGAGAAAGCCCACGCCGTGCAGGGCGAAGACCTGCTCGATGACGATCGAGCCGCCCAGCATGAAGCCGAGCTGGACGGCGGCGATCGCCACCACCGGGATCGCGGCATTGCGCAGTGCGTGCTTCAGCAGGATCGAGGCGCGCGACAGGCCCTTGGCGCGGGCGGTGCGGATATAGTCGCTGCCCATCGCCTGGATCATGCCGGCGCGGGTCAGCCGCGTCAGTGCCGGGATTGCCGAGAAGGCGAGGACGACACCCGGCATGATGAAGTTCTGCCACGAATCGTTGCCGGAGATCGGCAGCCAGCCGAGCTCGAGACCGAACACGATCATGAGGATCAGGCCGAGCCAGAACGACGGCATTGCCTGGCCGAGCAACGCCACCAGCTGCACCGCGCGATCGAAGCCGGTGTTCTCGCGCACCGCCGCCAGGATGCCGAGCGGCAGAGAGACCACAAGGGCAATCACCAGCCCGGTGAGGCCGAGCGTCAGGGTCACCGGCATGCGCTCGCCGATCAGCGCGGAGACGCGGGTCCTGAAGAAGTAGCTCTCGCCCAGGTCGCCGGTCAGGGCGCGGCCGACCCAGTCGAGGAACTGCGTCAGCAGCGGACGGTCGAGGCCGTAGACCTTGCGAATCGCCTCGATGTCGGCGGCCGTCGCGTTGGGCCCGGCGATCGATGTCGCGAGGTCGCCCGACAGGCGCGTCAGGATGAAGGCCAGAGTCATCACCGTCGCCGCGACGAGCAGCGCCACGACAAGGCGTCGGACGAGAAAGCGGAGCATGGATGCGCGCCGAGCTTAGAGTGGTTCGTTCCGGAACGCGACCATGCGAATCCCGCGCCAGCTTCGCTTCGGTCCGGCACACGATTGGTGAACAATCTCACACGCGAAGCGCTTGGCGAGGGCGCTTGGCTCCTATATGGGGGAGTTATGCCAGTCTTCACCAACCCGCGGCGCACGCCATGCTTCGGCATCGCGCCAACCTTGGAAGACGTAGAGGCGATCGCCGCCGAAGCGCTGGCGACGATCCCCGAGGAATTCCGCCGCCATGTCGGCAACGTGCGCATCCAGGTCGACGACTTCCCGTCCGACGAGGTCGAGAAGGCGATGGAGCTCGATTCGCCGTTCGACCTGCTCGGCCTTTACCAGGGCGTGTCGATGATGGAGCGCGGCGTCGGCCACGTCGCCAACGACATCGACCGCATCTTCCTGTATCGCCGCCCGATCCTCGACTACTGGTGCGAATCGGACGAGGATCTGCCGCACATCGTGCGCCACGTGCTGATCCACGAGATCGGCCACCATTTCGGCATGAGCGACGACGACATGGAAGCGATCGAGGCTCGCGCCGAGGAAGAATCTCAGCGCGCCCAGCCCGGCGCCTGATCAAACCCGCAGGGCCTCGCGATACAGGCGCTCGGCATTCGGCCATTTCACGATCTTGAGGAAGGCGTCGACGTAGGCGGCAGCGTCGGCACCATAGTCAGCCGCATAGGCGTGCTCGTACATGTCGATGGCGAGCAGCGGCGTCGAGCCGGCAGGCGCCATTGAATCGTCGGCCGCCCAGTGATTGTAGAGCCGCCTGTCGCGCGGGGAGTAGGCCAGGATCACCCAGCCCGAGCCGGACGACAGAGATTTGGCGGTGGCGCCGAACTCCGCCTGCCAGCGCTCGAGCGCGCCGAAATCGCGTGAGATTGCATCGGCGAACAGGCCGGACGGACGGGTCGGCATCTCGCCCAGGCTGGCGAAGTAGAGCTCGTGCAGGCTCGACGCGTTGAAGGCCATGAGTTCCTCGCGCTTCAGCCGGCTCAATTCCGGAGCGGACATGTTCGCGAAGTCGATCTTGACCAGCTGCTCCTCGATCGAGTTCAAGCGCCTCACGGCGCCGGCATAGTCTTCGTCGTGATGTCGAGTGAGGAGTTTGGCCGACAGGCCGGGAACCCTGTCCGGCTTGAACGCAAGGGGCTCGGCGTGGCGATTGGGGAGATTGGCGCTCGCCAGCTGCTGGGCCTCTTCCTTTTTCTGCTGAGCCTGCGTGCGCAACGCCACGGCGCCAACCAGCAGGCCGGCGCCCGCGGCGAAGGATCGCCGGGGAATGTCGGTCATGATGAGCTCCTGATCGTCCCTCGAGGCTAACGCCTCGTCAGGGACTGGAGTTGCGTCGCAGCGGCGGCAGGCGATAGCGGCCATCGAGCAGCGCCTCGCGCGGCTCGTAGGCGCGCAGCAGCAGGCGGATCGGCCCCGCTGCCGGAGCCGGCAGCCAGTTGGAGTCCCTGTCGCCCGACGGCCGTTCGTGCTGCACGTAGATCTCGAGGGCGCCATCCGGGGTGAAGCGCAGGCCCCTGGTTCGATCGCCGATGGCGTAGCGGCCGAGCGGATTATCGGTGAAGAAGGCGCGGCCTTCGGGCGTCACTTCGTAGAGCGTGAGCGACCAGAATGCGTGGGCGGGCGGCAGCTGGCTCGGCTCGAAACGCAGCACGTAGCGCCGGCCACCCTCGATCGGCTCGCCGGTCTCGTCGCTGGCGCAGCCGAGATAGGTCGCCTCGACCGTTTCCAGCGCCGCGAGCGCGGTGAGGGCGATATGGGCACGATAGAGATAGTCCTCGCCGAAATTGCCGAGATTGCGCGCCGGATAGTTCCAGCCGTTCACCGTCTCGCCGTAGCGCCG
>CAZHQA010000010.1:33193-41862 GCA_964533955.1 uncultured Reyranella sp. | reverse complement strand
CCATGTTGGGCACGCCGGTGAACATCATGCCGCGATAGGTGACGGTGTCGGCGAAGTCGAGCGGCTTGCCGTCGATCGCGAACTCGATGTCGCCCAGGACGCTGAGGTCGAAGCCGGTTGCGGTGACGATGATGTCGGCCTCGAGCAGCTTGCCGGACTTGAGCAGGATGCCGGTCTCGGTGAAGCGGTCGATCTCGTCGGTCACGACCGACGCCTTGCCCGAGCTGATCCCCTTGAACAGGTCGCCCTCCGGGACAAAGGCGATGCGCTGCCGCCACGGCCGGTAGCTCGGCGTGAAGTGCGTGTCGATGTCGTAGTCCGGGCCGAGATAGGCGCGCACGCCGCCCAGCAGCTCCTTCTTCACCGCCTCCGGCTCGTCGAACGAGCGGCGCGTGAAGACCGACTGGTCGTGCAGGATCTTGCGGCGCACGATCTCGTGGATCCAGGTCTCGTCGATCTGCAGCTCGCGCAGCGTGTCGGCGAGGTCGTTGGCGTTGCGCGCCGGAATGAAATAGGTCGGCGAGCGCTGCAGCATGGTGACGTGGCCGCACTCCGCCGCCATCGCGGGAATGACGGTCGCCGCCGTTGCGCCCGAGCCTATGACGACGACTTTCTTGCCCTTGTAGTCGAGATCCTCGGGCCAGGTCTGCGGGTGGACGATCCGCCCCCGGAAGCTCTCCATCCCCGGCCATTCGGGCGTGTAGCCCTGCGCGTGGCGGTAGTAGCCCTGGCACATCCACAGGAAGTTCGCCGTGAAGCGCACGGCCTCCCCGGTGTCGGTGCGCGTGCCCTCGAGGGACCAGCACGCCTCCTCGCTCGACCAGCGCGCCGAGGTGATCCTGTGGCGGTAGCGGATGTGCCGGCCAAGACCGTTCTCCTCGATCACCTCGCCCATGTAGGCCAGGATCTCCGCCGCGGTCGCGATCGGCGTGCCGGTCCACGGCTTGAAGCGGTAGCCGAACGTGTAGAGGTCGCTGTCGGAGCGGATGCCGGGATAGCGGTGCGTGATCCACGTGCCGCCGAAGCTCTCCTGCGATTCGAGGACGACGAAGCTCGTTCCCGGGCGCTGCTTGGTGAGGTGATAGGCGCCGCCCACGCCGGAAATGCCGGCACCGACGATGACGACGTCGAAATGCTCGGGCTTGCCGGTGTCGGCGGGCGTGGTGAAGGCAGTGGTGTCGGGCATGTTACTATTCTCCGCCGTTCAGGACAGCTCGCTCGATACGACGTGTTGTCGCCATCTCCCTGCGAGTCGAAATCATCCGCAGCACGTCAGGCGTCGAACATGATCACCGAGCGCAGCACCTTGCCCGACTTCATGTTGGCGAAGCCCTCGTTGATCTCGCTCAGCTTGATGCGAGCCGAGATCCAGTCGTCGAGGTGCAGCCGGCCCTTGAGGTAATGCTCGACCAGGCGCGGCATGTCGATGCGAAAGCGGTTGGAACCCATCGACGAGCCCTGGATCTTCTTCTCGCCGCGCAGGAATTCGAAGCCGTGCAGTTCGATCCTGGTGCCGAACGGGATCATGCCGATGATGGTGGCGACGCCGGCAGGCCCCAGCATCTGGAACGCCTGCTCGGCGGTGAGCTTGGAGCCGACCGCCTCGAAGGCATGATGCACCTGCCCCTTGGTCAGCTGCTTGACCTGCTCGACCGGATCGCCGTTGCGCACGTCGACGATGTCGGTGGCGCCGAGCTTGGTCGCCAGCTGCAGCTTCACCGGATTGTTGTCGACGGCGATGATGCGGCCGGCCCCGACGATCGCCGCGCCGTTGATCGCCGCCATGCCGATGCCGCCGCAGCCGATCACCACCACCGTTTCGCCGGGCGCCACCTTGGCCGTGTTGAACACCGCGCCGACGCCCGTGATCACGCCACAGCCGATCAGCGCGGCGCGGTCGAGCGGCATGTCCTCGCGCACCTTCACGATGGCGTTCTCGTGCACCAGCATCTGTTCGGCGAACGACGACATGTTGAGGAACTGGTGGATCGGCCCCGTCTTGTTCCAGGTCATGCGCGTCGACACGCCGGGCGGCAGCTTGACCTCGGTGTTGGTGCAGATCGCCGGCCGCCCCGACAGGCACTGCTCGCAGGTGCCGCAGAACACCGACAGGCAGGTGACCACATGGTCGCCCTTCTTGACGTACGTGACGTCCGCGCCGACCTCCTCGACGATGCCCGCCGATTCATGGCCGAGCACGGCCGGAAGGGGATGAGGATAAAGCCCTTCCATGAAGTGCAGGTCCGAATGGCAAAGCCCGGCGCAGGCCGTGCGCAGCAGCACCTCGCGCGGGCCCGGCTTGCGGACGCCGACGTCCTCGATGACGAGAGGCTTGTTCACCTCGTGCAATACGGCAGCTTTCATGGCCGGACTCCTCCCCGATTTGAGGAACAGTACGAGCGCGGGAGGCGCATCTCAAGAAGCCGCTCAGAGGGCATATTCCGCTCGGCTGACTGCATCCCGGCGGCATATGCTCCGGCAAAGGATGCAATCCATGGCCAAGCCTTTGCGTCTCGGTGTTGCCTACGACTTCCGCAATCCGCCGGTTTCGGGCCTGAGCCATCGCGAGCTCTATGCCGCGATCATGGACCAGGTCGCCTGGCTCGACGGACTCGGGCTCGATCTCGTGTGGTTCACCGAGCATCACTTCGTCGAGGACGGCTACCTGCCGTCGTGGATTCCGGTCGCCGCGGCGATGGCGGCGCGCACCAGGCACGTGCGCTTCTCGTGCGACGTCTGCCTGCTGCCCTTCAACCATCCGGTCCGGCTCGCCGAGGACCTGGCGGTGCTCGACAACATCAGCGGCGGTCGCGTCGAGATCGGCGTCGGCATGGGCTACGCGCCGCACGAGTTCCGTGGCTTCGGCATGCCGGTGGCGCGGCGCGTCTCGCTGACCGACGAGGGCCTCGCGGTGCTGCGGCTCGCCTTCACCGGCGAGAAATTCAGCTTCGCGGGCAAGCGCTACCAGTTCGAGGACGTCAGGATCGCGCCGGGCTACGTGCAGGAGGGCGGCCCGCCGCTCTGGGTGGCGGCGATGGGCGAACCTGGCGCGCTTCGCGCCGCGCAGCACAGGACCAACCTGCTGCCGCAGGGACCGCGCGCCAGCACGCTCGACACCTGGGCGGCCAAGGTGCGTTCGCAGGGCGGCGATCCCGCGCAGTTCCGCATCGGCATCATCCGCTCCTGCCTCGTCACCGACGACGCCGAGCGCGACTGGGGCGCCGTGCGCGCGGCCGAGCGGCGGCGCATGGAGGTCTACAACCGCTTTCGCGCGGAGTCGGGCGGCCATGGCGGCGTGGCGAGCATCACCAAGGAAGCGAGCATCCCGCAGACCTGGGTGGTGGGCGACGTCGATCACTGTGTCGCCGAGCTCAGCTCCTTCATCGAGGAATACGGCCTGACCGACATCGTGAGCTGGGCGGTGCCGCCCGGCATGAAGCCCGACGAGATGAGCCCCAGCCTCGAGCGCTACGCCCGCGACGTGGCGCCCCGTCTGCGCGCGCGGTTCGGTTCTTGAATCATGCCCTTGCGGACCGCGCGCATCCTGCGCGCTCATGAATCGCGTCGTGCCACCTCGACTGTCCCGCAGCCCGGTCGTCCACGCTTTGCCCGAGACTTCGCCGCATCGCCGTGAGACAGTCAGGCGCTGCGGATATCAGGGGGTAGCATGCCAGAGATCGTCTTCATCGATGCCGGCGCGCCGGACATCGAGACGCTGCGCGCCGGCCTGAGGCCGGGCATCGATGCCGTCCTGCTCGGCGCCTCGCGTCCGGCGCTGGCGCAGATGGCGGACGCGCTGAGGCAGAGGCAGGACGTCGCGGTCGTCCACGTCATCGCCCATGGCGCGCCGGGCCGGATCGGCTTCGCGGCCGGCGAGCTGTCCCTGGCGACGATCGAGGGACACCACGACGACCTCGCCACGATCGGCCAGGCGCTGTCGGCGGACGGCGAGATCCGCTTGTGGGCCTGCGAGGCAGCGCTTGGGCCGTGCGGTGCCGCGTTCACGGCGAGCCTCGCGGAGCGGACCGGCGCGCGAGTCAGGGGATCGAGCGGACGCGTCGGCGCGGCGCTACGGGGCGGACACTGGCAGCTCGACAGCGTGGCCGACGACAGGTCGGCCGCCGGCGAGGCCCTGCCGCCCCTGACGTCTCAGGCCATTGCCGAGTATCGAGGGGTTCTGGTCGCAGCCGCTCCCACTCTCACGGTCGACGATCCGCTGGTCGACAGCAATGAAGTGACGGCGGTGCCCTACACCGTCGGACCTGGCCTGCTCGGCGGCAGCGTAACGTTCATCGACAATTTCGGCACAACCGTCAGCGTGCCCACCAGTTCCGGGTCTCATACGATCGACCTGTCGAGCATGGTCGGCCGCTACGTCACGTCCCAGCTGAATGGTGTCTATGGGTCTGGACCGAGCGTCACTCCTTTCACGTCGTACGGCAACACGATCATCGTTGCCACGTCGGCCAACCTCGTGCTGCAGATCTCCGAGTTCAACTCGATCCCCTCCTCCGAATGGGTGGGCAATCCCGCCTACACGTCGGTCACCGTCAAGGACACGGCGGCGGCCTTCGCCGCACTGACCGGATCGGCCATCGCCAACATGGCGGCCAACGGCGTGACCAACATCGCCTCGAACTCGGGCACCCTGGCTCTCACCGTCGACCAGTACCTCAACCTGGACGGAATGGACGTCAATGCACCGGCCAAGATCCTCGACACGGCGGCACACATCGGGGCCCTGACGACCACCGACCTCGCCGGCATGGCGGCCCAGCACATCAAGATCCTGCAGTACACCGACGCGCCGCTGACGCTGAGCGTCGCCCAGTACACCAACCTGGGCGGCGTGCTGCTGCCGGGTGACCATTCGACGACATTGTCGGACGACGGCACCGTCATCTCCGCTCTGTCGACCACGGGCCTCTATGCCGCCGGCATCGGCGCGCTCGTCGGGACATCCGCGGTGGCGCTCACCGCCGCGCAGGCGGTCGCCCTCGGCAAGGTCACCGTCAGCGCGCCGTCGGTGACGCTGAGCGACACCTCGGCCAACATTTCCGGCCTGACGAACAAGCAGCTCGCCGCCCTGGCGGGTTGGGGATTTACCGCCGTCGATTCGACCGACCCGACCCTGAACTTGACCGCCGCCCAGTTCCAGTCGCTCGGCCCGGTGGCGCTCGATTCCGGCGACACGGTCACGCTCAAGGACACGTGGACGAACATTTCCGCCCTGGATTTCCCCACGCTCCAGTCGCTGAACATCGATTCGATCTATGTGACCAACGGCTCGTTCTCGATCTCCACCACGCAATTCAACAATCTCTTCGGCGTCTCCCTCGCCGGGCCGGCCGTGGCGATCCTGACCGGCACGACCAGCGACTTCGCCGCCCTCGACCTCGCGACACTGTTCGCAGCGGGCATTTCCAGGATCGACTCCACCGACGGTCAGCTGACCCTGGACTACGACCAGTACGCCGAGCTGAACGGCGTGCAGCTGACGTCCGCCGACTTCGTCACCCTGGCCGACGACAGCAGCATCCTCCGCAGCCTGACCGCCGGGCAGATCGGCGGCATGGCGGCGGGTCGCATCGACCAGCTCGGCGTGACCTCGCCCGACCACGCGCTGACGTGGGGCCTCGACCAGTTCAATGCGCTCGGCACGGTGGTGCTGGCCGCCAATACCGTGCTGAGCCTCAGTGGCGACGTTGCCGGCCCGAGCAACGACACCTTCAGCTTCAGCCGCCAGCCCTTCTCGGCAGCCGACAAGATCGATGGCGGCAGCGGCACCGACACGCTGTCCCTGCAGGGCAGCTACGGGACGCTGCACTTCGCCAGCGACACCATCACGGGCATCGAGAAGCTGCAGCTCAAGGGCGGCGGCGGCCTGAGCTACAACATCACCGAGGACGACGGCAATGTCGGTACCGGCCAGAGCCTGACCGTGACGGCGTCGGGCTTCACCGCGACCGACACCGCGGTGTTCAACGGCTCGGCCGAGACCGACGGCACCTTCAGCTTCGTCGGCGGCGCCGCGGGCTCCAGCACCTTCATCGGCGGCAGCGGCGCCGACACCTTCACCGGCGGCTCCGGCGGCACCACCACCATGACCGGTGGCGGGGGCGCCGACACGATCAATGCCGGCGCGGGGGCGGACACCGTCCGCTACACATCGGCCGCCGACTCCAACTCTTCGGCCTACGACCTGGTCAACGGCTTCAATGGTGCCGTCGACTCCTTCTCGTGGACGCACAGCGTGACCTGGGCCGGCACGGTCGGCGGGGCGCTGCGGTCAAGCAACTTCGAGAACGACCTCACGGCGGCCTTCACCGGCCTCGGGGCCGAGCGCGCGGCGGTGTTCAAGGCGACCTCCGGCAACATGGCCGGCCAGGTGTTCCTGCTGATCAACGACGGCGCCACCGGCTTCCAGGCGGGCAGCGACGTCATCGTCCGCCTGGCCAACAACACCGACACCTCCACCTTCTCCAACGGCACCTTCAAGGTCGGATAGGCAGAGCGACGGAGGCGCGCGAGGCTCGGCGCGCACGAAGACAGCGTCAACCATAGCGCTGGATATAGCCGCGCACGTACTGCTCCCACGTGACGCCGCTGTCGCCCTGGCGATAGCGGCGGTCTTCGGTGGCCCACTCGATCGAAAGCCGGTCGGCGACGGCGGGGTGCACGGGCACCTGGAGGCTGGCCAGATCGTCGAGCGTCTCGGCGGCCGGAGAACGCACGCCGAGGCCCAGCCGCTCGAACACGTAGTCGAGCACCATTGCGAGCAGTGCGCCGCCCGGCCGATTGACCGTGTGGAACAACGGGACGCGCCTGAACTCATCGACGATCCGGCGGCCGATGCGTACATCGAATCGCTCGTCGAGCGCCTCGAGCCGCCGGCATTCGAAATCGTGAACCCGGGCGGGGTCCAGGATGTTGGGCACGGCCCGGGCCTTGTAGGCCTCGAAGCGCGCCTGCGGATCGGGCACGAGCCGGCGCAGGCGGCCCAGGATGCCGTCATAGTGGCTGGTGGTCTGCAAGACCGGGTCGTCCTGCTGGCGGGCCACGACGTCGCGCAGCCCGTTGAAATCGTCGTACGGCCACGGCGAGGCAAAGCGCAGGAAGGGAAAGCGCAGCACCGTGGCGCCGGGCGACACGACGTACCCGACGAGCGCTTCGACATCCTGAATGTCCTGCAGCAGCACGATGTCGCCCGGCGCCGGATCGGCGGCGTCGGACGCAGCGGGTTGCGACGAGTCGACGGACCTGTAGGCGACGGAGAATTCCGTCGGCGGCAGGACGGCGGCGGCGGCCCGCTGGAGCAGCTCAGCCTGGCAATTGCCGACGAATACAAGCGTGCGGCGGCGCGGTGCCGGGGGCATGTCAGGGGCCTGCCGAACCGGCGCGGTGACGCAGCACGAGGGCCGTCCAATCGCCGACCTGGCGCAGCGCATCGATCTCGCGCCCGCGCATGCGGATGCCGAAGCGTTCCTCGACGGCGAGGACGAGCGAGACCTTCATCCCCGAATCGAAGCCCGGTATGTCCTTCTCCCGGTCGCCCGGTTTCAGCTCGAGGCCGGGCTTTTCCAGCAGCTCGCGGAGCAGCCCGGTGACGACGGCATGGACTTCGGCTTCGGTCATGGCCCCGGTCGAGGCCTCGGCTCGTCGGCCGGCAGCAGCCGCGCCGCTTCACTGCACACCCTTTGCCACACGTCGTAGGAGCAGTGCGTCGGCCGCACTGTGAAGCGATCCATGTAGCCATGGGCCAGCCCCTCCTCGAGGAGCTTGGCCGTCCCGGGGACGCGGGTCCGCGCCGCCCGGGTGACCCACAGCAATCGGTGCGGGCCGAACTGGCGCACGGTCGCCAGCAGTTCGCGGATCTTCGCCTTCGACACCTTGGCGCGCGGCCGCGACTTGTAGACCAGGGTCCTGCCGCCCTCCTCCAGCTCGTCGAGGAACTTGCGGCGCAGCAGGAAGAGCCGCCGGGTCACGACCTCCATCGCGCGCTCGGCCGTCACCGTGGCGGACGGCAGCTCGGTGTGGAAGCGCAAATGGTAGGCCGGCAGAACGACTTCGTACTCGCCGGTCGCCCCCGTCCCGAGTTGCAGCGCCGCCGGCGAATCGAGCGCGGCGAAGCGCGCCTTCAGGGCCGCGATCAGCCCATCGATCGGCACCTGGGCGAAGTGCAGCAGGTCGATGGTTTCCGAGCCGAAATGGCGCTGAACGATGCCGAATTCGCAATCCTCGCCGAGGCTCAGGAAGCCATCGAACAGCGCCGGCGTGGGCGCACAGGCCAGTCGCCCCTGGTCCCGCCCGAAGCGGATGAAATGCAGCAGCGGTTCGTGGTCGGCGGCGGCGACGTCGTTGTAGCGGCCGAGATACCACGCCGCGTCGAACTGCGGCCCGGGCGAGAGGCCGGCCCGCCAGCCGTTCGTCAGATAATGATCGAGGGGATCAAGGCCGGAGGCCCCCGCCTCCGGCGCGCGTGCCAGATACCAGTCGGCATCGAACAGGCCTGACTGGCGGATGTCGCTGCGATCCTGGGCCGAGACAAGGCGTACCGGCAGACCGATCGATCTCAGCTTTGCCCGCCAACCGATTGGCCGAACATCTTTCTTCATCGTCCAATGCGATCAGCTTGGCATCGCACCGGAACAGTGGCAAGCGCGCGGCCG
>CAZHQA010000010.1:16433-33093 GCA_964533955.1 uncultured Reyranella sp. | reverse complement strand
CGCCTTGGGCGACATCTTCGAGGCACGGCTTGGCGGGGCGCGCGCCTTCGTCGTGCGCGACCCGCACTCGGCCGAACACGTGCTGCGCGGCAACTGGCAGAACTACACCAAGGGGCCATGGGGCAAGCGCATGGGCCTGCTGATGGGCACGGGCCTGATCGTGAGCGACGGCGAGCTGTGGCGCCGCCAGCGCCGCATGATGCAGCCGGTGTTCCACCGCCGGGTCATCGACTCGCTGGCGGCGATGATGGCCCGGTTCAACAACGAGCTGCTGGCGACGTGGGAGCGGGCCGCCCGCCGGCATGAGGCCGTCGACGTCACGGCCGACACCAGCCGCCTGGCGCTGAACGTGGTCCTCACGGCGATCTTCGGCGATGAGGTCGGACGCGTGCAGCCGCAGCTCGCGGCGCTCGCCGAGCATCCGGCCCGCGATCTCGACTTTGCCGACCGGTTCCGCGCGTCGGCGGTGGCGATCGGCGAGATCGTCGCGGGGCGCCGCACGCGTGACGCTGCCGCCGACGACATGCTGGGCATGATGATCGCAGCGCGCGATGCCGACACCGGCCAGGCCATGCCGGCCGCGCAGCTGGTCGACGAGATCAAGACCCTGATCGTCGCCGGCCATGAAACGACGGCCGGCACGCTCAACTGGATGTGGTACCTGCTGTCGCAGCACCCCGACATTGCCGACCGCGTCGCGGCCGAGGCGGCGGCCCTGTCGTCCGGCCGCGCCCTGGCGCTCGACCGGCTGCACGAGCTGCCTCAGGCGCGCCAGGTGATCGAGGAGACGATGCGGCTCTATCCGGTCGCCTGGCTGGTGCGCCGGCAGGCGATCGCCGACGATCGGCTGGGCGGCTACGTCCTGCCGGCGCGCGCCGAAGTCTACGTGCCGATCTACTTCATCCAGAGGAATCCGGCGCTGTGGCCCGCGCCCGACGAATTCCAGCCCGACCGGTTTGCCGGCGAGGAGGCGCCGGCGCGGCTCGCCATGCTGCCGTTCTCCGCCGGACCGCGGAACTGCATCGGCGATCATTTCTCGCGCACCGAGATGCTGATTCACCTCGCGACCATCGCGCCGCGACTCCGCCTCGCCTACGGCGGCCGCGTGCCGCCCGAGCGCGACGTCGGCATCAACCTGCGCACGCGTCACAACCTCACGATGAAGCCCGAACTGCGGTAAGCGCCCGTCCCCTGCGCACCCCCAACCAGTCTCCCCCTCCCTCGTCTTCGGGGGAGGTGTCGTCGTCACACGACGACGGAGGGGGTCATGAACTCATGAGCCTCGACCCCCTTCCGTCCGCGATGACGCGGACACCTCCCCCGAAGACGGGGGAGGGCATGAACCATCGGCACGATGTGTCTCTCATGATGTCTCTCCCCTCCCCCGTCTGCGGGGGAAGTGTCGCGGTAATCCGCGACGGAGGGGGTCATGAGCTGCTGCGCCGTCGGACGTCCCACGCAAGGCCGCTGCGCTGCAGGGCGAGGATCAGCCAGTAGCCGGGGTCGAGCTCGCTCCAGCTCCAGCCGAAGGCGGCCGAGGCGGGCACCGCGTGATGATTGTTGTGGTGCGACTCGCCCCAGGTCAGCAGCGCCAGCCAGCGGTTGTTGCGGCTGTTGTCCCGCCCGGCGTGCGGCTGGCGGCCGAAGCGGTGGCAGACCGAGTTGATCAGCGAGATCGCGTGCTCGACGACGAACATCCGCACCACGCCGCCCCACAGGAAACCGGTCAGCGCGCCGGCCGCCGTGCCGTCCCAGGCGAATCCGATCGCCGCCGGCAACACCAGCCCGAGCACGATCCATCGATGGTAATGGCGACCCCAGCGCTGCAGCGCCGGCTGCCGGGTGAGATCGGGCGCGTAGACCATCACGTTCGGGTAGTCGTGCCGCATCATCCAGGTCAGGTGGGCATGCAGCAGGCCGCGCCAGCCGCCGCGCGGGGCGTTGGGCGAATGCAGGTCGCCCTCGCCGTCGACGCACTCATGATGACGGCGATGGATGGCGACCCACGAGATCATCGCGCCGCGCGCGGCCATCGACCCCGCGACCAGCAGGGCAATCGCCACCGCCGGCCGGGTGGCGAAGGCCCGGTGGGCGAACAGGCGATGGAAGCCGACCGTGAGGCCAAGGCCGGTCACCAGCCAGAAGACGAAAAACAGGACGAGATCGATCGGACGCGGCGGCAGCCACGGCACCAGAACAAGCGCCGCCCCCGTGCCGACCGCCGGCAGCCCGTCGAACAGCAGGAAATGCGTGCGCTGCACGCGGTGGAAGGCCGGGCTGGAAAAGGTCTTGGCGGTGAGCGCGCTCCCGCGTCTCGTCGGTTCCACGTCCGTCACGTCGGTTGCCTGTCCGCTGGGCCCCGGAATTTACAGCATGCCGCGCCGGCGATGGCCAGCACCGGCGCCGTCCGTTGCGCCGCCGAAGCCCGGTCGCCTATGATCCTGCCAAGCGGGGGGCCTGGCGTGAGGGAGGCGACCGAACCGGAGCTGGTCGGCTGGTGCGTGCAATTCCTCGCCGAATTGCTGGAACGTCCGCCGCACGCCATCGACCCGCAGGCCAGGTTCAGCCGCGTCGGCCTCGATTCCTCGATGGCCATCCAGCTCATCATCGCCCTCGAGGAACGGCTCGACGTCGAGCTGTCGCCCGACCTGATCCTCGACTATCCCTCGATTGCCGCCCTGTCCGCCCATCTCGCCAGCCGCACCGCCTGACGCGGCATGCCGCCCATCGCGACCCTGGTCGACCTGCTGCATCGCCATGCCGCCGAACGCGGCGATGCGATCGCCTACCGCTTCGATCCGGGCGGCACCGAAGACGGGAGCGTCCTGAGCTTCGCCGCATTGCGCGCGCGGGCGCTGGCCGTTGCAGCGTCCTCACGGGCGCACGGTGCGGAGCCCGGCGACCGCGTGCTGCTGGTTTTTCCGCCCGGCCTCGATTTCGTGGCGGCGTTCTTCGGCTGCCTCGCGGCCGGCCTGCTGGCGGTGCCGATGATGCCGCCGCGCCGCGCCGGCCGGCACGATGCGAGCGCCGCCATCATCGCCGACTGCGCGCCGCGTCTTGCGCTCACAAGTTCCCGGCTGCTGCGCGACCAGCGCAGCGACCTCGCCGCGCGCCTGCAGTCGGCCGGCCTGCGCTGGCTGGCGGTCGACGAGCAACCTCCCGTCGACGTCGAAGGCGCGACCGCGCCGTCGGCACCGGCCGGCGACGATCTCGCCTTCCTGCAATACACCTCCGGCTCCACCTCCTCGCCCAAGGGCGTCATGGTCGGGCACGCCAACCTGCTGGCCGATCTCGAGATGATCCGCGCCGCCTACGGCAGCAGCGCCGCCTCTACCTGCGTGAGCTGGGTCCCGCTGCACCACGACATGGGCCTGATCCTGAACGCGCTGGCGTCCTTCCATGCCGGCGCGAGCTGCGTGCTGATGCCGCCGGTGGCGTTCCTGCAGCGCCCCATGTCCTGGCTGCGCGCCATTCACCGCCATGGCGCGGAGATCGCCGGCGGCCCCAACTTCGCCTTCGATCACTGCGTCGAACGGTTCCGGCCCGAGGCGATGACGGGCGTCGATCTCTCCCGATGGAAGGTGGCGATCAACGGCGCCGAACCGGTGCGGGCGGCGACCTTGAGGCGGTTCGCCGAGACCTTCGCGCCCTACGGCTTCCGGGCCGAGAGCCTCTATCCCTGCTACGGCATGGCCGAGGCGACGGTACTTGCGACCGGCCGAAAGCGCGGCGCCGGGGCACGCCTTCGTCGTGTCGCTGCCGCGGACCTCAAGGCCGGCGTTGCGCGCACGGTCGCGGACGGCACCCCTGAGTCGCAGGAGATCGTGGGCTGCGGCGCGGCCTTGCCCGGCACGGAGTTCGCCATCGTCGACGCGGACACCCGCCAGCGACTCGGCGAGAATCGCGTCGGCGAGATCTGGCTGCGCGGCCCGCATGTCGGCCGCGGCTACTGGAACAATCCGGGTGCGACCGCGGAGACGTTCGGCGCCGAGCTCTCCGGCCGGCCGGGCGTCGCCTGGCTGCGCACCGGCGACCTCGGCCTGCTCGACGGCGAGGGCGAACTCTACGTGACCGGACGCGCCAAGGACGTGATCATCATCCGCGGCGTGAACCACTATCCGCAGGACATCGAAGTCACGGTGCAGGCGGCGAGCCGCGACCTGCGGCCGGGCTACGGCGCGGCCTTCGGCGCGCCGCACAAGGACGGCTCCGAGCGCGTGGTGGTCGTTCAGGAAATCGCCGCCGGCCGGCGGCAGGCGATCGACGCGGCGGAGCTGACGGCCGCGATCCGCGAAGCCATCGTCGAGGCGCACGAGGTCGCGGTGGCCGATGTCGTCCTGGTCATGCCGGGCAGCGTGCCGCGCACGACCAGCGGCAAGATCCAGCGCGGCCTTGCCCGCCAGATGTGGCAGGACGGCCGCTTCGCGCCCCTGGTTGCCTCGCCCACACCCAAGGACGAAGAAACCGCGTAGATCGCAGGTTCCAGGAATCGGGCCTCGGATCGGAAACTCTGGACGGCTTGAGCCGTTTCCTAGGGGAGGTACCCCCATGTTCACAGAATCTCGCCAGCCCTCTCCCTCCCGCCCGACGCCCCTGAAGGCGATGGTGGGCATCGCAACCGCCGCCCTGCTGGTCGGCTGGGCGGGCGGTGTGGACGCGCAGGGCACCAACCAACTCACCTTGCCACCGGCCGCGCAGGGCGACGCTTCGCCGGCCAACCCGCAGCAGCAGGCCAATGCACTTTCTCCCGAGCTTCCGCTCGGCCATGACGATGTGCGTGAACTCCAGAATCAGCTGATCGCGCTGGGCTTCGATCCGGGGGCGGCCGACGGCCAGGCCGGTCCGGCCACGATCGCCGCCGCGCAGCAGTACGACCGGAGCCGCGGCGGCGCCGGTCAGGTGTCGATCGACAGTGCGCTGCTGGCGCGCCTGAAGGCGGACACCGCGCCGCGCCTGACCTACGAGCAGGTCGCCGCGCGGGCACAGTCGCGCTCCCAGGCACAGGCGCCGGCCTCCTCCTCCTCCGGCGCGAATCAGATCGGCGGCGTCATCCAGCAGCTCGCGCCGCTCATCGGGGCGGCCATCAACAGCAGCAACAACGGCAATAACGGCAACTACGGCGGCGGCTATGGCTACGGAGGTTACCCCGGCCCGGGCTACTACGGACCCGGCCCCGGCTACGGTTACCACTACGGCGGCTACTGACGCGCGGGAAATCCAAAGCGATCGGACCGACGCCTGGCGGCGTCGATCTCCGTGAGATTGAGCAACGCGACTGACGGAACGCCCGAAGCGTTCCGGTTTGCCGCTGCCTGTCTCAACTGTCGAACGTAGCTGCCGTGGCTCTGCGAGCCACAGGGACCGATTGCGCGCTAGTCTGATCGAATAAACCACCCTAAGAGACGTCCGGTGGTCGCTGGCCGTCGCGCTTGAGACCTACGACGTCGCGTCCGCCCGGAGGGCGAGCAGCGCGGCCCGGAGCAGCGCGAAGGTCTCGACGGCGGCAGCGTTGTCATCGTGCTGACGCCAGGCACTGCGGATGACGACGACCACCTGCGCGGCCGGATGGACGTAGATGTACTGGCCGAAGGCGCCGATCGCCACGAAGGCGCCGATGTGGATGCCGGTGGGCCCGTGCGGGAGCGCCCACCATTGGTAGCCATATCCGAACGGCAAGCCGGGCACGAGCCGGCCGAAGCCCGTGGCTGCGCTGTCGGGCTGGCCGGCGAGGTCGCGCCAGCCGGGCGGCAGGACCCGTCGGCCGCTGAACGCGGCGCCGTCCTCCAGCACCAGCAGCCCAAAGCGGCCGACGTCACGCAGGCGGGCGCTGACGCCGAACCCGCCCATCTCCAGGCCGCCGTCGGACTCGAGTTGCCAACGCCCGTCGGCCTCCATGCCGGCCGGCCGCCAGATCGTCTCGGCGCAGTAGTCGGCCAGCGGCCGGCCGGTGGCCGCCGCGACCAGCGCTCCGAGCAGGCAGCTCTCGACCGTCGAATAGTTGAAGACGACGCCCTGCGGCTGGGCGCGCGGCAGGCGGCACAGGAGGTCCAGGATGGCCCCGGGCCGCCGGCTCGCCAGGGCCTGGTTCATGGCCCCGCTGCTCGAGCGTGCCCCGTCTTCCTCGTTCCACGCCACGCCCGAGCACATCCGCAGGACATTGCGGACGGTGACGCCCTCGTAGGCCGAGCCGCGCAGCCGCGGCAGGTAGAGGTCGCAGCGATCGTCCAGGCTGCCGATGGCGCCGTCGTGCAGCGCCGCGCCACACAGCGTCGCGGTCATCGACTTGGCGGTCGAGAAGCTCGTCCAGGGGGTTTCCGGGCCGCTGCCCAGGCCGTAGCGCTCGAGGGCGATCTCGCCATCCTTCAGGATCAGGATCCCGGCCGCGCGATGGCGGACCATGTAGTCGCCGACGCCGAGGCGGACGTCGCCCCCGTCGAAGGTCAGGTCGGCGAGCGAACGGGCATGCGGCGGGAGCGGCCGCACCGCGTCGCCCCGCCGGATGGCACGGTGCGGCCAGTCCTGCATCTGCTTGCGGAAGGCCTCGACCTGGGCATCGGGCGTCGCAGCCGGGAGGTCCGGCGCCGGCCGCTCCGGTTCGGCGTCGCCGGCGGTCACGCCGTCGCCTCGCGACGGCCGGCGGCGCCGCTTTCGCCCGCCGCGATCGGCGCCTCCGTCGGTGTACGCCAGGCCATGCCCCCTTCTCCCGTCGAGACGGCGTCAGATCACCCGGGATCGCAGGCGCTTGCAATGCACCTTAAGTTGGTTTGTAGTGAGCCTGTCGCGCTGGTGCGCTCGCGCCCGCCGCGCTCCCCTGAAATCGCATCGTCCGAAAAGCCGGCGTCGGCGCCTGCCGACCTGATCAACCTGAGGGGCCGCCGTGAAATTTGCCCGCAGACACTTCCACCATCTGGCGGCGAGCGCTGTCGCGCTGCCGTTCGCGCCGCATCCTGCGAGGGCGCAAGCCTATCCGTCGCGGCCCGTGCACCTTGTCGTCGGATTCCCGCCGGGTGGTCCGACCGATATCGCCGCACGCCCGATCGGGCAGTGGCTGTCGGAGCGGCTCGGTCAGCAATTCATCATCGAGAACCGGCCGGGCGCGGGGAGCAACATCGGCACCGAGGCGGTCGTGCGCGCGCCCGCGGACGGCTACACGCTCTTGCTGGCCTATTCGGCCAACGCGATCAACGCGACGCTCTACGACAACCTCACTTTCAATTTCATGCGCGACGTCGCGCCGGTCGCAAGCATCAGCCGCGAGACCACCGTCATGGTGGTGCATCCATCGTTTCCGGCCAGGACGGTTCCCGAGTTCGTTGCCTACGCCAAGGCCAACGCGGGCAAGATCAATTTTGCCTCGGGCGGCCACGGCACGCCTCCGCATGTCGTGGGCGAGCTCTTCAAGATGATGGCGGGCGTGAACCTGATCCACGTCCCCTACCGCGGCGGGGCACCCGCGGTGGCCGACCTGCTCGGCGGACAGGTCCAGGTGATGTTCGCCTCGCCGAGCATTTCGATCGAACACGTCAGGGCCGGCAGGCTGCGCGCGCTGGCCGTGACCGCCGCGACGCGCTCGGAGGCGCTTCCGGACGTGCCGACCGTCGGCGATTTCCTGCCGGGCTTCGAGGCGAGCGTGTGGCTCGGCATCGGTGCGCCCCGGAACACGCCCGCGGAAATCATCGACAGGCTCAACAGGGAAATCAATGCGGGTCTCGCCGATCCCAGGATAAAGGCACGATTTGCCGCCCTGGGAAGCACGGTGCTTCCGGGATCGCCCGGCGACTTCGGCAAGCTCATCGCCGACGAAACCGAAAAATGGGCCAAGGTGATCCGGGCTGCGAACATCAAGGCCGAGTGACGCCCGCCGGCACCCGTGTACGACGGGTTGTCGCGCGGGCAAGATCGTCGCCGCCGGTGGGGCGCGGGGAAACGTCAATGCCTTGGTGGATACGTGCGCTTTGGAAGGACAGCGTTTCGAAGCCGATCGAATTCGTGACCATGGTGGCGACGATCCTGGCCCTGCTCTTCGCCGGCGGCGGGGCGATCTTCGTCTACCGCCAGGTCTTCGACCTGCGGCAGGCCCTCGACAGCCAGGCCTACGGGGTGATCACCGAGCACCTGAACGGATTGAACACGCGATTTGTCGAGCATCCCGAGATGCGCCCGTATTTCCGGGCAGGCAAAGCCCTTCCCGAGAGCGACATCGAAAGGCAGCGCATCTTCGCCGTTGCCGACATCTACCTGGATTTCATCGACAACTTCTATGTCCAGGTCAATCACCTGGACCGGTCCCACTACGACCTCTGCGGATGGCGTACGTTCTTCAAACGCAGTTTCGAACGCAGCCCCGTCCTCTGCGCCGTCCTGTGCAAGGATCAGGACGAGTACGGTGAACCGATGAAGCGCATTGCGGCGGCGAGCTGCAAGGGCACGATGTCGATCGAAGGCAATGCCGAGTGCAAGATCAGGACGAACAGGCTTTCCACGGCAGATTTTCCGGACGCGCATTGCACGCAGCCGTGACGCCGCCCTGACAGGCGCTATCTCAACGGTCGAAAGTAGGCCCGCACATCCTCGACGAAGAGCGCCGGCTGCTCGAAGGCGGCGAAGTGGCCGCCCTTGGGCATCTCCGTCCAGTGGCGGATGTCGGTGTAGCTGCCCTCCATCCACTTGCGCACCGGGGTGACGATCTCCTTGGGATAGACCGCCACGCCGGTCGGGATCGTGACCTTGTGGGCGATCCGGCGCTCCGGCCCGAAGCTCTCCCAATAGAGCCGGGCCGACGAGGCGGCGGTGGCCGTCACCCAGTAGAGCATGACGTTGTCGAGCAGCTCGTCGCGGCTGAAGATGTTCTCGGGGTGCCCGTCGCAGTCGGTCCACGCCCAGAACTTCTCCAGGATCCAGGCCGCCTGGCCGGACGGCGAGTCCGTCAGGCCATAACCCAGCGTCTGCGGCCGGGTCGATTGCTGCTTGGAATAGCCCGAGTCCCAGTCGGCGTAGTGCTTGATGCCCTTGAGCGCCCGCGCCTCCTCGGCGGTCGGCTCGCCCTCGACCTTGGGGCGGCTCGCCATGGCGAGCGTGATGTGGATGCCGGCGCAGTGCGCGGCGTCCTGCGCGCCGAGCGAGGTGGTCACGGCGGAGCCCCAGTCTCCCCCTTGCGCGCCATAGCGGGCGTAGCCCAGGCGGGCCATCAGCTGGGCCCAGGCCGAGGCGATGCGATCGATGCCCCAGCCGGTGGTCGTGGGCTTGGCCGAGAAGCCGAAGCCGGGCAGCGACGGGCACACCACGTGAAAGGCATCGGCCGCGTCGCCGCCATGCTTGGTCGGATCGGTCAGCGGCTCGATCACCTTGTGGAACTCGACCACCGAGCCCGGCCAGCCGTGCGTGACGATCAGCGGCATCGCCTGCGGATGGGGCGAGCGCACGTGCAGGAAATGAACGTCGAGGCCGTCGATCGCGGTGGTGAACTGCGCGAAGCGGTTGAGCAGCGCTTCGCGGCGGCGCCAGTCATAGGTCTCGGCCCAGTAGGTGCAGACCTCCCTGATCCAGCCAAGCGGCGCGCCCTGGCTCCAGTCGGCGACCAGCTCGGCCTCGGGCCAGCGGGTGTTGCGCAGTCTTGCCCGGAGATCGTGGAGCACGTCGTCGCCGACGGCGATGCGGAAGGGGTTGATGGTGGTGTTCATGGGGATTTCCTTCGCCAGGGGCGTGATTCCCGTATCAGCCCGTCGCGATGGTAGACGGAGTCGTTCAACTCATTCAAACGTCCGCCGCCAGAGAAACATCGAACTGCGAATTCTGGCTTCCCTCGAAGAAGATCTTCACGCTCATCTTGCCCGGGACCTCGGACACCTCGGCGATGGCGCCGTCCCGACAGTCGCCGTTGATCCGCTTCGCGACGCTCGACCATTGGACCGCCGATTGAGCCAGTGCCGACGAAGCGACGACGGCTATCGTTCCGAGCAAGGCAAGGCCAGTAGCCGACGCATATGAAGTCCCCCCAGGTGCGACGAGCCTATCCTGCCAGCGCGACCGGGGCGACACTGCCCTCCAATTTCACGCGAATCACAAACCAGCTGTGATACCTAGGACCGATGACAACGACCGATCGTGCCCCGTGGTGGAGCTGGACCTGGCCGGTGCTGGCCTGGCTCGTGCTGGGCCTGGCCTTCGGCCTCGGCACCGGCGGCCTCCTCGCCGCGGCGGCCGGCGTGGTGCTGCTCGCCACCGTGTTCGCCGCCGTCTATCACGCCGAGGTGGTGGCCCATCGCGTCGGCGAGCCGTTCGGCACGCTGGTGCTGGCGGTCGCCGTCACCGTCATCGAGGTGGCGCTGATCGTGTCGATGATGGTGGCGACGTCGGGCGACACGTCCGGGCTGGCGCGCGACACGGTGTTCGCCGCCGTCATGATCGTGTGCAACGGCATCGTCGGCCTCTGCCTGCTGGTCGGCGGCGCGCGCCACGGCGAGCAGGGCTTCCAGCTGGGCGGCGCGAGCAGCGCGCTCGCCGTGCTGGCCGCCCTCACCGTGCTGTCGCTGATCCTGCCCAACGTCACGACCTCGGCGCCCGGCCCGGTGTTCTCGACGGCGCAGCTGGTGTTCGCGGGCGCGGCCTCGCTGGTGCTGTACGGCTCGTTCGTGTTCGTCCAGACGGTGCGCCACCGCGACTACTTCCTGCCGGTCGATTCGGGCTCGGCGGAAGAGCACGCGCCGCCGCCGTCGGCGCGCCGGGCGCTGGTGAGCCTCGCCCTGCTGGTGGTCTCGCTGGTCGCCGTGGTCGGGCTGGCCAAGGCGCTGACGCCGACCTTGGAGCGGGCGGTGGCCTGGCTCGAGGCGCCGCGGGCGGTGGTCGGCATCGTGATCGCGGGCCTGGTGCTGCTGCCCGAGGGCATGGCGGCGGTCAAGGCGGCGCGCGCCAACCGCCTGCAGATCAGCCTCAACCTGGCGCTGGGCTCGGCGCTGGCCAGCATCGGCCTCACCATCCCGGTGGTCGCCGCGGTGGCGATCGCCTACCACCAGCGCCTCGAGCTCGGGCTGGGCGCCAAGGAGCAGCTGCTGCTGGCGCTCACCCTGTTCCTCGGCGTCGTCACCCTGGGCACCGGACGCACCACGGTGCTGCAGGGCGTCGTGCACCTGGCGATCTTCGCGGCGTTCCTGTTCCTGGCCGTGGTGCCTTAAGCGAGTCGCGACTGCTGCTGCACGCGCCCTCGAGAGCGCCGTTCGCCAGGGCGTGACGCGCGGACCACGCGTGTCGTTGCGAACGCTGCGCACGCTGCAATCGATTCTCGCACTCATTCGCGTTTTCGCAATCGACGCGGATTTTTCGAGCGCTTGATCCAGATCAACCGCGCTCCCGGACCGGCATGGCTTCTTCGCCGCAACACCCTTCCGGAGTTCCCGTCATGACCGTCGCCCCGCCAACCTCAAAGATCACCTTCACCAAGGTCGACAGCACCGGCTTCACCGCCGAGGACAACGTACTGACGGCGACCGGCAGCATCGGGGCCATCGACAGCGACCCCGGCGCGACGCTGAGCTGGGCCGTCTCCAACCCGAGCGGCAAGTTCGGCACGATGGCGATCGATGCGTCGGGCGCCTGGAGCTACACGCTCAGCAACACCTCGAGCAAGGTCCAGGGGCTGGGCCAGGGCGACACGGCGAGCGACAGCTTCACCATCATCGTCACCGACAGCAACGGCGCGACGGCCAAGCAGAAGGTCGTGGTGCAGATCGCCGGCAGCAACGACGACCCCGCGATCAAGAGCGCGACGGCGACGGCCACGGTCAAGGAAATGGCCGGCGTCTCGGGCGGCGTGCCCGTTGTCGTGGCCGCCCTCTCGGTCGTCGGCCCGACCGACAGCGCGGCCGGCTCGATCGGCTTCACCGACGACACCAGCGACAGCCACACGGTGTCGTGGGCCGCCACCAGTGCCGATCCGCTCGGCACCTTCTCGGCCGCGCTGGCGCAGGAGTCGACGGGCGGCAAGACCGGCCAGGCGAGCTGGACCTTCTCGGTCGCCGACAGCGCGCTCGACTTCCTCGCGGCGGGCCAGAAGCAGGTGGAGACCTGGGACGTGACGGTGGCCGACGGCAAGGGCGGCACGGCCAGGCAGGCCGTCGCGGTGACCCTGCTCGGCGCGAACGACGCGCCGGTCGTCGCCCCCGGCGGCACGTCGACGGCAACGCTCGGCACGGTGGCCGGCGGCACGGCCGGCACGGTGCTGAGCCGCGGCGGCGCGTTCGGCTTCAGCGACCTCGACCTCACCGACACGCACAAGGTGTCGGTGGCGGCCAACGGCAGCGGCTACATCGGCACGTTGAAGCCGGTGCTGCTCGCCGACTCGACGGGCGGGGCCACGGGCCAGGTCGGCTGGACGTTCAGCGCCAGCAACGGCGCGCTGCAGGCGCTGGCCGGCCCGGTCGACCAGAGCTACACGGTCAAGGTCAACGACGGGCACGGCGGGACGGCGACGCAGGTGGTCACCGTCAGCCTCACCAACGCGCCCGAGAACACGGCGCCCACGATCACGGTCGGGCCGACCGACACGGCCTCCGCTGCAGTGACCGACGATGCCGCCGCCGTGACGCTGACGGCCGGCGGGACGCTGTCGTTCGCCGATGTCGACCTCGGCGACAGCCATGGCGTTTCCGTCAAGCCGCAGGCCGGCGCGCTGGGTTCGGTGACGGCCTCGCTGATCGGCGACTCGACCGGCACCGGCCACGGGTCGCTCGCCTGGAACTACCAGGTCGACGAGAGCGCCGTGCAGTCCCTGGCGGCCGGCGAGCGGGCGGTCGACAAGTTCACGATCGCCGTCGACGACGGGCACGGCGGCGTAGCGACGCGCACCGTGAAGGTCGCGATCGTCGGCGCCAACGACGCTCCGGTGGTCGCCAACGCCCTGTCGGACCAGTCGGCAACCACCGCCAGCCCGTTCACCTTCTCGGTGCCGGCCGACACCTTCAGCGACCCCGACGCCAGCGACACGCTCGCCTATTCGGCCACCCTGGCCGACGGCTCGCCGCTGCCGGCCTGGCTGTCGTTCGATCCCTCGACCGGCCTGTTCTCCGGCACGCCCGGCGCCGGCGACGGCGGGACGCTGGCGATCGACGTCGTCGCGACCGACACGGCCGGAGCCTCGGCGGTCGCCTCGTTCAACCTCGGCGTCGGCGGCGGCGGCGGACCGTCGCCCTTCACCGCCATCGACCCGGCGAGCAGCACGGCGGACGCGGCGCAGATCACCAACGCCGTGCTCGGCTCGACGCCCGGCATCACGGTCGATCCGTCGTCGCTCTACATGGTCGCGGGGCCGTCCTCGGCGATGTACTACGACGGCAGCCTGGCGCCGCTCGGCATCGGGCCGGGCCTGCTGATCACCTCGGGCGGCATGCCCGGCACCTACAACTCGGTGGGCTACTTCGGCGTCGATAACGGGATGGCGGGCGACCCGGCGCTCGATGCGGTCGTCAACACCGTGTTCAGCACCCAGTCCTACGACGCCACGACGCTCAGCTTCTCGTTCAACGTCAGCGATCCGGCGGTCACCGGCGTCACCTTCAAGGCGGTGTTCGGTTCGGACGAATATCCCGAGTGGGTCGACCAGTTCGTCGACATCGGCGTCGTCCTGGTGAACGGCGTCAACGTCGCCTACTTCAACAACGATCCGGCGGCGCCGCTCAGCGTCATCGGCTCCAACCTCGCCGCCAACTACTTCATCGACAATACCGGCAATCTCGACACGCCGAGCTTCGGCGGCGTCGCGGTCCCCGGCGTTCCGAGCACCCTGCCGATCGAGTATGACGGCGTGAGCCACGTGCTCAACATCTCCGCCCCGGTCCACCAGGGGCTGAACACGATCAAGATCGGCATCGCCGACACCGGCGACCACATCTACGACAGCGGGCTGTTCATCTCCGACCTGGTGTCGACCGACGTACCGTTTTCCGGCGTCCAGCTCGACATCGAGGGGACCGAGAACGACGACAACCTGGTCGGGACGTCGCTCAGCGAGACGTTCAACGCCAAGGGCGGCAACGACACCGTCCATGCCGGCGACGGCAACGACACGCTGCTGGGCGGCGACGGCAACGATACGCTGTACGGCGAGGGCGGCGACGATTTTCTCGACGGCGGCAGCGGCACCAACACCCTGTACGGCGGGGCGGGGAACGACACGTTCCAGCACTCGACCGGCGTCGACCACATCGACGGCGGCGACGGCATCGACACGCTGAAGATCGACCATTCCGGCGGAACGACGGGCGAGACCGTGGTGCTCGGCCAGCCGCTCGGCGACGGCACGACCGTGGTCAACGTCGAGATCCTCGAGTTCCACGGCGGCTCGGGCAACGACAACATCACCGGCGGCCAGTACAACGACCTGCTGTTCGGCGGCGCCGGCAACGACACGCTGGCCGGGCTGGGCGGCAACGACACGATCGACGGCGGTACCGGCATCGACACCGCCGTGTTCAGCGGCAAGTCGAGCAGCTTCCAGATCACCAACACCGCGACCGGCATCTTCCAGGTGACCGACCTGCGGGGCGGCTCGCCCGACGGCACCGACACGCTGACCAACGTCGAGTTCGCGCAATTCACCGACAAGACCATCGACCTGTCGGCGCTCGGCCATGCCGGCGTCACGATCCAGGGCACGGCCGGCGACGACACGATCGACATCACCACCGGCACGACGGTCGCCGGCCAGCCGCAGCCGACCAATTTCGGCGACACGATCAACGGCAACGGCGGCGACGACATCATCGTGGCCGGCGCCGGCAACGACACGATCCTGGGCGGCGCCGGCAACGACACGATCCACGGCGGCGACGGCAACGACACGATCGTCGGCGGATCGGGCGAGGACGAGATGTACGGCGGCCTCGGCGCCGACACCTTCACCTTCAACTCGATCAACGACTCGCTGGTCGCCAAGCCCGATCAGATCGCCGACTTCCGGCCCGACCAGGGCGACAAGATCGACCTGCATGCCATCGACGCCATCGCCGGCGGCGCCGACGACGCCTTCACCCTGGTGAACGCCCTCACCATGCAGGCCGGCCAGCTCACCCTGACGAAGTCGAGCGACGGCTGGCTGGTGCAGGGCGACACCACCGGCAGCGGCGTCGCCGATTTCTCCATCAACGTCGGCACGGACATCAAGCCGACGGCGGCGAGCTTCATCCTGTAGCGCGGGCGTGCGCCCGGCAGCGCCGCCGGATCAATGGACAGGAAGAACGACCGCCGCCACGGGACGCAGCCGGGCGGCGGCGAGGCGGGCATGGCCGGGCTTGGCGAACTGCGCGCCGTCGAGCGTGAAGAACGGCCGGGCCAGGGCGTGGAAGCGGAAGGCGTCGCCCTCCGGCTCGAGGTAGCCCGCGGGCTCGCCCCACACTTCGACCAGAAACGCTTCGGGCATGGCACTTCTCCTGCGGGATCCCGCCCCTGACGTGGCCTCGCTTGCGAGCGCGGACAAGGAGCGAGCCTGTCGAAACGACGGGCCTCGGCGGCAAATCATTCGGTGGAGGGCCGGACCGGAGAAAGAACCCGCCGCCGCGGGTCCGCGGACCGTCGTCTACCGAGAACGATTTTTCCCGGCACGACGGTTCGGCGGCGTAGAGCTTTTTCCGATCGGCCGCACTTCGACAGAGGCAACCGTTGAGTCCGGTTGCGGGCGGGCGCATTTCCAGGGGGCAGAGTGGAAAGGCCCAGGGAACACGACGAGCCAGCCATGACACGCATTTCCGGGCCGATGTTCGTGCCGATCTGTCGACGCGGCGTTTGCCGCTGACGCCGGCGGCCCCGCACCGGCCGTCCCTCCCCGTTCGGAACCCCCCGCAGATCGAGCCGGCCACTTCGTCACGAAGCCAGGCCGGCGTGGAGCCATTCGATGAGCGAACTCGCAATCCACCCGGCCCGTCGCCGGAACCCTCCCGCCGCCCATGGCCCAGCCGGCGGCCCGGCCGATCTCGTGGCCGACCTGCAGGACCGGCTGGGCGACGCATCGGCGAGCGAGCTGCTCCGGTGCGCCTTGACGGAACTCTTCCCGGGCCGGATCGCCGCGGTCTCCTCGTTCGGCGCCGAATCGGTTGTGCTGCTGCACCTGATCGCCGGGATCGATGCGGCAACGCCGATCCTGTTCGTCGACACCGGCCGGCATTTCCGCGAGACGCTCGACTACCGCGACAGGCTGATCGCCGAGCTCGGGCTGACCGACGTGCGCACCATCGGGCCGACGCCCGAGGAAGTGGCAGCGCTCGACGCGAGGCTCGACCGCTCGACATGGGACCCCGATGGCTGCTGCGCCTTCCGCAAGGTGCGGCCGCTCCAGCGCGCCCTCGCCGGGTTCGAGGCCTGGATCACCGGCCGCAAGCGCTTCCAGGGGGCGACGCGCGCGCACCTGCCGGCGTTCGAATTCGACGGCTCACATGTGAAGGTCAATCCGCTGGCGGGGTGGAGCGCCGCCCGGCTCGACGCCCATGTCGCCGTCCACCGCCTGCCCGTCCATCCGCTGGTCGCCGCGGGCTACCGCTCGATCGGCTGCGCGCCCTGCACCTCGATCGTGCGGCCGGACGAGGATGGGCGGAGCGGCCGCTGGCGCGGCCTGGCCAAGACCGAGTGCGGCATCCACCACGCCCTCATCGGCCCTGAAGGCATCGCTCCTGAAGGC
>CAZHQA010000010.1:5176-16333 GCA_964533955.1 uncultured Reyranella sp. | reverse complement strand
GGGCGCCGGCACGATCGCCTTGGGCTCGATCGCCTTGGGCGCGATCGCCCCGGTCGAGCGGCGGCGCAGCCCCTTGCCGCCGCGATAGATGACATAGGCCCAGGCGAACATCACCACCAGCGACGCGGCGCCGATGGCGCCCATCCAATAGAAACCAGTGCCGTCCCCTTCGGGCATCGCCGCCTCCAGTCGAGTCAACGGCGATGGACCGGCGGGGATGCGTCGTGCCCTCGATCTATCGCACCGAGATCAGCAGGTTGCCGAGCTCGTCCTGGCGGACCTTGTCGCCCGGCTCGACGACGGTGGTGCAGTCGAGCTGCTCGAGGATGGCCGGGCCCTCGAAGGCCGCATCGATCGGCAGGCGGTCGCGGGCGTAGACCGGTGTGGCATGCCAGCCGTCGGCAAACCAGACGCGGCGCTCGCCGGACTGCGCCGCCTTCAGGGTGGGCGCGCGCTCGCTGCCGACCAGCAGCTTGAGGTCGATCTCCGGCCGCTGGCCGATCACGGCGGTGTGCAGGTTGACCAGGACGGGCGGGATCTCGCTGAGCTCGATGCCGAAGCGCCGCCAGTAGGCCGCGGCGAAGGCCTTGTGCAGGCCGGCCACGTCGATGTCCGGCCGGTCGACGCCGACCGACAGGATGTGGCTCTGCCCCTGGAACTGCATGTCGGCGGTGTGGACGCAGCGCAGCGCGCGCACCGGCACGCCCTCGCGCTCGATGGTGGCGCGGCCCTCCTCGATCTGCCCGGCATAGATGCCCGCGATCAGCGCGTCGTCGACCGCCGACAGGGGCTTGTTGACGGTGCGCACGTAGTCGTGCCGCAGGTCGGCCACCACGCAACCCAGGGCGTTGGTGATGCCGGGCCGGGCCGGCACCAGCACGGTCGGGATGGCGAGCTCGCGGGCGAGCGCCGTCGCGTGCAAGGGGCCGGCGCCGCCGAAGGCGAACAGCGCGAAATCGCGCGGGTCGTGGCCGCGCGACAGCGAGACCAGCCGCATGGCGCCGGCCATGCGGTCGTTGGCGATGCGCAGGATGGCGGCGGCGGCGGCATCGGCATCGAGGCCGAGCGGCTGGCCGACCCTGGCCGCGATGGCGCCGCGCACCTGCTCGAGCGTCACCGGCGTGTCGACGCCCAGCAGGCGCTGCGGGTTGAGCCGGCCCAGGATCAGGTTGGCGTCGGTGATGGTGGGCTCCGTCCCGCCGCGGCCGTAGCAGATCGGACCGGGCCGGGCGCCGGCGCTCTCCGGGCCGACGCGCAGCATGCCCGCGTCGTCGACCGAGGCGATCGAGCCGCCGCCGGCGCCGATCGTGTGCACGTCGACCATCGGCACGTGGATCGGCATGGCGTATTCGAGCTCGAGCTCGCCCGAGACCTGCGGCACGGCCTGCTCGATCAGGCCGACATCGGTCGAGGTGCCGCCCATGTCGTAGGTGATGAGGTTGGGCTGGCCGCAGGCGCGGCCGGTATAGGCCGCCGCCATCACGCCCGAGGCGGGGCCCGACATCACGGTGTTGACCGCGGCGCGGGCGATCAGCTGGGAGGAGATGGTGCCGCCGTTGCCCTGCATGACCAGGATGTCGCGGTCGAAGCCCCTGGCGGACAGCTCGGTGCGCAGGCGGGTCAGGTAGCGGTCGAGCACGGGCTGGACCGAGGCATTGACCGCCGCCGTCACGCCGCGCTCGTACTCGCGGTATTCCGACAGGATCGCATGGCCGGCGGTGACGTAGCCGTTGGGCCACAGGCCGCGCACGATCTCGGCGGCGCGCCGCTCGTGCGCGGCGTTGATGTAGCTGTGCAGGAAATGGATCACCACGGCCTCGCAGCCCAGCGCCAGCAGCTTCTGCGCCGCCCCGGCGACGGCCGCCTCGTCGAGCGGCGTCAGGACCTTGCCGTCGGCATCCATGCGCTCGGGGACCTCGAGGCGGTACTCGCGCTCGATCAGCGGACGGAAGGTGCCGCGCAGGCCGTAGGGCTGCGGTCGCGTGCGCCGGCCGAGCTCGAGCACGTCGCGGAAGCCGCGGGTGGTGATCAGCCCGACCCGGGCGATCTTGCGCTCGAGCAGCGCGTTGGTCGTGGTCGTCGTGCCGTGCACCAGGGCCTGCAGGGTGGCGGGTTCGGCGCCGGCCGCGGCGAGCGAGGCCATGAAGCCGATCGCCTGGTTGTCGGGCGTGGTCGCCACCTTGGCGAGCTTGACCGTGCCGGCCCGGGTGTCGACCGCGAGAAGATCGGTGAAAGTGCCGCCGACATCGATGCCGACCGTCAGGGAGTTGCCGGTGTGGGAGTTGCCGGTGTGGGAGTTGCTCGTGATGGAATCGCGTGCGGGCATGATCAAACCGAAAGATACTGTTCACGAAGCAGGGTGTCGGCGGCGAGCTCGGCCATGCTGCCGCCGAAGCGGATCTGGCCCTTCTCGATGATATAGGCGCGGTCAGCGATAGCCTCGCAGAAGCGCAGGTTCTGTTCGCACAGCAGCACCGAGAGTCCCTCGCCCTTGAGCGCGGCGATCGACTTCGCCATCTCGGCGACGATGATCGGCGCCAGCCCCTCCGACGGCTCGTCGAGCAGAACGCAGGACGGATTGCCCATCAGTGTGCGGGCGATCGTGAGCATCTGCTGTTCGCCGCCCGACATGCGGCCGCCCGGCCGCCCGCGCATGGCGGCGAGATTGGGAAAGAGCGCGAACAGCCTGTCCTCGCTCCACACCGGCGCCCCCGGGCGCGGCGCCTGCCGGCCGACCTCGAGGTTCTCCATCACCGTGAGCTCGGTGAAGATGCGCCGTTCCTCCGGCACGTAGCCCAGTCCGAGCCGGGCGATGCGGTAGGGCGGCAGGCGCTCGATGCGCCGCCCCTCGAAGCTCACCTCGCCTCCGGACGGCGGCACCAGCCCCATGATCGCCTTGAGCGCGGTAGACTTGCCGGCGCCGTTGCGGCCGAGCAGCGCCACCACCTCGCCCGCCCGCGCCTCGAGCGACACGCCCTGCAGGATGTGGGCGCGGCCGTAGCAGGCGTGGAGGTTGGCGACGCTCAGCATCCGGACTCCTCGGAGGAGCGCGCCACCCCAGGGGCGCTCATCGGTGCGAGCGCCACTGGAGTGGCGCGCTCCCCTGAACGCCTCAATGCGCGCTCCCGAGGTAGACCGCCTGCACCTCGCGATTGGCGCGCACGTCGGCGGGCAGGCCGCCGGCGATCAGGCGGCCGCGGTCGAGCACGATGATGCGGTCGGCCTGGCCGAACACCACGTCCATGTCGTGCTCGGTGAACAGCACGGCGATCTTCTGGGCGCGGGCGAGGCGGGCCACGAGCTCCATCAGCGCCACGCGCTCGCGCGGCGCCATGCCGGCGGTCGGCTCGTCCATCAGCAAGAGCCGGGGCTGGTTGGCGAGCGCCATGGCGAGCTCCACCCGCTTGAGGTCGCCATAGGCCAGCACGCCGCACGCCCGCCCGGCCTGGTCGAGCATGCCGACCTCGGCGAGCAGCGCATCGGCTTCGGCGCGCAGCGCGGTGCCGAAGCGGCCGAGCAGCGAGCGAAGCCTGCCGGCATGGGAATAGAGCGCCATCTGCACGTTCTCGCGCACGCTGAGCGAGGCGAAGGTCGCGGTGATCTGGAAGGTCCGGCCGACGCCCAGCCGCCAGATGGCGCGCGGGCCGAGGCCGACGATGTCGCGGCCGGCGAGCCGCACCAGGCCACTGTCGGGCGCGAGCTGGCCGTTCAGCATGTTGAAGCAGGTGCTCTTGCCGGCGCCGTTGGGCCCGATCAGCGCCAGCAGCTCGCCGGCATCGAGCGCAAAGGAAACATCCTCGACCGCCTGCACCCCGCCGAACGCCTTGTGCAGGCCATCCACCTGGAGAACGACCTCGCTCATGCCGGCCGCACGCGGGCGACGAGGGACTTCAGGCCGCCGACCAGGCCCTGCGGGAAGGCGACGACGATCAGCAGGATCAGCAGGCCGAGTGCCGCCCGCCAGAAATCGGTCTCGCGGGCCAGCGTGTCGCGCAGCCAGGTGAAGAGCGCCGCTCCGACCACCGGGCCGGTCAGCGTCTCGAGGCCGCCCAGCAGGACCATGACCAGCCCGTCGGTCGACAGGCCGATCGAGACGGCGCTGGGCGAGATGCTGCCCTTGGAGAAGGCGAAGACGGCGCCGGCGAGGCCGGCCAGGGCGCCGGCCAACACGAAGGCCGCCCACTGGAAGGCGCGCACGTCGATGCCGATCGCCTCGGCGCGCAAGGGCGAGTCGCGGCCGGCGCGCAGCGCGTAGCCGAAGGGCGAGAACAGCACGCGCCACAGGAAGGCGATGCCCAGGCCGCACAGCAGCAAGGTTATGTAGTAGTAGGCGGACTTGCCGCTCAGCCACATCGACGGCCAGATGCCGACCAGGCCGTTGCTGCCGGCAGTCAGCGAATCCCACTGGAAGACGATCGACCAGCTGATCTGCGCGAAGGCGAGCGTCAGCATGGCGAGATAGACGCCCGACAGCCGCACGCAGAACCAGCCGTAGACCACGGCGAAAAGCCCGGCGACGAACGGCGCCAGCACCAGCGCCAGCTCCATCGGCAAGCCGGCGCTCTTGAACAGCAGCGCCGCGGCATAGGCGCCGAGGCCGAAATAGGCGGCGTGGCCGAACGACACCATGCCGGCCGGCCCCATGATGAAATGGAGGCTGACGGCGAACAGCGCGAAGCAGGCGATGTCGGTCAGCAGCACGGTGACGTAGCGGTCGGCCGCCAGCGGGACGAGCAGGAACAGCACGATCCAGACGGCGGCGACCGGCCAGCGCGGCGGCGACAGCGGCGGCGGCGCCTCGCCCGTGGCGCGCGGCATCGCCGTCGGCTTGCCGAGCAGGCCATGCGGCCGGAGCACCAGCACCACGCCCATGATGACGAACTCGACCACCAGGGTGAGCTTCGAGAAGCCGAGGCCAATGCAGAACGCCTTGGCGACGCCGATCAGGATGGCGGCGATGAACGCGCCGCCCAGGCTGCCGAGGCCGCCGACGACGGTGACGACGAAGGCATCGGCGATCACCGACAGGTCGAGGTCGAGATTGGCGGGCTCGCGCGGGATCTGCAGCGCCCCGCCCAGCCCGGCCAGCACGGCGCCGACGAAGAACACCGAGGTAAAGAGCCTGGCCTGGTCGACGCCCAGCGCGCCCACCATCTCGCGGTCCTGGGTCGCCGCCCGCACCAGCGCACCCCAGCGCGTGCGCGTCAGCAGCAGGCTCATTGCCGCCAGCACGACGGGCCCGATCACGATCAGCAGCAGGTCGTAGGCCGGGATGCGCTTGCCCAGGATCTCGACGGCGCCGCTCAGGCCAGGCGCGCGCGGGCCGACCAGGTCTTCCGAGCCCCAGATCCTGAGCGCCGCATCCTTGACGATCAGGACGACGGCGAAGGTCGCCAGCAACTGGAACAATTCGGGCGCGCGGTAGATGCGGCGCAGGATCAGCACCTCGATCGCGATGCCGACCAGGCCGACGGCCAGTGCCGCCAGGAGGACGGCGCTCCAGAACCCAACTGGCGTGCGCCCGAGCGCCTCGATCAGGCTGTAGGCGATGTAGAGGCCCAGCATGTAGAGCGAGCCGTGCGCGAAGTTGACGATCCGCGTCACGCCGAAGATCAGTGACAGGCCGGCCGACACCAGGAACAGCGACGAGGCGGCGGCCAGCCCGTTCAGCAGCTGGATGAGGATGGACGAGAAGCTCACGAAAACCGTGTCATCCCGAGGCCGAAGGTCGAGGGACCTTTAAGGCCATGAGCAAAGGTCCCGCGCTGCGCTCGGGAGGACAATCTTCACTAATTCGCCGGCCTCATCTTCCTGATGTCGTCGTCGCTCGGCAGCGCGTCCTTGCCGTCGACGAAGCGCCAGTCGGTCATGATGCCCTTGCCGTCCTTCAGGCCGATGCGGCCGACATAGGCGCCCATCGTCGATTGATGATCGAGCGCGCGGTAGGTGACGTTGCCGAACGGCGTGGAATGGGTGAGGCCGGCCATGGCGGCGATCAGCTTGTCCCGATCGAGCGAGCCCGCCTTCTTGATCACCGCCACCGCCGTCATCACCGTGGCGTAGCCGACGACCGAGCCCAGACGCGGATAGTCCTTGTACTTGGCCTGGTAGGCGTCGAGGAACTTCTTATGCTCGGGCGTCTTGATGTCGTACCAGGGATAGCCCGTCACGTACCAGCCGACCGGCGCCTCGTCCTTCAGCGGATCGAGGTATTCGGGCTCGCCGGCCAGCAGATTGAACACCTCGACGCCCTTGAACAGGCCGCGCTGCTGGCCCTCGCGCACGAACTTGGCGAGGTCGGGACCGAACAGCGAGGAGAAGATCGCATCGGGCTTGGCGTCGGCCAGCGCCTGCGCCACCGCGCCGGCATCGATCTTGCCGAGCGGCGGCGCCTGCTCGGCGACGAACTCGACGTCGGGCTGCTTCTCCTTCAGGAGCTTCTTGAAGGCCGCGGTCGCCGAGGTGCCGTACTCGTAGTTGGGATAGACGATCGCCCAGCGCTTCTTCTTGAGCTTGGCGGCGTCGGCAATCAGCATCGCCGTCTGCATATAGGTCGAGGTGCGCAGCCGGAAGGTGTAGGCGTTGCCGGCGTCCCACACGATCTTGTCGGTGAGCGGCTCGGCGGCGATGAACAGCGTCTTGCGCTGCTTGGCGAAGTCGGCGACGGCGAGGCCGACGTTCGAGGGGAAGGTGCCGATCAGGAAGGCGACCTTCTCGCGGCTCAGCAGTTCCTCGGCGACGCGCACGGCGTCGGCCGGGTTGCCGTTGTCGTCGCGGCTCACGATCTCGATCTTCTTGCCGAGCACGCCGCCCGCTGCGTTGACCTCATCGACCGCCATCTCCCAGCCCTTCTTGTAGGGCTCGAGGAAGGCGGCGAAGTTCTTGTAGCTGTTGAGTTCGCCGATCTTGATGGTGTCCTGCGCATGGGCCGGCAGGACGAACGACGCGGCGGCCAGCGCGCCGGCGCCGGCCAGCAGTCGATTGCGAGTCAGCATGAAAACCCCCTCCAAAGACGGTGAACTCTCCCAGACCTCGACCCTAGCACCTCGCTACGAGGCGAATGAAGAGCGGGCCTGGATGCCCCAGCGCCCCTCGAGGCGCGTCACGATATAAATCGTCTCGAAAGCGCCGATCAGGGACCCATCCTGGCGCCAGCGGCTGAATTTCACCTTGAGATGGACCTTGTTATCGCCGACATGGATCGGCGTGCGTTCGTCCCAGCTGCTGCGATGCCAGCCGTCGCCGGCCCGCGACCGGAAATCGGCCAGCTTGTAGTCGCCGCTCTTCTCCCAGACGCCGACCTTGCCGCCGGCGAGCCGGACATGGGGAAAATGGCAGGCCGCGTTGACCGCCGGCTCGTCGCCGCGATTGAGGCCGTCCATGTAGGCGTCGAGGCAGGCCAGGGCGGACTGCAGCGCGTCCTCGTCGTCGCTCATCGATGAGACTCCCTTCCCGTCGTGCTGAGCGAAGCGAAGGACCTGGCAGAGCATGTTGGCAGCGCGAGATCCATCGCTTCGCTCGGGATGACGGGAGTCCTCCATTCGCCAGCGACCCTGCAGGCAAAGTGCGGCACTCAAGCCAAGGCGCCGCGCTTCGGCCGCTCCACGGTTCAACGCCTCGTCGACAAGGTCTGCCGGCAGCGGGCCGACGTGCGTCGTCACCAGAAAGTCGCCCAGGTCGCTGTCAGGATCGAGCTCGCGCGCCGGCCGCCGTTCGATCGCCGGGTGATCGGCGTCGACGGCGTTGGCGATGATCGTCGCCGCCGCGTCCGCCATCGCGGCGTCGGCGGCCAGCACCGTCACCGAGTCGGCGATGCCCAACGAGAACGAGCGGCCACCCCAGCCCGAGGTGGCCATGCCGCGCGCCGGCTGGTCGTGCGTCAACCTCACCGCACCGTCGAGCGCATCGACGAAGATGCCGGCCTTGAGCTCATGGCCCTCGCTCAAATGAAAGGCGATGTCGCCGCCATTGTTGACGTAGGCCTTGTCGAGCGTGCGGCCTGAAACCATCGCCGCCAGCATCTCGTCGGCGACCGATCCCGCCACCGCGGCCATCGGCGTGATGTAGACGGCGCGGTGCGGCCAGACGGCCTCCGCCATGCGCCGCGCCACCGGACCTTGCAGCAGCGGGCAGACGTCGCCGACAGGCCGGCGCAGCACGGGCAGTTCGCCCACCAGCGTCGGCAGGATGTCGCCGAACCGGTCGCGCGCCTGCCGGCAGGCGCGCTGCACCTCGGCGCTCGAACCGAAGGCCTCGATGATGAGGTCGATCGGTCCATGCTGCAGGTGCAGGCGGCCGTCGGGGAGAATCGTGCCGATCATTTGTCGACCCGCACCTTGTTGGCGCGCAGTACGTCTTCCAGGGTGACGGCGCGCGAGGCGTAGCCGCCCAGCGCGGCATAGTCGTCGGCGCGCAGGGTGAATTCGATGGGCGCCACCAGTGCCGGCGTCGGCACATAGCCGAACGACTTCTCCGGCATCTTCGCGACATCGACCATCAGCGTGATGCCGCCGCCCGGCCAGACGAAGGCCGGTACGCCGCCCAGGGTGACCCTGGTCAGGGCATCGCGCACCGAGCGCGTCAGCCGCACGGGGTTTTCCGTGACGCCGGCACGCAAGCTGCCGCCGGCGCCGGCCATGAACAGCACGGTGCAGAGCGCCGGCTCGCAATTCTCGGCAATGCGCTCGACGACAAGGCGCACCGGCGCAGGCATGTCGGCGGGGCGTGGCTTCAGCTCCTTGTCGAGCTCGAACCAGGCCGAATGCTCGCCGGTCGTCGACACCATCAGCAAGCGCAGCCCGGGCCAGGCCTGCCTGGGATCGATCTTGTCGATGATTTCCAGCGGATCGGAAACATCGGTGCCGCCCCAACCGAGCCCCGGCTCGGCGACCTGGAAGTAGCGGCCGGGCGTCGACCGGCGGCCGCGCACCCGGATACCGGCGGGCTTCATGTCGAGAAAGCGGCCGCCCTGGTGCTCGCTCAGCACGCCGGTGATGTGATCGTCGACCACGATCACCTCGTCCACGTGATCCTTCCATTGCGGCGCGAACATGCCGATGGCCGCCGACCCGCAGCCCACCCGCATGCGCTCCTCGCGCGCTCCATTGACGACCGGAGGCCGGTCGGCCTGCACCACCACGGTCGAGCCGCCATCGATGGCGAGTTCCACCGCCTCCTTGTTGCAGAGCGCCAGCAGGGCATCGCAGGTGACGACGCCCTCCTTCTTGCTGCCGCCCGTCAGGTGGTGCACGCCGCCCAGCGACAGCATCTGCGAGCCGTATTCGGCGGTGGTGACGTGGCCGATGGCCTCGCCCTTCGCCCGCACCGCCGCCTGCTCGGGACCGAGGTAGCGATCGGTGTCGATTTTCACCTTGGCGCCGCAATAGCTGAAGATGCCCTCGGTCACGACCGTGATCATGTCGATACCTTCATGCCGGGACGACACGATGAACGGCGCCGGCTTGTAGTCAGGATAGGTCGTGGTGGCGCCGATGCCGGTGACGAAGGCGCCCTCGCCCCTCCCGAGAACATTGGCCCCCAGCTCACCCGCCCAGTTGCTGCTGCCCTCGACGAAGGCGACCCTTGCGAGATCGGGCCTGGCCAGCAGCACCAGCGGATCGACGCGCACCAGCTTGCCGGCCTCGTTGGCGTAGCGATCACAGGCACCGGCGCGGCCCGGTCGGATGCGGCAAAGGACGGGGCAGGCATCGCAGCGCACGATGCCTTCCTTCTGTTCGGCCTGGCTGAGCGCTAGCTCATCGCTCATCGTGCCCTCTCCTTCGCGACAATGGCTTCGCGCAGACGGTGCGGCAGCAGCGGCACGCGGGTAGCGCGCACGCCGGTAGCGTGATGCACGGCGCCCAGGATGGCGGGCGCCGTCGGCACCAGACCGGGCTCGCCCACACCCTTGGCACCGGACGGACCCAGCGGCTCGTGATCCTCGATCAGCAGGCACTCGATCTCGGGCACGTCGCCGATCGTCGGGATGAGATAATCGTGCAGGTTCTCGGTGCGGCCCGGCAGGTACTCCTCCAACAGCGCGAGCCCCAGCCCCTGGGCGATGCCGCCCTCGATCTGGCCCTCGACCAGCGTCGGATTGATCGCCCTGCCGACGTCGTGCGCGGCCACCATGCGCAGCACCTTGACCGTGCCGAGCTCGGTATCGACCTCGACGGTGGCGATCTGGGCGGCGAAGGCATAGGTCGCGTAGGGCACGCCCTGGCCGTCCTGATCGAGCGGCGTGGTCGGCGGATCGAAGCTGCCTTCGCCGACCAGGCCGCCGACGGCGGCGAGATCGAGGGAGCGCACCACGCCACCGTCGCGCACGTTCAGCCGGGCGCCGTCGAGCGCGAAGGTGGCGTCGGGACCGGCGTTGGCGAGCCGCAGGATCTGCTGGCGCAGGTCGCGGCCGGCGAGCTCGGCCGCCCTGCCCGACACGAAAGTCTGGCGCGACGCCGAGGTCTTGCCGGCGTCGAGGGTGAGATCGGTATCGCCCGACACCAGCCGGAACTGCGACGCCGGCAGCCCCAGCGCATCGGCCACGATCTGCACCATGATGGTGTTGGAACCCTGGCCGATGTCGAGCGCGCCATTGTACAGCGTCAGCGTGCCGGCGGGCGACAGGCCGACCTTCATGCGCGACGGGTTCGACATCGAGGTGTTGCCGATGCCGTACCACATGCAGCCGACGCCGACGCCGCGCCGAAGCGGCCTGCCCTCCCGGCGCTGTTCGGCGTTGAACGTCGCCACGTCATCGTGCGCTTTCTTCCAGGACGGCCGTAGCGCCTCGAGGCACTGCGCCAAGCCGGCCGAATGGGCGAGCACCTGGCCGCTCGCCGTGGTGTCGCCGGCACGCAGCGCATTGCGATGGCGGAACTCCAGGCGATCGACACCGAGCCGATCGGCCAGCTCGTCCATCATGGCCTCGTGGGCGATCGCAGCCTGCGGCACGCCGAAGCCGCGAAAGGCACCGGCCGGCGGTCCATTGGTGAAGAAAGCCTCGCCCCAGGTGCGCACGTTGGCGACTGCATAGGGACCCGTGGCATGCACGGGCACGCGATTGGCCACAGTCGGGCCCCACGAGGCATAGGCCCCGGTATCGAAGGTCGCGGTGACATCGCACGCCTGCAGCTTGCCTGCCCCGTCGCAGCCAAACTT
>CAZHQA010000010.1:0-5076 GCA_964533955.1 uncultured Reyranella sp. | reverse complement strand
GGCGTCTGGGTCGAGGCATGGATCTCCAGCCGATCGCCCACGCGAATCGCCCAGCCGGCTTCGGGCTCGATATAGGCATGTTCGACGAAGCTGGTCTCGAAAGTGCCCTCGGCGATGGCGGCGCAGCTTGCGAAGGCCTCGGCGACGCTGCCGCGCCGGACGCCGCCATCCAGCAGCAGGTTCTTCGGCTTGTCGGCCTGCACCAGCGGGGCGTCGGTCGCCGTGGCGGCGTCAATGCCGAACAGCGGCGGCTCCGGCGTCCAGGCAATCGGCACCTCCTCGTCACGGATCGAGAGCACGGCGCCGCGATCACCGACCAGGGCCACCACAGCCTCGCCGCGGTAGCGCACCTGCCCATCGGCCAGCACCGGCTGGTCCTTGATTTCGGGATAGATGCCGAAGCCGTTGAAGGGCACGTCGGCTGCCGTCAGCACGGCGGCGAGCCGGGCCCGCAAGGGTCCGAGATCGCCCAGGGTGAAGCGTGCCCGGGCATGCGGCGAGCGCACGACGCGGATCCACAGCGCATCGGCCGGTACCGTGTCCGCGCCGAAGCAGTCGCTGCCGTTCACTTTTGCCGTGCCGTCGATGCGCGGCAGGCGCGCACCAACCGCCTCGCCCGCGGCAGGCGCGATCAGGGGAGCGGGCCGGGTCGCCGCCATCACGGCCTCGACGATCTTGCCGTAGCCCGTGCAGCGACAGAGTACGCCGCCCAGCGCTTGCTCGACGTCGGCTCGGCCGGGGCGCTTGTTGCGCACCAGCAGGTCGTGGGCAGCCATCAGCATGCCCGGCGTACAGATGCCGCACTGTGCCGCGCCGTGGACCAGGAAGGATTTCTGCAGGTCGGCGAGGGTGTCGTTGGCCGGGTTCTCGCCGCTGGCGAGACCCTCGACGGTCTCGACACTGCGGCCGGCGACCTGGCCCATCGCGACCAGGCAGGAACAGACTTGCCTGCCGTCGAGCCGCACGGTGCAGGCGCCGCAATCTCCGGCGTCGCAGCCGACCTTGGTACCGGTCAGCTTGAGATCGTCCCGCAGGGCCGCCGCCAGCCGCGTGACCGGCGCACCGGTCCAGTGCACCGGCTGGCCGTTCAGGACGAAGGCAACCTTCATGGTGCCAGGCCCGCGAGCAGGCGCCGCAGCAGGGTAACGACGACATCCCGGCGATAGGCGGCGCTGCCGCGCACATCGTCGATCGGCGCAAGCGGCGCCAGGTGCGCCATGTCGACGAGGTCGGCGATCCGCCGGTCGAAGGGCGCGCCGGCCAGGGCTGCTTCGAGGAGCGGCAGGCGCTGGGCCACGGCCGAACAGGCGCCGACAGCGACGCGCGCCGCGGCGACCAGGCCGCGGTCGATCTCGAGCGTCCCGGCTATCATGGCGATCGAGATCACCAGATAGCGTCGGGCGCCGAGCTTGAGGAAGGCGCTGCGCGCCTCGCACGTGCACTTCGGCACATGAATGGCAACCAGGAGCTCACCGGCCTGCAGCGCGGTGCGCCGATTGCCGATGATGAAGGACGAAAGCGGCAGTCGTCTTACGCCGGCCGGGCTCGCCAGCTCGACCTCCGCATCGAGCGCCAGCAGAGGCGGCACGCCATCGGCGGCGGGCGAGGCGTTGCACAGATTGCCCGCGAGCGTGCCGGCATTCTGGATCTGCCGGCCACCCACTTCACGGGCCGCCTGCTTCAGGCCGTCGAACAGCGCCGGCAACGGTGCCTCGAGAAGCTCGCTCCACGTCGTCGTGGCGCCGAGGCGCCAACCCTCGGAGTTCGCCGAAATTCCCCGCAACGCGGCCACGCCGGTGATGTCGAGAACGTCTTCGTCGATCGCCCGGCCAACCCGGGCAGGATAGAAATCGGTCCCGCCGGCGAGCACCGTGCGGGGCCGGGCGAGCGCCTGGAGTGCCTCGTCCAGGCGGCTGGGGCGGAGGTAATCACCCATATCGTTCGTATACGTACAATCTCGCCAAAGTGTAAGCGAGGCAGGGCTCGGAGTCCCGTCGAACTTTGTTCAGACGATCTTCGACAACAGCTCGAGGAGCTGGCGCTGCTCGGCGACGTTCAACGGCTTGAGTGTCTCGCGCGACACCGCGGGGCCATTGAGCAGGAGCTTGTTGACGATGCGCTGGCCTTCGGTGGTGAGGCTGAGCAACGTGCGCCGCGCGTCGCCGGGATCGGGACGCGAGTCGACGAGGCCGCGCTCCTTCAGGCGGCGCACCACGCCCTGCATCGTCGCCTTGTCCATGCCGACAAGCCGGCCGAGAAGATTCTGCGACAGCTCGGTGTACTCGTTGAGCTTCACCATGCTCGAGTACTGGGTCGGAGTGATGTTGGGATCGCCGATGCTGACCTGGAAGATCGCACTCGCTCGCTGGTGCGCGCGACGCAGCAGATAGCCGACTTGATCTTCGATGCGGTATGGCCGTTGCGCCGAACTCGCGGCAGCCTTCGGCTCTTGCAGTTTCTTTGCGACGTTGCGCATCGCCCCCCGCCTCTTCGGACTCTTGGCTACACCGACTGAGCGCTTCGCACAACGGTCACATTAACTATCGCTCGCGCGGAGAATAACCGACCCTCTTGACTCGTCCACAACGAAGGGGCAGCGCGAGCCCGGTGCCGACCTGCAACCTAACGCGTCACGGCAAGTTCTGCGGCGGCGAGATCCTCCAGTGCGGCGCCGACCGACTTGAAGAGCGTGATGCTACGGTCATCGTCCGCGGACCGGCCGGCTCGTTCGCCGCGTGCCAGGTCGAACAGGTCGGCAACAATATTCTCCGCCATGATCGCGCCGCTCCTGATCGCCTGCACGATGTCGCCCGCTTCGCGCGTTGCGCCGACGCGCGTATCGACATGCACCCGCGCACGCCGCACTGCATCATCGTCGCTCTCGCGCATCTCAGGGGTATATGCGCCGACCAGATCGATATGCTGGCCCTCGCCGAGCCATGCACCTTCGACAAGCGGTGTCCTCGACAGAGTCGCACACGACACGATGTCCGCCGAGCGCACCGCCTGTTGCCGATCGGCAACCGCTCTTACCGTGACGGCGCGCCCCAGCGTTGTTGGCAAGGAAGATGAGAGTTCATCCGCAAGTCTTTGCGCTGCTTCGGGTCGGCGGCCCCAGATCGAGACTTCCGTCAGTGGCCTGACCTTGCAATGAACGCGGATCAGCTCCGGCGCCAAGGCGCCCGTGCCGATCATCAGCAGGTGCCGGGAGTCGCGGCGCGAGAGATATCGTGAGGCGAGGCCGGACGCGCAGGCCGTGCGCCGCTTGGTCAGCATGGTGCCATCGAGCATCGCCAGAGGCGCACCGGTGTTGCCATCGAGCAGGAGATACTGGCCGTAGATCGAGGGCAGCGACTTTCGACCGTTGTCTGGGAAGACGGTGACGATCTTCACCCCGATCCGCCCGCCATTTCGAGACAAGCGCTCGCGCGTCCAGGCTGGCATGAGCAGCAGCGTGGCGTCGGCAGAGCCCGGCCCGCCCGGCTGGGCGATGGTGTGGTGATGCCGAGGCGGCATCTCACAGCCAGTGCGAAACAATTCCTCGAGCCGGTCGATCAGCGCCAGGTCGTCGAGAGCTGCATCGACCTCGGCGGCCGACAGGATCCTCATGACTTGAAGGGTTCGGGGGCGACCAGGGCACTCTGGCGTTCGATCGCTTTCTGTTCCCTTGACTGAGGCTGGCCGGGAGCCGGTCCAGCCTGGTTGGCCGTCAGGCTTTCGCGCAGCCGGGTGACCTCGCGATCGAGCCGCGCCGCCTCACTGCCCCGTTCGCGGGCGCGGCGGCGATGATGGCGAGCCGCCCACCAGCCCAGCGCGAGACCCGCAAGCACTCCGGCAAGCAGCAGTCCGACGATCAGGATATAGAGAGGCAACACGAGCACCTGGGGCAGCGGCCACAGCGCCAGCTCCACCGTCTGGCGGTTGCTTACAGCAATCAGCGCGCCCAGCAGGACGAACAGCAACAACAAGGCGCGGGACAGGAACTTCATCCCGGGGAGCATAATCCGTTCGCCCGCGTTCAGCCGAACGGATTATGCCGCCTGGTCGCGGTGCCTGAAGCGCTGCGATTGTGGGTCGGAGACGAGACGCCGCGAGGCGGTCAGGCGAGCGGCGCTACTCCTTGTCGCCGGCCGATTCGGATGGAGCGCCGCTGCCGAGAGCGCGCTGGACTTCCTTGTTCAGCCGGTCGCGCAGGTCCTTGCCGGTCTTGAAGTAGGGCACGCGCTTGGAGGCGACGGAGACCTGCTCACCGGTTCGCGGATTGCGGCCGGTGCGCGGCTCGCGCTTCTTCACCGAAAAAGCGCCGAAGCCTCGCAATTCGACACGATCACCGCTCGCCAGCGCCTTGGAGATCTGGTCAAAGACCGTGGCGACGATCCGCTCGACATCCCTTTGATAGAGATGAGGATTCCGGGCCGCCAGGCGGGCAATCAGCTCCGACTTGGTCATAAGTCATAATAGAGCAAAACGCCGCACCCTTCAACTAAGCCATTGAATCAAAAAGGAAAGCGCCCGAAAGGGCGCTTCGAGGTCGTCCGAGGGGATTTTTCGGGCCGGCGGAGCCAAAGAAAAAGGCCGGTCCCTGCGGACCGGCCTTCGCCCTGGTCACGCGAAGTGACCCCTATTTCTCATCCGTCTCGTCGGCCCGCTTCTTGAGCGCGGCACCCAGGATGTCGCCCAGGCTGGCACCCGAGTCGGACGAGCCGAAGTCGGCCATCGCCTTCTTCTCCTCGTCGAGCTCGCGCGCCTTGACCGACAGCACGACCCGCCGCGAGGCACGGTCGATGTTGGTGATCTTGGCGTCGAGCTTGTCGCCGATCGCATAACGGTCGGGACGCTGCTCGGACCGGTCGCGGCTCAGCTCGGACTTGCGGATGAAGCCCGGAATGCCGTCCTGCACCGTGACGTCGATGCCATTGTCCTGGATGCCAGCCACGATGACGGTGACCACGTCGCCCTTCTTGGCGACGGTGCCGACCTTCTCGAACGGGTCGTTCGCCAGCTGCTTGATGCCGAGCGAGATGCGCTCCTTGTCGTCGTCGACGTCGAGGACCTTCACCTTGACGTTGTCGCTCT
>CAZHQA010000009.1:0-43373 GCA_964533955.1 uncultured Reyranella sp. | reverse complement strand
CCCTATACGCGCATGCTGCTCGACACCATTCCCGACCTCGAGATGACGGGCCGCCAGCGCACGCCGGTCGGAGGCGAGGTGCCGAGCCCGATCGACCCGCCGGGCGGCTGTTCCTTCCACCCGCGTTGCCCGTACGCAAACGAACGGTGCAAGGTCGAACGGCCGAAGGCGCTGCCGATCGATGGTGGCGAGGTCGCCTGTCATGCGATCGAAGAGAAGCGCCTGTCGGTCGAGGAGCGGAGTTACGCCGCCCGCATCTAGGCCAGGTTGGGGGCTGACGCGCGTCGAACAACTTGCAGACAACATGCTGTGCGCCATCGCATGATCGCCAAGCTTGACGCATGACGGGGCATCCTTACGATCCGCAGCCGTATTGGAGACGTTACATATGCCGGTGATCAACCGTATTGCCTCGTTTCACAAGGACATGACTGCCTGGCGGCAGGACATACACAGCCATCCGGAGACAGCTTTCGAGGAAGTGCGGACCGCCGACGTCGTCGCCGAAAAGCTCAAACAGTTCGGAATCGAGACCCATCGTGGCCTGGCGAAGACCGGCGTCGTGGGTGTGCTGCGCTCGGGCACGTCGAGCCGCGCCATCGGCCTGCGCGCCGACATGGATGCTCTCGACGTGCACGAGACCAACAATTTCGCGCACAAGTCGACCATCCCCGGAAAAATGCACGCCTGCGGGCACGACGGGCACACGGTGATGCTGCTGGGCGCGGCCAAGTACCTCGCCGAGACGCGGAACTTCGACGGGACGGTCTATTTCATCTTCCAGCCGGCCGAGGAGAACGAGGGCGGCGGCCGCGTGATGGTGGAAGAGGGGCTGTTCGACAAGTTCCCGGTCGAGGGCGTCTACGGCATGCACAACATCCCGGGCATCCCGGTCGGCAGGTTCGCGGTACGTCCCGGCCCGATGATGGCGGCCTACGACATCTTCGAGATCGTGGTGAAGGGCGTCGGTGCCCATGGCGCCATGCCGCATCACGGCGTGGACCCGGTCGTGGTCGGCGCGCACATCGTGACGGCCCTGCAGTCGATCGTGGCGCGCAACCTCGATCCGATGGACACCGCCGTCGTCTCGACCACGCAGATCCATGCCGGCGACACCTGGAACGTCATCCCCCAGGAGTGCACGCTGCGCGGCACGGTCCGCACCTTCAAGAAGCCCGTGCAGGACATGATCGAGCGCCGGATCGAGAAGATCGCGCGCAATGTCGCGGCAGGCTTCGGCGCGGAAGTCACCAAATGGCGCTACGAGCGGCGCTATCCTGCGACCGTCAATACGCCGCAGGAGACGGAGTTCGCCGCACACGCGGCAACGGCCCTCGTCGGCCTTGAGAACGTCAATCGCAATCCGACCCCGGCCATGGGCAGCGAGGACTTCGCCTGGATGCTGCTCAAGAGGCCCGGCTGCTACATCTGGATCGGCAACGGCGACGGCGAAGGCAGCTGCATGGTCCACAACCCGGGCTATGACTTCAACGACGAGATCCTGCCGATCGGCGCGTCATATTGGGCGACGCTGGTCGAGCAGCAGCTTGCCCGCCAGGCCGTGCCGCAAGCCGCGGAGTAGCAGCGACCCATCTCGCGCGCAGTCGTGGTTCACCCTTACGCGAACCGGAGAATCGGCCTCGCCACCATGCACGAGAAGGAGCGGGCGCTGGCGCCCCCGTTCCGGCGGGTGCTGGCGGCCGAGATCGTCGTGCCGCCGCTCGATACCGACACGCTTGGCACCTTCTCCGGCGAGGTGCCGCGGCCTGACGCGCTGGTCGAGACCGCGCTGATCAAGGCCGAGATGGTGTTCGAGGCGATGCCCGACGTCGACTGCGCGCTGGCGAGCGAAGGCAGCTACGGCCCGATCGAGCGGCTGCCGCTGGTCCCGAGCGGCGTGGAGCTGCTGGCCTTCGTCGACCGCAAGCTCGGCATTCGCCATGTCGAGACTTTGCCGACGCACCGCACGACCTGGCGCCTGCAGCGTTTCGAAGCCGGCGATCCCGAGCGCCTGCTGGCGCTGAAGGGAATGGGCTTTCCGCGCTTCGGCGTGTTCGTGGTCTGCAGCAGCGACATGAGCCAGCCGATCAAGAATCTCGCCACGATCGAGCAGGTGATCGACGCCATGGACCGCGAGGCCAGGCGGTCGGAAGATGGGCTGGCGGTGCTCTATTCGGACATGCGGGCGCACAGGAACCCGCTGCGCATGCTTGTGCTCCGTGCGGCGGGCTACAAGCTGGCCAAGCGCCTTCAATGCCTGTGTCCCAAGTGCCATGCGCCGGGCTTCGGCCCGATCGGCGCGCAGCGCGGGCTGCCCTGCGAGGCCTGCGGCGAGCCCACGCACTGGATCGATTTCGAGATCGACGGTTGCGGCGTTTGCGGCCACGCCACCAGTCGTCCGCGCAAGGACGGCCGGCGCATGGCGCCCCGGCGCTCCTGCAAGGCCTGCCGCTAGTCCAGAGAGGGTCGCTCTACCCCGTCGTATCCGTCGCCAGATGGAACAGGCAGTCGCCGCGTTCACAGCGCGCGGGCACGCGCTTGCAGAGGACGAGGCCGGCGCGCCTGAAGGCCAGTGTCTCGGGTTCGCGCCACGGCGTATGGTGGAAGTGGATGCGCGCGGCCGGCTGGCCCGCCGACACCTCGGCGCCGAGGTCGACGAGCGGCTCGAACAGGCCGCTGTCGGAGGCATAGACGTAGTAGTCGTCGCCGCCGATCTCGGTCAGGCGGGTGGGTGAGGGCGGCGGCACGGCAAAATCCTTCAGCAAGCCGATATGGGCCAGGACGCGACGCATGCCGTCCTCGGCCACCTTCAAGGAGTGCGGCGTGACCAGTCCGCCGCCGCCGAGTTCGGTTCCCATCGAGATCACGCCCTGGCGATAGGATGCCGACGTGAAGGTCCTGCCGCCGCCTTGCGGCGCCGCCGCGATGTAGCTCACCGGCGCGCCGAAGGCCCTCAGCATGCCGATGATCTTGTCCATGCGTGCCGGATCGCCATGGCGCGGCGCGAGCGCGCTCGGGATATAGGCGAGCGAGCTGCCGCCGGAATGGAAGTCGAAGCTGTAGTCGGCCCCGGGCAGCAGATTGTGCTCGATCCAGTAGGCGATCTGCTCGGTGATGGTGCCGTCGGGGTCGCCGGGAAACAGGCGATTGAGGTTGCCCTCGTCGATCGGCGAGGTGCGGAGGCCGGCCATCGCCGCCGGGAAGTTGGCCGACGGCAGGATCACCAGCTTGCCCTGGATGTGCCGGGGTTCGAGCGCCCGGATCAGATTGCCGAGCCCGACCTGGCCTTCCCATTCGTCGCCGTGTGTTCCTGCCTGCATGACCACGCTGGGGCCCGTGCCGTTCCTGATGCGGACGATCGGGATCGGAATCCAGCCATAGGCCGAGCGATGCACCGAATGCGGCACGCGGACGAAGCCAGTGGCCTTGCCGTCGGCGTCGAGATCGATGTCGGCCGACAGGCGGCTCATCGCCGAGAAGTCGGTGGTGCTGCTATCGTTCTTCAAATCGGTTCACTCCACAGGCGCTCGTTGGTCAGTGCCTCGGCGACGTCGGCGGAGATCGCCGCCAGCAATTTCTCGCCTTTCTCCGCGCTCGCGGTGCCGGCATCGCCGATCACTCCGATCGGCGAGCGGCTGGAGAGCTGGCGCCAGCGATAGACGCCTTCGTTGACCGTAGGAATGGCGGAGAGACCCGGAATGTACGGGCCGTGCATCTGCGACAGCTCCTGCGGGTTCACGAGCTCGGGCGCCATCGCCATGACCATCGAGGTCTCCGCCTCGCAGGCATGCAGGAGGGCCTTCTGCTTCTCGAGCAGCCGGGCGATCGATTTGGCGGCGATGTCCCAGTAGGTGCCGGTGGCGAGCGGCAGTTTGTACTCGACGGTGAGCTCGCCGATCATGTTCTGCAGCGCCGTTGTGTTGCCGCCGTGGCCGTTCAGCACGAAGATGCGCTTGAAGCCGTGGCGGATCGTCGAGCTCACCACGCAGCGGATCACCGCGAACATGGTGGCATAGTCGAGCGTGATCGTGCCGTTCAGCGACATGTGATGCTCGGACATGCCGTAGGGGATGGTCGGCGCCACCACCGTCGGCACCTTGCCGACCATGATCCGCGCGGCACGATGGGAAACCTCGTGCACGCAGCGCCAGTCGACCATGCTGGGCAGATGCGGGCCGTGCTGCTCGGTGGCGCCGATCGGCACGATGACGATGGCGTTGCGCGCCGCCAGTCCCTTGATCTCCGAGGCCTTCAGCCTCGACCACTCGATTTCAGACATGCAGTCCTCGTTGCTGGGGGCGCGCCACTCCAGTGGCGCGATCATGCGGTGTCAATGGTGGGAAAACGCGCCACTGGAGTGGCACGCCTCCAGCGTCACAGCGTTGGCAGCGGGGCGAACGGTATGCCCAGGTACTTCTGGTGCAGCCGGTCGATCTCGCCGTTCATCGTGTTGAAGAAGATGAAGCTGTCGAGCCAGCGCACCAGATTGTGCTCGCCCATGCGCACGCCCATATGCGCCGGGCTGCGCCGGATGGTGAACTTGACCTCGAACTCCTTCGTCGGGTTGCGCTTCTTCAAGTCGGGAATCAGCAGCGAGTTGGTCGCGAACAGCTCGGTCTGACCGGAGACATAGGCCGTCGCCGACGTGGCATCGTCCTCGGTGCGCATGATCTGCGCCTTGGGGTTCATGGCCGACAGGCCGATCTCCATCGTCGAGCCCTTGGTGGCTGCGATCTTGTAGTTGCCCAGCATGTCGGCCGAGGAGACCGCCAGCGCCTTGGGGCCGTAGACGGCAAGCTGCGTATCGGCGTAGGGCGAAGTGAACATGATCTGCCTGGCGCGCTCGGGTGTCAGCCCCATCACAGAGATCACGATGTCGACCTTGTTGGTGATCAGGTAGGGGATGCGATTGCCGGCGGTGATCTGCTGCATCTCGAGTTTCGTGCCGAGTGCCTTGGCGATCATGCCGGCGAACTCGACGTCGAAGCCCTCGGGCTCGCGCTTCTCGTTCTGCGAGCCGAACGGCGGCACGTCGAGCGGCGTGGCGATGCGGACCACGCCCTTCTTGATGATGTCCTCGAAGGCATCGGCCCGTGCTTCATTCGAGAGCGCGGCTCCGATGAAGGCCACGACGGACACGGCGGCGGACAGGGCCAGCAGACCCCCTGCGATGCGTCTCATGGTTCTTTCCTCTACAGCGACGGCAGCGGAGCCAGAGGAATGCCGAGATACTTCTTGTGCAGCCGGTCGATCTCGCCGTTCATCATGTTGAAGAAGATGAAACTGTCGAGCCAGCGCACGAGGTTGTGCTCGCCCATGCGCACGCCCATGTGGGCCGGGCTGCGGCGGATGGTGAACTTGAGCTCGAACTCCTTGCTGGGATTGCGCTTCTGCAGATCCGGAATGATCAGGCTGTTGGTGGCGAACAGCTCGGCCTGGCCCGAGACATAGGCCGCGGCGGCCGTGGCATCGTCCTCGGTGCGCATGATGGTGGCCTTGGGCGCCATGGCCGACAGCGCCAGCTCCTGGGTCGTGCCCTTGGCCGCTGCAACCTTGAGGCTGCCGATCTCGGCGGCCGATTTCACATTGGCGCTCTTGGGACCGAACACCGCGAGCTGGGTGTCGGCATAGGGCGAGGTGAACATGATCTGCTTGGCGCGCTCGGGCGTCAGTCCCATCACCGAGATCACGATGTCGACCTTGTTGGTCAGCAGGAAGGGAATGCGGTTGGCGCCGGTGACCTGCTGCATCTCGAGCTTGGCTCCCAGCGCCTTGGCGACCATCCCGGCAAGCTCCACGTCGAAGCCCTCGGGCTCACGCTGGGCGTTCTGAGAGCCGAACGGCGGCACGTCGAGGGGGGTGGCGATGCGCACGACGCCCTTCTTCACGATGTCCTCGAAGGCATCGGCCTGGGCCGCGTTTGCCGTGAAGGCGGCCGCAGCAACGGCCAGCAGGCCGATCAGCAGGCGTTTCATGTCGAATTCCCTCCCATTTCCCCCGAACCGGCATTGATTTTGAATTACCATGGGGCAGAGAGGAAGCAATGACTGCACCCGTTGACGTCTCCAAGCCACTGCCCGGCGCTGCCTTCGGCGCGACGCTGCGGCTGGCGAAACCGATCGCCGAGGAATTGCCGGATGGACTTCCGGCGGCGCTGGCCGACGCCGGCGGGCTGCTGCTGCTGCCGGGCCTGGACGCAATCACGGCACGGCCCGAGCTGCTGGTGAAGCTCAGCTACCTGTTCGGGCCGGAAGTCGAGGACTACCGCACCTTGCTGACGCGCGTGACGATGGCGCACGAGACGGTGCCCGAGATCTTCATGGTCACCAACATGGTGGCGGGCGCCCGCCCGCCGCCCAAGCGGCCCGATCCGCCGCTCACGGCGGACGGCAGGCTGCCGGTGCAGTATCCGCACCGCAACGGCTGGCACACCGACCAGAGCTATCGGCGGCCGCCGCCGGACATCTCGCTGTTCTACGCCGTGACGCCGGTCGCCCGGGAGCGCGGCCAGACGATCTTCGCGTCGGGCCATCTCGCGTACGAGGCGCTGCCGGCCGATCTCAAGGCCAGGGTCGAGACGCTGGAGGGGCTGCATGCGCAGCCCGGCTCGGGTCGCGGCCGGGGCGACGCCGAGGCTGGCAAGACCCCGCCGCCGGTGCTGCCGCACCAGCGGTCTCAGCGCCAGCCGGTGGTGCGCGTCCATCCGGTGACCGGTCGCAAGGCGCTATATCTTTGCGAGCGTGGCCAGATGGACTGGTTCGACGGGCCGTTCGTCGGGCTGGAGCCCGGCCCGCACGGCGAAGGAGCGAGGCTGCTCGACCAGCTGATGATCCACTACACCCGGCCCGAGTTCGTCTACGTGCACGAATGGACGCAAGGCGATGTGCTGGTCTGGGACAATCGCTGCCTGATTCACACGGCGACCTGGTACGACGCCGAAACGGAGCAGCGCATGATGTGGCGCACCACCGTGCGCGGCAATCCGGGTGCAATCTATGCCGGCGAGAAACGCAGCTGGATCCCGGACGAGAAGTCCGCGGCGGCGGACTGACCTGATCTCCTCCCCGTCATCTCAAGTTCCTCTCCCCCGTTAGGGGGAGAGGCCAGGAGAGGGGGACCAGAAAGCGCCAAACGGACTATCAGCAAACCTGGAGACTGCGGTCCCAACTAGCCCATGTACCCCTGCGCGCCCTCGTTGCGCAGCCAGAGGCGGATCAGCAGGCGCCGGCGCTCGGCCTCGTCGTGGTCGTGGAACTCGGTGCGGCTGTGGCCGATCTCGCGGTTGGCGACGAACTGCATGTCGCCGGCCTTGAGATAGAAATCGAACTGCAGCGCCGGATCGGCGAAGACGTCCGCGATGGCTTCGACGGCCGCCGTCGTCTCGTTGTCCATGGTACCGCCGCGCAGGGCGTAGCCGCCGCGGATCTGGTGCAGCGACAGCCGCGCCGACAACCGCTCGCCGTCGCGCACGAACAGCGGGGCGGAAAAGGTCGATGTCTCGCCGGGGTGGAACTCGCGCTGCCGGTCGAACCAGAACGGGTGGTAGAGCCTCGGCAGCACGTCGGCATGACGCGCGCGCAGCGCATTGTGCGCCGTGTAGAAGCTCATGACCCGGCTCATGCCGCCCGCCATCGACGGCCGCACGCAGAGCAGGCCGACATAGACCGGCATGGTGGCGTTGTAGGCGTTGTCGTTGTGGAACTGCAGGTCGATGTTGGTCTTGTCGGGCCTGATGCCGCTGCCCGGAAGTGCCTTCTGGCCGGTGTCGTGAACGTCGTAGATGATGGTGCCGTCCAGTTTCTGCGCCACCGGTCGGGCCAGCATCGAGGACAGCATCCAGTACAGCGCCTTGGCCTCTTCGAGCGAGAGCTCGTCCATCGGCAGCCGTGACAGCAACGCAAAGCGCACGCCGTCGGTCAGGATGCGACGCACCTCTTCCATGGCCGCCCGGCAGGCCGCCAGCTCGAAGCTGTCCGGCCGGAGGGCCAACAGGGGGACGGGCTGCTGGCGCAATGTGCGCGCGGCCGCGATCAACTCGTCTTGCGCGGCCTTCGGCAAGGTGACGCGATAGTCGTCCTCGACGATGTCGGAGCGCGTCCAGGCGGCGCGGCCGGTAATTGCACGATCGAGAATGCCGGATTGATCCATGGGCTTCGAGAGTAGGAGCGCGCCCGCCGCGGCTCAAGGGCATTCACGAGTGCTGCTCGCCACCGACTTCAATGCAGGACGGCGCTCAGAAAGGTCTCCAGCTCGGGCGTGGTCGGCTTGCCCAGGGTCTGCGCGGCCGGACCCTGCTCCCAGATCTTGCCCCGGTGCATGAACACCACGCGGTCCGCAACGCGCCGGGCAAAACCGATCTCGTGCGTCACCAGCATCATGGTCATGCCCTCCGCCGCCATCTCCTCCAGCACCTTCAGGACCTCGCCGACCAGCTCGGGGTCGAGCGCCGAAGTGATCTCGTCGAACAGCATCAGGGTGGGCGACATGGCGAGGGAGCGGGCAATGGCGACGCGCTGCTGCTGGCCGCCGGAGAGCTGGTCCGGATAGGCGTCGATCTTGTCGGCGAGCCCGACCTTGCGCAGCACCGCTTCGGCGAGCGCGCGGGCGTCCCGGACCGCCACGCCCTTCACCACCTTGGGTGCGAGCGTGATGTTCTTCTCGACGCTGAGATGCGGGAAGAGGTTGAAGCTCTGGAACACGATGCCGACATGCTGGCGCAGTTTGCGCAGGTCGGTCGCCGGGTCGTTCACCACGGTGCCTTCGAAGCGCACGCGGCCGCCCTGGATCGGCTCGAGTCCGTTGACGCAGCGCAACAGGGTGCTCTTGCCAGAGCCCGAGCGGCCGATGATGGCGATGATCTCGCCGGGCTCGACGGTGAGCGACACGCCGTCCAGCACGGTATTGCTGCCGTAGCGTTTGACGACGTCGGTGAGTTCAACGAGCGACATGGAGCCTCCGCTCAAGCCGGCGGCTCACTTGCGTCAGCGGAAAGCAGAGCGCGAAGTAGAGCGCCGCTACGGTGAGGTAGACGGTGAAGGGTCGAAAGGTCGTGGCGGTGGTGAGCTGGCCTTCGCGGGTGAGCTCGATGAAGCCGATCACCGCGGCGAGCGAGGTGTTCTTGATCAATTGCACGAGGAAGCCGACGGTCGGCGGGATAGCGAGCCGCGTGGCCTGCGGCACGATGATGTAGCGCAGTTGCGCGGCCATCGAGAGACCGAGCGAGGCGCCGGCTTCCCACTGTGTCTTCGGAATCGCCTGCAGGGAGCCGCGCCAGATCTCGCCCAGGAAGGCGCCGGCATAGATCGAGTAGGCGGCGGCGGCGGCAATCCAGGGCGAGACTTCGACGCCGACGATGGAAAGGCCGAAGAAGAACACGAACAGCCAGGCCAGCAGCGGCGTGCCCTGCACGGCATGGACATAGATCGCGCCCAGCCAGCGCAACGGCGCGAAGGCCGAGATGCGGCAGAGCGCGATCACGAGGCCGACCAGGCCACCCCCGGCAAAGGCGATCGCCGTCAGCGCCAGGGTCCAGCGCATGGCGGCGATCAGGTAGAGCACGTCGGTGAAGGTGAACTCTCGGATCATCGGCGGGCGAACACAAGCTGGTAGAGCCCGGCGAACAGCAGGCGGAAGAGCAGGGCCAGCGCGAGGTAGGCCGCGGCCACCACGACGTAGACCTCGAAGTCGCGGAAGGTCCGCGACTGGATGATCGAGGCCATGTGGAAGAGGTCGGTTGCCGAGATCTGCGACACCACCGAGGTCGCGAGCATCAGCAGCACGAACTGGCTGGCGAGCGCGGGGTACATCAGCCTGAGCGCCGGGAAGATCACGACATAGCGGAAGATCTGGGCGGGCGAGAGCCCGAGCGACTGGCCGGCCTCGATCTGGCTCCTGGGGATGGCTTCGAGGCCCGCGCGCACGATCTCGATCGAGTAGGCGCCGAGATTGATCGACAGCGCGATGAAGGCCGCGGTCTCGGCGTCGAACTTGAGGCCGGCGCTGGGCAGGCCGAAGAAGATCAGGAAGAGCTGAACGATCAGCGGGGTGTTGCGAATTGCCTCGACATACACCGCGACGATGGTGCGGAGCCAGGCGGGGCCATAGACGCGCGCCGCTGCGCCCGCCACGCCGATGATCAGGCCGGCGATCATCGTCACCACCGACAGCTCGAGCGTCAGCACCAGCCCCTCGAGAAGGAACTCCCATGCGGCGAAGACGTCGCGGAACTGGAAGGCGTAGCTCAAGTGCGCCGCTCGCTGCGAGGATCGAGCGCGTCCTGCAGGCCATCACCCAGGAAATTGAACGCGATCACGGTGAGAAGGATCATCAGGCCGGGCCACACGGCCTGCATCGGTGCGTCCTGCAGCAGTTCCTGGGCGCCGGTCAGCATGTTGCCCCAGCTCGCCGCCGGCGGCTGGGTACCGAGGCCGAGGAAGGACAGCGTCGATTCGAGCAGGATCAGGCTGCCGATCGACATGGTGGTTGCGACCACCAGCGAGCCCGCGGCGTTGGGCAGGATGTGGCGGAACATGATGCGCGCCGGCCGCGCGCCCAACGCCCGTGCGGCCCGGGCGAAGTCGCGCTGCTTCAGGGACAGGGTCTCCGCCCGTACCAGCCGGGCCACCGTGGTCCAGCCGGTCAGCCCGACGATCACCACGATGCGGTAGAGAGAGAAGGTCTCGGACTGGGCGATTTCGGCCGGGATGCCGATCTTCTTGGGATCGATCGCGGCCAGCACGATCAGGAGCGGCAGCAGCGGCAGCGCAATGACGCCGTCGGTCACGCGCATCATGACGCCGTCGAGGCGGCCGCCGGTGTAGCCCGACACCACGCCGATGACCGCCCCCAGCACGGCCGACACGATGGCGCCGGCAAAGCCCACCAGCAGCGACACGCGTCCGCCATCGAGCAGGCGCTGGAAGAGGTCACGGCCGAGATCGTCGGTGCCGAGCCAATTCTGCGCCGAGGGCGGCTCGAGGCGGCGCAGGAGGTCGGTGGTGGCGGGATCGACGCCGCGCAGGCTGGCGATCCAGGGCGCGGCGAGCGACATCACCAGCAGCACGGCGATGAAGACCAGGGAGATCTGCGCCAGGCGATGGCGCAGCAGCCGCCGCCAGATCAGGCGGGCCGGGCTTGCCGCCACGGCGGTCATTCCGCCGCCTCGGCGATCGAGACGCGGGGATCGATGGCGACCAGGGCGAGGTCGGCCAGCAGGTTGCCGACGATGGTGGCGAAGGTCGCAATCAACAGGCCGATCAGGGCGAGGTTGTAGTCGTTCTCCAGAATGGCGTTGTAGATCGCCTTTCCCATGCCCGGCCAGGCGAACATGATCTCGGTGATCAGCGCGCCCGAGAACAGGCCGCCGAAGGAGAGGCCCAGCACCGTCAGCATCGGCGCGAGCGCATTGACGAAGGCATGGCCCAGGAGAACGCCGTGCTCGCCGACGCCCTTGGCGCGTGCGGTGCGGATGAAGTCCTGGCGCAAGGTCTCGATCATGGCGCCGCGCATGAAGCGCGTGTAGGAGCCGAGTTGCAGCAGGGTCAACGTCATCACCGGCAGGATGGCGAAACGCAGCTTCTGCATCACGATCGTCTGCCATGGGGCGTCGGGCCGGAGGTCCGCCATGCCGCCGGCCGGCAGCCAGCCCAGGGTGACGGCAAACAGCGCAATCAGCAGCAGGGCGAGCCAGAAGGGCGGCGTCGAGATGCCGGCGAAACAGAAGAGGTTGATCAGGTAGTCGGTGCGGCTGCGTGGCCGGGAAGCCGCCCAGATGCCGAGCGGCAGCGCGATGGCGATCGACAGCACGAAGGCGAGGCCTGCAAGCTCGAGCGTGTTCACCATCCGCGCGCCCAGCAGCTCGAGCACCGGCTGGCCGAACGAGCGCGAATAGCCGAAGTTGCCTTGCAGCGCCTGCCGCCCCCAGGCGGCGTAGCGTTCGAGCAGCGGCTTGTCGATGCCGTAGAGCGCGCGCAGGCGCGCCGCGTCGGCGCTGGTCATCTTGGGATCGCCCGAGATCATCAGGTCGATCGGGTCGCCCGGCATCAGCCCGATCAGCAGGTAGACGACGAAGCTCATGAGGATGAGGGTGACCGCGATCTCGACCGCGCGGGCAGCGAGATAGCGGGTCATGACGCTTTCACGACGCCTGCAGCCTCTTCTCCAGGCCGGCTTTCACCGCCGGCCAGTCGTCGTCGGTCACCGAGAAGAAGACCGAGTCCCGCACGCGGCCGTCGGCCACGATCATGTGCTTGCGGAAGATGCCTTCCTGGCTGGCGCCGAGCTTCAGGATGGCGGCTCGGCTGCGCGCATTGCGGACATCGGTCTTGTATTCCACGCGATTGAATTTCAGCCCCTCGAAGGCATGCGCCATCAGCAGCAGCTTGCATTCGGGATTGACCGGGCTCGCCCAGACCGAAGGTTCGTACCAGGTCGAGCCGATTTCGAGCTTCCCGTGTGCTTCCTCGATGTTGAGGTAGCGCGTCATGCCGACGTACCGCCCGGTCGGCTTGTGGAAAACGGCGAAGGCGAGGTCGTGCACGCCGTCGCTGCGCCGGAGGGCATTGTCGATATAGGGATCGTAGAGAGGCCCATAGGCCGACGTCGTGACGGTGAAGATCTCAGGATGCTGTGCCGCCGGCCGCACCCGTTCGCGATGGCGCTCTTCCAGCGGCTCGAGCCGGACCACCTTGCCATCGAGTGCAGACTTCGCGATCGCCACCTATTCCTCCCAGCGCCACTGCTCGATCCACAGAGTCGAGCTGTTGAGGTGGCCGGTCGGTTCCACTCCCTTCAGCGGTTTGGGAATGACGAACGAATCGACCCGGAAATACATCGGCAACACCGGCAGATCGTCGGCGTAGAGGCGCTGGATATCGGCGAAGTAGGTCCGGCGCTTGTCGATGTCGAGCTCGCGTTCGGCCGCATCGATGGCCTTGTCCATCTCCGGATTGGCGTAGCCGGGATAGTTCTGGCCGCTCCAGCCGTTGTCGGCGGTCGGGATTTCCTTGGAATGGAGCGTCGTCCGCGGCACGTTCTGCGGCCGCGACACCCAGGAGTACATGGCAAGGGCGTCGAAGTCGCGCCTGGTCAGGGCATCGAAGTAGATGCGTGCCGGTGCCGCCTTGAGGCGAAGTTCGATGCCGGCCTGTTTCAGCTGGCTCTGGATGACCTGCGCGACCTGCTCGAGCGTGCGGTTGCCGCTGGCGAAGGCCAGCTCCATGGACAGACGATCTCCCTTGGCGTTCTGGCGCACGCCGTTCTTGATGTCGGAGTACCCCGCCTCTTCGAGCAGCTTCTTCGCCATGGCCGGATCGAACGCATAGTGCCGGGCCGCCGGGCTGTACATGGGATCGAGCGGATTGACCTCGCCGTCGGCGATCGGCTGCTTGCCGTCGAACAGCTTGTCGGAGATCGTCTTGCGGTCGATCGCCATCAGAAGGGCCTGGCGCACGCGCCGGTCGGCGAGCAGCGGATTGTCGAGCTTGACGTCGATGTGGGCGTAGATCAGCGACGGCCGGTAGACGACGCTGTACTTGTCCTTGTGGCGTTTCTCGAAGGCCAGCGCCTGATCGAGCGAGAGGCCGGTTTCGCCCAAGATGTAGTCGACGTTGCCGGACAGGAGGTTCGCCTCCAGCGCCGAGGAATTCTCGAAGAACTTGATCACCAGCCGCTTGAACGGCGGCTTGCCGCCGGCCCAGTGCGGGTTCGGCTCGAGCACGATGCGGCTGCCCCGCACCAGCTCGACGATGCGGTAGGGGCCGAACGCGAGGCCGGGATTGGTGGGATCGGTGTCGTAGGCCGTCTTGTTCCGGTACTCGGCGGGGTCGGCGTCGAAGATCGGCTTTTCGATGCGGACCGGCAGCGGCACCAGGTCGAGGTTGTTGTAGTCGAACGTCACCCTGTCCATCGTCAGGGTGAAGTGCCGGTCGTCCTTGATGTCGAACCTGGCGATCCGACGATATTCCTCGGTCGACGACACGCCGGATTTCGGGTGCTTGCCGACCTCGACGGTGAACTCGAAATCAAGCGCTGTCAGCGGCGTGCCGTCGGCCCACACGTAGGGCTTGATCTCGATGTCGATCGCCATGCCCTTCTTGATGGCCCCCTTGTCGTCGGGCGGCAGGTCGACGATGCGCGCGCGGCCGTTCTCCACCGTCGGCAGGACGGTGCAGGCCATGCAGCCCAGCTTCCAGGCCGCGTCGTAGGCCGTCAGCGGGCGCTCGGTCATGTTGAGGATCAGCGACTTGGCCAGCATCGCATTGATCATCGGATTCATCGTGCCGGGCGCGCTGTTCATGCCGAGGACCAACTCGTCCTTGGCGACGGCCGGAAAGGCCAGGGCCGCGAAGGTTGCGGCGAGGGCGGCGGCGAGCGCCAGCGTGCGGCGGATCATTGCGATTGCACCGTCGCATCGACGCCATGGCAAGGCAACCGTCGGCGGCGTATCCTGCGGCGCATGACGGAAGGCGACTCGCCGATCGGCTACATGGAGCGGACGCGTCTCTACTATCGGGCGCTGGGCTACGACAACGACTACGTCTGGGCCCATTTTGCCGAGGTGCCGTTCGCGCCTCTCCCCGGGCCGCTCGCCGAGATGCGGATCGGACTGGTGACGACGGCGGGCCCGCCGGGCGGCTATCCGCGGGACGAGAAGGGGCTGCGCCACGTCTGGTCGGGCGCCATCGATCCGCCCCCGCACAGGCTCGCCACGGACGTGGCGTGGGACCGGGAGACGACGCACACCGACGACCGCGCCTCCTTCCTGCCCATCGAGGCGGCGGCGGAGCTGATGCGGCTCGTGCCGCGCTTTCATGGCGTGCCGACCGAATACAGCCATCGCAAGACGATGACGGAGGACGCGCCCGAGGTCCTGGCGCGACTGCGCGACGACGGCGCGCAGGCCGCGATCCTCGTGCCGCTTTGACCCGTCTGTCACCAGACCGTGAGTCTGGTCGCCCGATATCTGGAAGCCAGCGGATTGCCCACGGTCATCGTCGGGTCGGCGCTCGACATTGTCGAGCATTGCGGCGTGCCGCGCTTCGTGTTCACCGACCTGCCGCTCGGCAACCCCGTGGGACGGCCATGGGACCGCGGCATGCAACGCGACGTGGTGCGGCTCGCCCTGCACACGCTCGAGACGGCGGCCGGTCCTCGCACCACGGTGCGCGCGGCGGTCAGCTGGCGGGACGATCCCGGCTGGCGCCTTCGCTACGGCCGGATCGATCCGGCGGAGCGCGAGCGTCTGCTGCGGCTCGGCGACGAGCGCCGCGCCCGCTTTGCCGCGGTCAGGAAGCCGGTGCCGGGGTGAACTGTCGCCGTATATATTTCTTGCCGATATACTACATATATCGTATAATCGCCAACCATGCCGACCGTTCACCGTTGCAGCGAGGCCGAGGGTGCGAGGAGCCCCCATTATTCTTCCATTATTTTAAACGTTACCGCGGAGAAACCACCCCACGCCCGTGGGCACGGGGTACCGGGGTCCCGTTATTTTCCCGTTATTTTAACGGTTACCGCGGAGAAACTACCGACCCAGCATCGAGCGCGGTGCCGGCGGACGGCCGCCATGGTTCGCCGACCATTGCTCGGGCGCTTCGAGGAAGGCACGGGTCTCGGTCAGGCCTTTCTCGTCGAAGAACTTGTGCTTCTGAGCCGCTTCCAGCACGTCCCACCAGGTAGCGAGCGAATGCAGCTTCACGCCGGCGAGCGCCAGCGTTTCGACGCTCTGCGGGAAGATGCCGTAGTGGAAGATCACGAAGCAGTCGGTGACCTTGGCCTCGGCCTTCTTGAGCGCATCGATGAACACCAGCTTGCTGCCGCCATCGGTGGCGAGATCCTCGACCAGCAGCACCCGCTTGCCGGGCTTGAGGTCGCCCTCGATCTGGGCCATCCGGCCGAAGCCCTTGGGCTGCTTTCGGACATAGACCATGGGTTTCTTAGCCAGGGCGGCGAGGAAGGCGGCGAACGGGATGCCGGCGGTCTCGCCGCCCGCCACCACGTCGATCTTGTTCCAGCCGATCTGCTTTTCGATCGACTTGAGGGCGTGGCTCATGATCCTGGCGCGCGCCTCGGGGTAAGAAATAATCTTGCGGCAATCGATGTAGACCGGGCTCGCCCGGCCCGAGGTGAAAATGTAGGGATTGTCCGGCCGGCAGTGGATGGCCTCGATCTCGAGCAGCAGACGTGCCGTCTCGCGCGCTTCTGGAGTACCAGTGGACCGGGCCGATACGGCCTTTCCATTCAACATGTTACCGACCGATTTTGCACCAAGCTGTGAACTCGACGCAGCCGCCTTCTTCTTCGTCGCCATGCTGCTGTTTCCCCCGCGCCGCTTGCGACAAAATGACGGCCGTGTGTTTAGCGTTCATCCACAGGACCGGCAATGTGAATCGGCATCGACCGGGCCCTTCTACGAGTTAGTTTCTTCAGGATACCAAGGAAAAATCGATGGCATTGCGGCCCGAGACCCGAATCGCCCGCATCCTGGTGGCGCGCCGGCGCCTGATCTTCTCGATCGCCAGTGGTCTTGTGTTGCTGGCTGTGCTCCCACCGTCCTTTCGGGTGGCCACGCGCTTCCTGTTGGCCTGGGACCTGACGTCGGCGATCTATGTCGGCGCGGCGCTGTGGATGATCAATCGCTCGTCGGTCGAGACCTGCCACGCCCGCGCCGCGCTCTACGACGAGAGCGACTGGGTGATCGTGACGCTCGTCGTGGCGAGTTCCGCGGCGAGCTTCGTCGCGATCTTTGCCGAACTCGCCGCCATCAAGTCGGGCCACGCGCCGATGGTGATCAGCCTGGTGGTGACGGGCGCCACGGTGGTCCTGTCATGGGCCTTCACCCATGTCATCTTCACCATGCACTACGCCAATCTCTACTATCACCGACACAAGCCGGGGGCGCAGAGCGGGCTCGAGTTTCCCGGCGACCGTCCGCCGGACTATCGCGACTTCCTGTATTACTCGTTCGTGATCGGCTGCGCGTGCCAGACGGCCGACGTCAACACCGTGTCGCCTGCCATGCGGCGCGTCACCTTGATCCACGGCGTGATCGCCTTTGCCTTCAATACCGCGATCCTGGCGCTGATGATCAATGTCGGGGCTAGCCTGCTGTAGGCTTGTGCCGGCTGACCGCGCCGCCGTCATCCCTGCGCAGGGTCAGGAAAATGACGCAAGAGGCCATCGTCATGAGGCCGAGCACGATGAAGGCCTGATGCACGCCGTGGATCAACGCCTGCGGATCGGAACGCATGCTCCCCGGCACGAACATGGCCGCGATCAGCGAGGCCGACGCCACACCGAAGCTGATCGACATCTGCTGGCCGGTGCTGGCGATGGTGCTGGCGGCACTGGTCTGCTGCGCCGTGACGTCGGCGTACACAAGCGTGTTCATGCTGGTGTATTGCGTGGACGTGAAGAAGCCCAGGATGAAGGCCTGCAAGGCGATGCGCCAGGCCGGCGTGCCGACGTCGATGGTGGCGAACAGCATGATCAGAACGCCGAGGATCAGGGTGTTGCCGACCAGCACGGTGCGATAGCCGAAGCGCGCCAGGATTCGCGGGACAATGACCTTCAATCCCATCGCGGCCATCGCCTGCGGCATCACCAGCAGGCCCGACTGGATCGCCGAATACCCGAGTCCGATCTGGTAGAGCAACGGAAACAGGAAAGGGATGCCGCCCAGCCCGAGCCGGCTGAAGAAACTGCCGACCACCGAAGCGCGAAAGGTGCGCAGGTGGAAGAGGCCGAGCAGCAGCAGCGGATGGCGATTGTGCAGGGCGTTGATGCCGTAGCCCGTCAGCAGTAAGGCCGACAGGGCGAGCAGCCCCAGGATCTCGAGGTCGCCCAGGCTGTTCTCGCCGAACACCTCAAGCACGTAGGACATCAGCGCTATCCCCGAGCCGAACAGGATCAGGCCGAGAATGTCGAGCGGATGGGTCTTGGCCTCGCGATAGTCGGGCAGGAATCGCCAGACGAGGAACAGGCCGGCCAGCCCGACCGGAATGTTGACGAAGAAGACCACGCTCCAGTGGAGGTAGTGGACGATCAGGCCGCCGATCACCGGACCGAGCATCGGGCCGACCAGGCTCGGGATCGACACGAAGCTCATGGCGCGGATCAGTTCGGACTTGGGGAAGGTGCGCACCATCGTCATGCGCCCGACGGGCACCATCATGGCGCCGCCCATGCCCTGCAGGACGCGGCAGGCGACCAGTATGTTGATGTTGGCCGACAGCCCGCACAGCAGCGAGCCCAGGGTGAACAAGCCGATCGCCGAGGCAAAGACGCGTCGCGTGCCGAACCGGTCGGCCATCCAGCCGCTGATCGGGATGAAGACCGCGAGGCTGAGTGTATAGCTCGCCAGCACCGACTTCATGTTGAGCGGCGTGACGTCCATCGCCTGGGCGATCACCGGCACCGCGGTGTTGAGGATGGTCGTGTCGAGCGACTGCATGAAGAAGGCGACCGCCACCAGCCATGGCAGCAGCCGCTTGGTCGTCTCGCTCGGGGGACGGGCAGTGGTGGTGGTCGTCATTTCATCAGTTCAACAAGACGGCCACTTTGGCCCCGAGGGCGGAGGCGGGCAATCGGCCCTCAAGGCTTCTCGGCGACCTCGTCGTCGGCCCTGATCCGCTTCACCATGTCCTGCAGCTTCGGATCGCCAAGCAGCGCGGGATAGAGCGGCACGAGGGCGTCGGCGAAGGGCTTGCGGTCGACGGTGTCGATCACGTCGACGCCGTCCTGCTCGGCCTGGCGACGGGCCCGGAGCTCTGCGGCCTCGAAGCCCGTGCGCATGCGCGCGACCGCCTCGCGGGCGGCGGTGCGGATGATGGCCCGGTCGGTCGACGGAAGCTGCTCCCAGACGATCTTGGAGACCACCATCACGCCCGGCGCCATTGAATGCCTGGTGAGCGCGTAGTGCCTGGCGAATCGGAAATGGCCGGCACTGACGTAGCTTGTCCAATTGTCGTCGACGGCATCGACAGCGCCCGACCTCAGGGCGGCGGGGATGCGGTCGAACGGTATCGCCACCGGCGTCGCCCCGAGCGCGCGCACGATCGCGACCGAGGCGCTGGCCGGCTGCACGCGCACCATGAGGCCGCGCAGGTCGTCCGGCCGGCGGATTGGCTTTGTCCTGCTGTAGAACGAATGCTCGCCCAGATCGACGAAGCACAGGCCGACCAGGCCGGCGCCCGACAGGCTGCCGAGAATCTCCTCGCCGATCGGTCCGTCGAGGACGCGGCGCATCTGCCCGGTCGATTTGAAGAGATAGGGCAGGGTGGGCACGATCGTGGCCGCCACCAGCGAGTTGAGGCCCGACAGGTTGATCCGTGCCATGTCGAGCATGCCGTTGCGGACGGAGGCGATCGTGAAGTTCTCGCTGTCCCGATCGGCGTGACCGACCTCGATGTTCTGTCGGCCGTCGGTGCGCTCGCGAATGACCCTGTTCATGTACTCGGCGGCTTCGACCGTCGACGACCCCGACGGAAGAGCATCGGCCAGGCGCAAATCGCGGGCGTCCGCTCCCGATACTGGATTCGCGAGGACAACCATTGCGGCAACTATCACACGAACTGCGACGCTCATGGCCGAGCAACGCCTGGCCTGCCGATGCGTTGCCTTCAAAATGTCAGGTATCGCACTTTTGTGAAGACTCGCCGGAAAGTTGCAGTCACTTCAGGCTGTAGCGCGCCGCCACGGCCGGCACGCGGCTGGTGCCGTCGAAGCAGACGATCTCGGCCTCATGGGCCATGTTGCCCTGGCCGTCCGACTTGTAGGTCGTGACCACGCCCTTCCATTCCTCGCTGGCCAGCCGCGCCTGGACCGCCGCCGGCGTGGCCGGCTGACCGGCCCGCGCGATCTCGCCCAGGATGTGTCCGAGCATGTGGACGGCATCGAACTGGGCCGCGGCGAAGGCATCCGGATCGCTGCCGTAGGCGGTCCGGTACGCAGCGAGGAAGTCGCGCATCGGCGGGCTGGTGCCGGAAACCGGCGACGCAGCGGTCTCGGCACATACCCCTTTGAGCTCGGCAGGCTCGAGCAGCGCCGCCGTCGCCGGCTGGTGCATGGCCGAGCCCGCGACGATCGGCACGCCGGGCAGCAGCTGGCGGGCCTGCCGCACGGCCAGCACCGTCGAGGCGGCATGAAGGTGCAGGACGAGCACATCCGGATTGGCGGCCTTGGCCCGCAACAAGGCCGGTGACAGGTCATTGACCGTGGGCGCGATGCTCTCCTCTAGCACCGGCGGCGCGCCGAGTTCGGTGAAGGTTTTCGCCAGCTGCTCGCGGCCGGACTGACCGTAGGCCGTGCTCTGATAGATCACCGCCGGCCGCTTGGCGCCGAGCTTCTCCACCACGTAGCGCGCATGGGCCACCTTCACCGTGGCGTCGCTCGGAAAGAAGCGGAAGAACTGCGGCACACCCATGGTGCTCAGCCGCGACGTGCCGGAAATCGTGAGCAGCGGGACGCCGCGCTCCTTGGCCAGCGGCAGCAGCGCCAGCATCTGGGTGCCGAGAATGGGGCCGATCACGGCGACCGGCGGCGGATCGCCGACGGCGCGGGTCCAGGCATTGACCGCAGCCTCCGGCGTGGCCGCGGTGTCGAGCACGTCGGGCTTCAGCTTGACCTCGCGAAGCTGGCTGATCGCCAGCAGGGCGCCGTTACGCTGACTCGTGCCTTCGAGAGCGACGAACCCGGTGAGCGGCACCAGCACGGGTAGGCCGACTTCAGGAGTCTGCGCCCGCGCCGGCAGTGCGACCGCGAGGACGAGAGTCGTTACTGCGCTGCGCCGCCAGCCCATGGCGACATCACCTCGTTCATGCCGGTCAGGGCGCCGCTTGCCGGATCGCGCACGATGCACGACGGATTGGCAAATCCCAGCGGCGAGATCAGGTTGGCCACCTCGGCGATCGGCAGGGCGGCGGCAATCGCCATTTTGACCGGCTCCGGCAGGTCACGATTGACGCGGATCGGCCCGACGCCCGAGACGTCGATGCGCGGCTGGTGAAAGGCCGCCTCGACGTCGAGGCCGCGATCGATCAGCATCAGCGACAGTTGCGCGACGGCGGGCACGATGCGCCGTCCACCCGACGCGCCGATGCAGAACCAGGGCTGGCCGGCGCGGCTCACCACCACCGGGCAGATGTTGCAGAGCGGCCGCTTGCCCGGCGCGATGGAGTTCGGCCGGTTGGGCTCGGGATCGAACCACAGCATGCCGTTGTTCATGGTGATGCCGGTCTTGGGCAGCATCACGCAGGAGCCGAACAGCGACATGAGGGTCTGGGTGAGCGCCACCATGTTGCCTTCGGAGTCGGCGGCGCAGAAATGCGTGGTGCAGGTGTTGCTGGGCTTGTCGCCCAGCGACTTCAGCCGCTCCTGGTAGGCCTGGTGCATGGCCTCGGCGACGGTCGTGAAGAAGCTCGCTTCGGGTGGGCCGTTGCCCCTGGTGCGCCCGCCCATCAACTCGAGGCTGCGCTTCAACGTCGGGCCCGCGGTCAATCCGCCCGCGACATTGATGGTCACTCCGTGATGATCGAAGGAGAGCGGCTCGACGATGCGTGCCTCGTACGCCTTGAGGTCGTCGTAGCTGATCGCCGATCCTCCGGCCTGCAGGTCCTCGGCGATGTCGCGCGCCAGGCTGCCTTCGTAGAATTCCCGCGGGCCGCCCTCGGCGAGGCGTCGCATGGTGGTGCCGAGGTTGCCGAGCTTGAGGAAGCGTTCGTTGCCTTGCCAATCGAGCGTCGGCACGCGGCCGTCGTCCGGCAGGTAGTTGGCCTTCGACGCGGGGAACTTCGAAAGGTGCGCCGCGCCGTTGGCGATCATCACCTGCATGTACCAGTCCAGTTGCATACCGCGCTCGGCGAGCGCGACGCCGGGCGCCAGCACGTCCTTCCATTTCAGGGTGCCGAAGCGCTCGAGCGCCTTGGCGAGGCCGGCGACCATGCCGGGCACTGCGATCGAGTGATAGCCGACTTCGTTGCGCTGCTCGAAGATATCGGGCCAGGCGAAGGCGTTCGCCGGGCCCGGTCCGACAATCCTGTAGTTCGACGGATCGAGCTTGCCGGCCGAGATCGGTCCGTAGTCGACTGTCCAGGCGCGGCCTTCCTTGGCGCTCCAGACGGTCATGAATCCGACGCCGCCGATGCCGCTCATCCATGGTTCGACCGCGCCGATCGCCATGCCCGTCGCTACCGCCGCGTCGATGGCGTTGCCGCCCTTGCGCAGGATCTCGGCGCCTACTTCCGCGGCTTTGCAGTTCTGGGCGACGACCACGCCTTTGCCACGAACTGCGTGTTTGGTGATCTTCTGTTGCCGGGTCAGCGACTCGCTCATTGCGCTCCTTGCCACGTTTCCTGGGGATCGAATGCGGCGCAACTGTAGCGGGGCCTGAATTTGCCACAAACCCTGATAGACTGCTGTGCGGACGGGCGCAGATCGGAAACGCAGGCGTGACGGAACTGAACCAGATCGACCTGCGGGCATTGGCGGCGGGCAGCAAGAGGACGTGGGACGCGTTCGTCGTCGCGGCCACGCCCCTGATCAACGCCGTTGTCCGCCGGGCGCTCACGACCTACCGGCTGAACGAGGACGACGTCATGGACGCCGCCCAGGACGTCTTCGTGCGCCTCTGCGCCAACGATTTCCGGCTGCTCAAGACCTACGATCCCGCCCGGGCCGGGCTGTCGACGTGGCTTGCCGTCGTGTCGCGCTCGGCGGCGGTGGATTACGCGCGCCGCCGGCGCCAGGCGACCACGCCGCTCGACGACGTGCCCGAGGCCGCCTTGGCCGTCGAGGACCGCCATGTCGAGAAGCTCAAGATCCCGGAGGGGCTGCTGACGGAGCGCCAAACCCTCATCCTGAAGTGCCTTTATGACGAGGAGCGGGACGTGGCCGAGATTGCACAGTTACTGAAAATCGACGCCCAAACCGTCCGCAGCACTCATCACAAAGCGTTGTTGCGGCTGCGGGAGCATTTTGGCGGGGAGGCGCCATAAAGACGGGGATGATTTTCGTCATTGTGGCGTAAGCTGGATCAGGAGAACTTCTATGAGCACCGAACGTACCCCTTCGAGCGACAGGGACTTGTGGCGAAGCCTCGCCACGGACCTGGTTGCCCCGACGGCCGTCTCGGAGATGGATTTCGCCGCTTGGCTCGAGGGCGGGCTGAGCGAGGCCGAAGCGGCCCGCATCGAGGCCGCCGTGTCAGCCGATCCCGAGTTGCGCCGGAGTGCGCTGGAGTTGTCCGAGATCCTCGGCAAGCCGCTGCCGGCCGCGCCGCCCCGCATGGCTGTGCGCGCCCAGGCGCTGGTCGGCTTCGAGGTCGAGAAGCGGCCAGTGAAGCGCTCGTGGCTAGCCGGCCTTCTGCCGGCATTCGGTCAGGGCTTTGCCCTGCAGCGCGGCGCCTTGGCCGGGATGGCGGTGGTTGTGGCCGCAGTCGGCTTCACCTTGGGGGGTGGCCTGGGCGAGAGCTACGCCACGGAGAAATACGCCATGCGCCAGCCGACGACTGGCGTGACGCTGAACAGGCCGCTTGGCCGCGACACAACCAACGAGCTGAACGACCTGTTCGCGGATGCCACTTAAATGTCGTCCCGGCTGACCCAGGTTCTGCTGGCGCTGTCGCTGCTGCTCAACTGTTTCGTTCTCGCCGGCTTCGTGTGGCGGAGCTGGATCGAGCCACCGGCCCTTCATCGCTTTGCCGGTCCGCCGCCTGGCGCCGGTGCGCGCGGGTGGAGCCCGCTCGAGGCGCTGGCCCAGGATCTCAAGCTCGACGAAGGCCAGCGCCAGCAGTTGCGACCTGTCTTCGACAGCTACGCCGAGCGCCGTCGCGAGCGCTTTCGCGAGATGCAGAAGGTGCGCGAGGCCACGGTGACCGAGCTGCAGAAGCCACAGTTCGACATGAGCAAGATCGACCCGCTGGTCGAGGAGATGACACGTCTGCGGGGCGACGCGCAGAAGGAGAACATGCGGGCGATCGCCGAGATGGCGTCGAAACTCAAGCCCGAGCAGCAGGCGGAGTTGCACAAGATACTCGCCGACCGCTTCGGCAATCCGCCGTGGGCGGCCGGCAACCGGCAGCCGCCGCGCCCGCCGCAATAGGAGAATCGCCATGATCGCTCGTCTCGGTCGACGTGGTTTCGTGGGCGGGGCGGCAGCGGTCTCCGCCGCCCTGTGGTTGCCGTCCGGCGCGCGGGCGACACAGGCCATGGGCTTCGACGATGCGCGACATCTGCTGGCACGCACGTCCTTTGGCGCCACACCGGCCGAGATCCAGGCGCTCGCGTCGCTCGACTATGCGGTCGCCGTCGAGCGGCTGCTCGTCAAGACGCATCCCCAGCCTCTGACCGCCGCTCCGGCCTGGGTCAATGAAGGGCCGGCCGACCTTCGCCGCCGGCAGGAGCAGGCCGACAAGGCGCGCAAGGACGGCGCGCAGCCACCGCCGGTGCGCCCGGTTCAGCAGCAAGCCGGCGAGCTGCGCAGGTGGTGGGTCGAGGAAATGCTCGCCACGGACCAGCCTCTCGTCGAGAAGATGACGCTGTTCTGGCACAACCACTTCACCTCCTCGGTGGCCAAGGTGCGGTTCGTGCCGGCGCTCTATCACCAGAACCTGCTGTTCCGCCGCGAGGCGCTGGGCAATTTCGCCACTCTGCTGAAGGCCGTGGCGCGCGACCCGGCGATGCTGCTCTACCTCGACGGCGTCCGCTCGGTGGCGCGCCAGCCCAACGAGAACTTCGCGCGCGAACTGCTGGAGCTCTTCACCCTGGGCGAGGGTTATTACGGCGAACCCGACATCAAGAACGCCGCACGGGCCTTCACCGGCTGGTCGATCGACCGCGAGACCGGCCATTTCGTCGACCATGTGCAGCAGCATGACGACGGCGAGAAGACGTTCCTCGGCCAGACCGGCCGCTTCAACGGCGACGACATCATTGCCATCCTGCTGCGTCAGCCGCGCACCGCCGAAACCATCGTCGAGAAGCTGTGGCGCGAATTCGTATCGGTGAAACCCGAGCCGGCGGAGGTGACGCGGCTTGCCGCCATCTTCCGCACCAGCGGTTACGAGATGAAGCCGCTGATGCGGGCGCTGCTGCTGTCGCCGGCCTTCCGCGACCCGGCCAATCGCGGCGCGCTCATCAAGTCTCCTGTCGAGCTGATCGTCGGCACGGTGCATGTGCTGGGACTGCCCGTGCCGGAGAAGACCGGCCTGGTACGCATGATGGCCGGCCTCGGCCAGTCGCCGTTCGATCCGCCCAACGTCAAGGGCTGGCCGGGCGGCGAGAGCTGGATCAGCACCAACACGCTGCTGCTGCGCCAGCAGTTCCTGCGCCGCATGGTCGAGGCCACGACCGTCTCGCCGATGGATGCCGGCAACATGTCGTCCGGACCGAACCGCCGGGCCGAGCGGCGCGAGCAGATGGCGCCGGCCGGCGATCCGGGACGGATGACGGAGCCTTATCCGGTCGAGGGCCGCAGCTTGCGCAATGCCGGCAACGAAGTGCGGATCGGCCCGTCGCTCGCCGGCGTCGATTCGGCCACACTCGTCCGGACCCTGCTGCCGCGCGCACCGATCGACGGCGCCACGCCAACCGACGAGCCGGGCGTGGTGGTGGCCGCCGCCATGCTCGATGCCGCCTATCAGTTGAAGTGAGGCTGGCCATGGACCGTCGCAACTTTCTCCTCGGCGCGGGCGCCCTCAGCGTGGTGCTGGCGAGCCGTTCGACGCTCGCCGATCAGGCGGCGCGCCGCATCCTCCTGATGGTCGAGCTGAAGGGCGGCAACGACGGCCTGAATACCGTCATTCCCTATGCCGATCCGCACTACCACACGCTGCGTGGCAGCATCGGCGTACCGCGCGAGCGTACCCTGCAGCTCGACGAGAAGGTCGGCCTGCACGAGAAACTCGGGCCGCTCATGGAGTCATGGCAGGCGCGGGACCTCGCGATTCTGCAGGGTGTGGGCTATCCCTATCCCAACCGCTCGCATTTCCGCTCGATCGAGATCTGGGACACCGCATCGGCCTCGAGCCAGACCTTGAGCGAAGGCTGGGTGGCGCGCGCCTTCGACGGGACGACCTTGCCCCGCGGGGCGGGCGCCGATGCCATCATCGTCGACAACAATGCCCTGCCGACGGCCGGCGCCAGCCTGCGGACGATCGTGATGCAGGACGCGGAGAGCTTCCTGCGCCAGGCCCAGGCGATGAAGGATGCGCCGCGGACGGGTGACGGCGGCAATCCCGCACTCCGGCATCTGCTCGCCGTCCGCCAGGAGGTGAACGGCGCCGCGATCGGGCTCAAGGACAAGCTGCATGACGGACCGGTGCCCGCCATCGCCTACGCGCCGGACAACGGTTTCGGCCGCCAGCTCGATCTCGCGACGCGCATCATCATGGCTCGCGTGCCGGTGATTGCCGTCAAGGTGGCATTGGGCGGGTTCGACACCCATGCCAACCAGGCCCCGACCCAGGAGCGTCTGCTGTCGATACTGGCGAACGGCCTTGCAGCTCTGCGCAAGAACCTGATCGCGTCAGGCCAGTGGGACGATGTCGTGGTCCTGACCTATTCCGAGTTCGGCCGCCGAGCCAAGCAGAACGCCAGCGGCGGTACCGACCATGGCACGGCCGCGCCGCATTTCGTCATGGGCGGCAAGGTCAAGGGTGGCCTGCATGGCGTCTATCCTTCGCTCACCGACCTGCAGGACGGCGACCTCAAGCACACGGTGGACTTCCGGAACGTCTACAGCACCGTCGCCAAGGGCTGCTGGGGCCTGCAGAAGGACTTCGGCCAGCGCGACCGGCAAATGCTGGGTTTCCTGGCGGCGTAGCCGCCAACCCTGCGCAGCGGGAGTCAGGACCGGCCGGTCAGCTCCTCGCGCACCGAACCGCGCTCCGCCTCGATGCGGATGTACCAGATCAGGATCGCGGCGATCAGTTTGATCGCCACCGGCAACGCTATGTAGACGATGATCAGTGCCAGTCCGCTGTAGTGGCTGCGCGCCGGATTGAAGCCCAATGCGGCGGCAACCGGAAGCGAGCCCGCCGCGCCGATCGCGGTCGCCAGCTTGGTGGAAAGCGCCCAGAGACCGAAGTAGGTGCCGGTCTTGCCTTTGGTGTCGCCGCCCTCCGACGAGTTGATGACATCGGCAAGGATGGACGGCGGCAGGCCATAATCGGCGCCGAGCCCGATACCTGTGAACACCGAAATCGCCAGGAACAGCTTGAAGTCGCCGGGCCCGACCAGGAGTGCCGTGGCCATGGCCACCGCCGTCAGGATCATGCCGACGAACCAAGCCGCGGCCTTGCCGAGCTTGCGCGACAGCAGCAGCCATAGCGGGACGCTTGCCGCGCCGGCAAAGAAATATGTCAGCAAGATCATGCCGGCATCCTTCTTGGTGCCGGCCAGTACATGTTCGACGTAGAACAGCATGACCGTGACGGCGACGCCGAGGGCGGCGCCGTTGACGACGAATACCAGGAGCAGACGGCGGAACAGCCGGTTCTTGAGCGGTGCAAAGAACGTGATGAAGGCATTCCGCTCGCCGTGGACGACCGGCGGATGCACGGAAGGGCCTGCGCCGAGAAGCGTCGGAATGCTGAACACCACGACAATCGGCAAGAAGAGCAAGCCGAGCATCATGTATCCATCGGTCTCGCCGAACCTCGTCGGATCCGTAAGGATCGTGGGCAGCACCACTGCCACGGCGAACCCCACCAGGCCGAATACCTCACGGCCGACCGTGACCTTGGTCCGCTCGTTATAGTCGTCGGTGAGTTCGGCGCCGTGCGCGTGGTAGCTAATCGACACGCCCGAATAGCCGAAATGAACCAGCAGCAGCGCGGCTACCAGCCACGCGGCCATCAGCGTGTGATTGCCGAACCAGGCATCGGGAGGGTCGAACAGCATGTAGAAGCCGCCAACCAACACGGGAATCATCAAGGCGACGAACGCCAGTCGGCCACGCGGTCCCCGGCGCGTAAAGCGGTCGCTGAGCAGGCCGATCACCGGATCCTGGATGGCGTCAACGATGCGGGCGAAGATAAAGATCGGCCCCATGATCGCCAGCGAGACCTTCAATACCTCGCCGTAGAAATGGCTGACATTGAGCACGACCGGCAGCGCCGCCATTGCCAACGGCAACTGCAGGGTGGAATAGGCGACCAGGCGGCTCAGCCCTATTCTCTTGGCGGACGCGGCGGTGCCGTGCCCGGACGATCCTGCATTCACCCGTGGATACCTTTCGCGCCTTCCTGGTCGCGGCGCCTGATCCGGCGCCTGTCGTTGCTGCCGGTTATATATGCTTGAAGTGCGCCTGCAAAACGTCAGTGCGCCGAGTCGAGAAGCCAGCGGCGCAATAGGCCAGGTAATAGCGCCACATGCGACGGAAACGTTCGTCGAACCCGAGCCTGGCGACCTGGTCGGTGACGTCGTCGAAGCGGCCGAGCCAGGTTTCCAGCGTATGTGCATAGTCCAGGCCGAAACTGTAGAGCTCGGCGATCTTGAGACCGGCCTTGCGGCACTGCTCGCCCAGTCGTTGGGGCGACAGAAGCATGCCGCCGGGAAAGATGTAGGTCTGGATGAAGTCAGGCCGCTGCCGATAGCCCTCGAAGAACTCGTCGGCAATGACGATGGCCTGCACCAGCGCCGAGCCGCCCGGTGCCACGTGGCGCTTCAGAACGGCGAAATAGTCCGGCCAGTAGCGTTCGCCCACCGCCTCGACCATCTCGATCGACACGATATGGTCATACTTGCCCTCAATGTCGCGGTAGTCGCGGAACTGCAATTCGATGCGGTCAGCCAGCCCGGCGCGACGCAGCCGTTCGCGCGCATACTCGAGCTGCTCGCGGGAGATCGTGACGGCCGTCACCCGCATGCCTCGGCGGGCAGCCGCCTCGGCAAAGCCGCCCCAGCCGCAGCCGATCTCCAGGATGCTGTCACCCTGCTTCGCGCCGATCCGGGCCAGGATACGGTCGTACTTGGCGGTCTGAGCCGCCTCGAGCGACATGCCCGATTGTCCCTCGTAGAGCGCCGAGGAGTAGCTCATCGTCGGGTCGAGCCACAGTCCGTAGAAGCTGTTGCCGAGATCGTAGTGGGCGTGGATGTTGCGCTTCGAGCCTTCGCGCGAGTTGTCCCGGCGCCGATGGAGGAGCCGAAGCGCCAGATTGTGCAGGACGTTGCAGCGCGTCACGCCGCCCAGCGTCCGCTGATTGTCGGCGAGGAGCGCGATCAGCTTGGGCAGGTCGGGCGAATCGCAGTCGCCGTCCATGTAGGCCTCGGCGAATCCGATATCGCCGTCGAGCAGGATACGGCGAAACAGCCGCCATTCCTTGACGTGCAGCGTCGCCTCGCGTTCGGCGTTGGGCGTGCCAAACGCGCGACGGCTGCCGTCAGGCAAAATCAGCGTCAGGCGGCCGATCGGAAGACGCTGGAGCGCCTTGAAGACGAAATGGGCAGAGAGAGTTGTCAGCGAGTCACATACTCCGGTGGCGGCGCAGGCTTGCGATAAAATTTCGCCCGCTTTCGCCACAGTTGCAAGGCCTGCCAATGGATCCGGGCGATCACCCCCGCCGTCATGATGGGGTTGCCGAGGAAATGGCGGAGCACCGTGCGGTCGGTCAGGGGTTCGCGCCGGCCGCTGACCGAGGTGGCCAGCATCAACCCCTCGGCGTCGTGATAGTTCACGTCGACCTGGACCGCCTTCTCGTCGAGGCGGAAGCGGAAACGATAGCGACCCTCGGTCGGCAGGAAGGGCGAAACGTGGAAGACCTTGCGGCCCTCCAGCCACTGGTCGGGCCGCAACAAGCTGCAATCCTCGTGATGCACGAGATAGCAGTGGCTTTCGCCGAAGGTGTTGTTGACCTCGCAGAGGACCGCCCGGAGAGCGCCGCTCCGGTCGCGGCAGAACCAGAAACTCACCGGATTGAAGACGTAGCCCAGCATGCGCGGCAGGGTCATGAGGAGGGGCTCGCCATCGCAGACATCGGCGAGCCCATGCTCGGTCATGACCCGATTCAGCCAGCTGGGGAGATCACCGCCGTCGCGCCCGCCGTGGTCGGCGCGGCGAAAGGACACCAAGCCCGGCCGGTCGAGCTTCAGCCAGCGTCCGGCGGCGCTGTCGAGCATGCCGAGGCCGAGGCAGAGATAGGCAACACGGTAGCGGAAGGCGTTCTCCCGCGGCCGCGCGCGGCGATGCATGACCGTCGCGGCAACGATTGAATGCGTCACAGGCTGCCCTGTCATGGGGCCACCGGGTTGGGCAGAGGCAGGAGAAGCGGGCGATCGGCCACGACCCGCGGCGGATCGCCGATGCGGCGGTGCTCGGCAGGCCGGGGCCACGGCCGGTGCGCACCCAATTGCTCGGCGATATCGAGGCCAGCCGACAAGGCGTCTTCGTGGAAGCCGTAGCCGCAGTAGCTGCCGCAGAAATAGGTGTCGCGTACGCCCTGGATCTCGTGCAGGTGGCGCTGGGCGCGGATCGCGGCGGAATCGTACATCGGATGTTCGAAGGTGAAGCAGGCGTGCGCCTGGCCGATATCCGGCAGGCGACCGGGATTGACAGAAACGAACAGCGGCGGCGTCTCGGGAAGATTCTGCAGCCGGTTCATCCAGTAAGTCACGCTCGGTTTGCCGGTGCGTGCGCGAGACTCGGCGACGTAGTTCCAGCTCGACCACACGTCGCGCCGTCGTGGCATGAGACCGGTGTCGCCGTGCAGCCAGACCGTGTTGGAAGAGTAGGCGAAGCGGCTGAGCAGGTCGCGTTCGCGTTGGCCGGCATCGGCGAGAAGCGCCAGCGCCTGGTCGGCATGGCAGGCCAGCACGACCTTGTCGAAACGGTCCCAGTGACCGGATGCGTCACGCACCTGCACGCCGTCGGGCGTTCGGAAGAGCGCGCTGGCAGGAGTGGCGAGCCGCGCCTGGCGACGCAGCGGAGCGACGATGCGCTCGACATAGCAGCGGCTTCCGCCGCTCACGGTGCGCCACCGCAGTTGCGGTCCGACGGTCAACAGGCCGTGGTTGTTGAAGAAGCGGGCCACGGTCTGCGCCGGGCAATCCAGGATCCGGTCGAGAGGGGACGACCAGATGCAGGAGGCCATCGGCAACAGGTAGCGATCGCGAAAAGCGTCGCTGAGGCGCGCGTCGGCGATGAAATCGCCGATCGTGAAGTCGAGGTTCTCGGCTTTGGCGAGCAGGCGCGGTGCGAGCCGGTTGAATCGCAGGATATCGCGCGTCAGGCGCAGGAACGAGGGCCGCACCGCGTTCCGCCTTTGCGCGAGATAGCCCGCGTAGGAGCTGCCGTATTCGAAGTTGCCGCCATCGAGGCTGACGGCGAACGACATATCCGATTCCTCGGTCGGCACGCCCAGATGGTCAAACAGCGCCACGAGATTGGGATAGTTGCGCTCATTGTAAACGATGAATCCGACGTCTACCGCCTGTCGACCAGCCGGCGAGGGAACGTCGACGGTGCAGGAATGTCCGCCGAAGCGGCTCTCGCGCTCGTAGATCACCACGTCGTGGTAGCGACTGAGCGCCCAGGCCGCACCAAGGCCTGCGACTCCGGCGCCGACGACAGCGATTTTCATGACTGGTACCCCTTGCGATAAATCTAGGCCGTTCGCTTGAGCGCGCGGAAAGCTTCCAACGCGCGTTCGCGAGCGACGCGGTGTTCGACGATGCGCGTCGGATAGATCTCCGGCGGCAATGGCGAGGCGGCCTCCCAGGGCCGGTGAATGGTTCTTGCGGGAAGCGAGGCGAGCTCGGGCACCCAACGGCGCACATAGTCGCCGGACGGATCGAACTTCTCGCCCTGGAGGACCGGATTGAACACTCTGAAGTAGGGCGCCGCGTCCGCGCCCGAGCCCGCCACCCATTGCCAGTTCGTCGCGTTGTTGGCGGTGTCGGCGTCGACGAGGGTGTCCCAGAACCAGCGCTCGCCGACGCGCCAATCGATCATCAAGTCCTTGGTCAGAAAGGACGCCACAATCATGCGGACGCGATTGTGCATCCAGCCGGTGGCCCACAGTTCGCGCAGCCCGGCATCGACAATGGGATAGCCCGTGCGGCCTCGTCGCCAGGCGTCGAGGGCGCTGTCCTCGTCGAGCCATGGGAAAGTATCGAACTCGGGGCGGAAGTTGCGATCGGCGAGATTGCCGTGATGGAACATCAGGTGATGGGCGAACTCGCGCCAGCCGAGCTCGTTCAGGAACTTCTCGGTGGACGCCGAGTGACCTCGTGTCGTGGCGGCCCGCCAGACCTGTCGTGCGCTGATCTCGCCGAAAGCGAGATGCGGCGATAGCCGCGACGTGGCGTGGACCGCCGGCAGGTCTCGTTCGAGCCGATAGCGAGCCAACGCATCGTCGAGAAAAGCCGTGAGGCGCAGCGCCGCCGAGGCCTCGCCCGGGCTCCATGTGGCGCTGAGCCCGCCTGCCCAGTCGGGCCCTGACGGAAGCAGGCGCCAGTCTCCGATGCGATCGCTCGACGGCCATTGCGCCGGTGGTGGACAACTGCGAGGCGCGGGCAGCGGCGTGGCGGGTGATGCCAGCCCACGGCAAGCCCGCCAGAAGGCCGAGAACACCTTGAATGAGCCCGCGCCGGTGGTCCGCACTTCCCAGGGCTCGAACAGAAGATTGCCCTTGAGCCCTTCGGCGATCACGCCGCGCCCTTTGAACGCCTGCTCAAGTCGCGCGTCGCGCTCGCGCGGGGCGTGCTCGTAGGTGCGGTTCCAGTAGATCGACGACGCATCGACTTCCGCGGCGAGTTCCTTGATCACGCGTTCGGCAGGGCCGCGACGCAGGACGAGGCGCGACCCGATGGCGCGCAGCGAGGCGTCGAGCGCGTGCAGGCTGTGATGCAGCCACCAGCGCGATGCTCCGCCCGGCGGGCGAATGCCGTCGCTCTCTTCGTCGAACACATAGACCGGCACCACCGCCTGGCCGGAGCCGAGGCCGGCGATCAGGGCCGGATTGTCGGCAAGCCGAAGGTCATTGCGAAACCAGACCACAGAAGCAGGCACGTCACCATCCGATGTCTCCGTCGAGATACGTTCGGGACCGGAGGGCGGATGAGCCCCGACTCGACCGGGACCGTCCGCTCAGGATCTCGGACAGACCGGGGCTGGACGCATTTCGAGTGCCTGCAGGTCCGCAGTGACGCTGACGAGGCCGGTTTCGACGGTCAGACGGTCCAGAACGCCCGATTCAAAAACCTGTGCACTGACCGTGAACAGCGGCCGTTGCTGCTGGTCGCGACCGCGCGTGAAGGTCATGTAGACCGGCCAGGAATTCCCGGCGACGGCTACTGACCGCTCGCCGGGCCGAGCGCCTCGGACGCCGCCCGGATCGAGCTGGCTGACATCGACCAGGAAGGCGTCTCCGATCACCTCTGCATCGAAGGCCAGGGCGGGAAAGGAGGCGGCTCCCGCACGCAGCCGTTCGATCATGTGCCCGAGCGCCGCGACCGGCATCAGGGTGGGGGGCGGCAGCGTGAATTGCGCAGGCGCTCCGGTGGAAACGATCTCCGCCCGCAGCTCGCCGCCGACGCGCTGGACGCGTCCGCGTATCTCGCGTTCGCTGCCGTTCTGATTCTGCGCCATCCGATAGCGCAGAGCGTTGCCGCCACGCTGCTCGTCGGCATCGAGCTTGGAGGCGAGACTGAGCTTCCAGGAACCCGTGAGAGCAATCTCCGTCAGGATGTCGCGCCTGAGGTGCCAGCCGGCACAGTCGAGCGACAGATCCTGCACCGCAGTGCCGATTGTGGGCGCGTTGATAGCCGGCCCCAGGCGAAGCGCATATTCGGCGCGATGCGGCTGCACCTGCGCCTGCACAACGGCCGGCGACATCGACAAAGCGGCTGCGATAAGACGCACAAGCAATCGCATCGAGGCACCTTGCGCACGTGGCTTGGGCGGGTCAATCGTGCCCCCATGACATGGCTGGACATCGTGGCGGGAGGATGGCGCCGCGTGGATATCAACCCATGAGCCCGTTCGAATTCAGTTGCGCGGGCGAGCGGCTGGAGGCGCTGCCGGCCGGTGCTCTGCACTGGCCTGCGCGCCGCTTGCTGGCCGTGGCGGACCTGCACCTGGAGAAGGGGTCGTCCTATGCCGTGAGCGCGCTAAAGCTCCTGCCGCGGCACGACACGCGCCAGACCCTGGCGATGCTGGCGACATTGATCGACCTGCTTGAGCCCGTGACAGTCGTTTGCCTGGGCGATTCGTTTCATGATCGCGAGGCCGTCGAGCGGCTGCCGAAGTCCGAGCGCTCCGAGATCGAGAAGCTGACCCGTCGAACGAGCTTCGTCTGGATCGCGGGCAACCACGACCCCGCGCCGCCCCCGGATGGCTGGGGCACGGTGGCCGAGGAGGTCGCGGAGGGTCCATTGATCTTCCGGCACGAGGCGCGCTTCGGATTGCCTGACGGCGAGATTTCCGGCCACTTCCATCCCGTCGCCGCGTTGACCGTGCGCGGTCGCGGCATCCGGCGCCGATGCTTCCTCACCGATGGCCGGCGCGTCATCCTGCCGGCGTTCGGCACCTATGCGGGCGGCCTGAACGCGCTCGATCCGGCGATCACACAGCTCTTCGCCGACGATTATGACGCCCTCGTCGTCGGGCGCGATGCCGTACGCCGTCTGTCGTGGCGCCAGCTCCGGCCGGACGCAACGCTTGCCGATCTCGCCTGGGTGCGGGAGCGACGCTAGCCCCATGATGGGTTGGCGAGTCAACCGAACCCATCATGTCCTGTCGAGCGACGAACTCCTGCGACTGCGAGTGCCGCTATTTCGGCAGTTCGTACTTCAGCGTGACTTCGCCCAGCCCCTCGATCTTGCCGGTGGCAGTGCTGCCGGGCGGCACGAACTGGCACGCGACCATGCTGCCACTCGACACGATCATCCCCTTCTTCAGGGTCTTGCCGTGCTCGCCCAGCTTGTTGGCCAGCCAGGCCAGTGCATTGAGGGGGTGGCCCAGCACGTCACCCGAATGGCCCGTCCGCACGACGGTGCCGTCGAAGGCGATCGAGCCGTCGAGTTTGTCGATTGCGAGCTTGCGCCAATCCTTGTTCGGCTTGGCCAGCAGCGAGCCGCCGTTCCAGCCGGCATCCATGATCAGCGGATTGACCGCAAGCCGGCTGTAGTCGGCGCCGCGATCCTCGATCAGCTCGAAGCCGGCGCGGGCTTCGCCGACATACTCGGCAATCGAGTCCCGGTCGTAAGACTTGTTCCTGGGCGCGGGCACGTTGGCGCCGATGATGAAGATGACCTCGAGCTCGACGCCGAGCCGCGTCCAGCGATCGGCGCGGATGGTCGCCTTGTGCTCGAACACCCGCTTCTTGCGGATTGGCCCGTAGCACGGACCCTTGAGCCCGGTTTGCGCCAGGATCTGCGGTGAGGTGAGCGCGATCTTGTACCCGGCAAGTGGGCCCTGCTTGACGACCAGCTTCTTCAGGAAGGCGTCCTGCACCTTGTAGGCCAGGCGCTCGTCGTCGGTGGCGAATTGTGCCGGCCACCAGCCGACCACGGCGCGGGCCTTGTCGACCTTGCTGAGCCAGGTCGCGACCCTGGCGATGTTCAATGCCATCTCGTCCTCCCGCTGCCTCTGCTCTTGGCGTTGGCTCCAGCGCTTCGCATAGTGCGGCCATGGCGGTCAACGCGCTTCAGCATTTCGGCCCGGTTCGCAGCGGGGCGCTGGTCGGCGTCGTCCTGGCGGGCGGCGAGGGCCGGCGGATGGGCGTGGGCGTTCCCAAGCCGTTGCGCAAGCTAGGTGGCAAGCCGATGGTGGCCCACGTCGTCGAGCGCCTGAGGCCGCAGGTCATGGATCTGGTGATCGTTGCCAACGATCCGCATCCGGCCTACCGCCGGCTGGGAGCGGCGGTCGTTCCTGATCCGCCTGACATCCAGCGTGCTGCCAGGCGCGAGGGCCGGCGCCTTGGCCCGCTGGCCGGTATCCTGGCCGGCATGGAATGGGCGCTGGCGCGCCATCCGCACGCCGGCTGGATCCTGACCGCACCGGCCGACGTGCCCTTCCTGCCCCTCGATCTTTCCGTTCGGCTGTGCGGCCACATGCACGTGCCCGAGCCTGATGTTCTGGCAGTGCGTGGCGAGCATGCCCTCGCCGTCTGGTCGGTCAAACTGGTGGAGGACCTGCGCCATGCCATCCTGAAGGAGGGCATGCGGCGGGTTGAGGAATTCGCCAGGCGCCACGCCTACGCGGAGTTGGAATGGCCGGGTGGCAAGGCCGCGTTCGTCAACATAAACACGCCGGAGGAGCTCAGATTGGCAGAGGCCCGGCTTGCCCGGGATCCACCGCCTCGAGTTCGATCACGTTCCCGTCGATGAGTTGCTTGCCGGCATTTTCGAAGGTCACGGTGATGCGGGCGCCGACGGACGACTGGACCTGACCGAGACCCCAGTCCGGCCGATCCGGGTGGCGCACGAAGTCTCCGGGCACGAACAGGGCATTTCCGGCTTTTTCGCGCATGGCAGGGTCAACACTCCGTGAAACGTCGGCATGGAAACGATAGCTCGGGCGTGAGGGCACACCTGGCTTTTCTCTTGTATAAAGCTGGCAACAATCTGTGGAGTTCCGCATGACCTCGACCCGTGTTGCCATTGTCGCTGCCCTTGCCGCCGCGATTGCCTCGCCTGCGCTCGTCAGCCACGCCCAGGGCAACATGGAGAAGTGCTTCGGCATCGCCAAGGCCGGCAAGAACGACTGCCAGACCGATCATTCGTCGTGCGCCGGCACCTCCAAGGCGGACGGCCAGAAGGATGCCTGGGTCTCGGTGCCGAGAGGAGCCTGCGAGAAGATCGTCGGCGGCTCGCTCACCTCGAGCCGGGGATGACCCCGGCCGTCGGCATCGGCTTGCGTTCACCGCATCTCGCGGCGATCGCGCGCGACAAGCCGGCGACCTCCTTCCTTGAGATTCACGCCGAGAACTATTTGTCGGCATCGCCGGCTCTGCAGGCGGTCGAAAAGCTCCGTTCCCACTACACCCTCTCTATTCATGCCGTTGGGATGTCGCTGGGATCTGCCGACGGAATCGACGAGGCCCATCTCGGCCGTGTCGCCGGCCTGGTTCGGTGTCTGCAGCCGGCTTACGTCTCCGATCACCTGTCGTGGAGTGTGACGGGCGGCCGCTATCTGAATGACCTTCTGCCACTGCCCTACACGGAAGAGGCGCTCGACGTCGTCGTTCGCAATGTCGGGCGCCTGCAGGAGGCGCTGGGCCGGCAAATAGCGATCGAGAATCCGTCCTGCTACCTGGGCTTCGCCCATTCGACGATGTCGGAGCCGGAGTTCCTGGGCGAGCTCGCGCGGCGCAGCGGTTGCGGCTTGCTGCTCGATGTCAACAATCTCCACGTCACCGCCCACAATCTGCGGCTCGATCCCCGTGCGTGGCTGAGGCTGCCGGCCGACTCCATCACCCAGTATCATCTCGCCGGGCATGCCACGAACGATGCGGATGGCGAACCGATTCTCATCGACGATCACGGCAGCCGGGTGAGCGATGCGGTGTGGACACTGTTTGACAGCGTCGTCAGGCGATTCGGTTCACGGCCCACGCTGGTCGAATGGGATACCGACATTCCCGCGCTGTCGGTGCTGCTCGAGGAAGCCCAGCACGCCGATCGCGCCATCCGTGCCGCCGCCGGCCATGCCGCTCGCGCTGCCTGACCTCCAGGCGGCGTTCGCCGCGCATATCGTGGGCCAGGACCGCGACGCGCTGGTTGCCACGATCGTCAGCGATTCGATCCCCGCAGCGGCGCGGCTGCGTGTCTATCGGCATCATGTTTTCCACAGCCTCGCGACGGCGCTGGCCGCGAACTTTCCGACGGTGCAGGCGCTGGTGGGCGAGGAATTCTTCCGGGGCATGGCGCGGGCGTTCGTGGCGCACATCCTGCCGGCCCAGCCCGTCCTGTCGGAATATGGTGCGGGCTTCGCCGGCTTCGTGGCGGCCTACGCCCCGGCGAGCGGACTGCCGTACCTGGCCGACATGGCTCGGCTCGATTGGGCGCTCAACGTGGCGTTCCACAGCCCGATCAAGCCCCTATTGGCGGTCGCCGATCTCGCCGACGTCGCCGTTGAGCAGTTGCCGAGCAGGTCGCTCAGCCTGGCGCCTGGTATCGCGATCATCCGCTCCCCCTATCCTGTCGATCGAATTTGGGCCGCCGCGCAGCCCGGCGCGTCCAACGAGGTGGTCAATCTGGACACGGGTGGCGCCGCGTTGCTTGTGATGCGCCAAGCGGAGGATGCCGGCTTCGTTGCCCTGGGCGACGGAGAGGTGAAGTTCCTGGAGGCCTTGGCCGCCGGCGATACGCTCGGTCGAGCAGCGGCGGCAGCCCTGGCCGCAGACGCCGCCTTTGAATTGTCATTTGCCTTTGCCCGCTTCCTGGCGCTCCCGGTTTTTGCTGCGGTGCAATAGAGCGTCCGTAACGATCGCGTAATCCAGTAATTCTGGGGCATATTTCTACAAGCCGGACGTTTGCTGCGCTGCACGGCAAAAGTTCGTGCGGCGACATCAACGAACTTGCAGGACGGCCGACCGTCCCTATACTCCGCGCGCCTTGAAGGCCCGCTTTCACTCAGGCGGGCATGTGTGGTCGCTGGGGAGTGGAGTTGCCATCGATGTCGATTACGTTGCCGCAGAACTACCGGCCGACGGACCGCGAGCCTTTCATGAACGCGATGCAGCAGGAGTACTTCCGTCAGAAGCTGCTGAAGTGGAAAGCCGAGCTGGTCGAGGAATCCAACCAGACGTTGCAGAACATGCAGGAGGAGAGCCTGGCGCAGCCCGATCTCGCGGACCGTGCCACGGCCGAGACCGACCGTTCCCTGGAACTGCGGACCCGCGACCGCTTCCGCAAGCTGATCTCCAAGATCGAGTCGGCCCTCAAGTCGATCGACGAGGGCACCTACGGCTACTGCGAGGAGACCGGCGAGCCGATTTCGCTCAAGCGGCTGGAGGCCCGGCCCATCGCCACGTTGAGCGTCGAGGCGCAGGAGCGCCACGAGCGGCTCGAGCGCACACGGCGCGACGAAACCTAGGTTTCCGCGCCGCGTCTCAGCACGCGGCCGGAACGGCCGCCGCCCGGCTTGCCGTCGCGCCATGCAATGGCGCCGTTGCAGAACACCGTGTCGATGCCCTTTGCCGGGGCGATCGGCTTGTCGAATGTGGCTGTGTCGATGACCGTTGCCGGATCGAACACGCACAGATCGGCGTAGTAGCCGGGCTTCACTTCGCCACGTCCGGCGAGGTGAAAGCGCTGCGCCGAATAGGACGTCATGCGGCGCACCGCGTCCTCCAGCGGAAAGAGCTTGAGGTCGCGCGAATAGTGTCCCAGCACGCGGGGGAAAGTGCCCCACAGCCGCGGATGCGGATGGGCATCGAACGGGATGCCGTCGGAGCCGATCATCGCGCCGGGGTGGCTCATCGCCGCCTGCACGTCCTTCTCGTCCATCATGAAGTAGATCGCGCCGGCAGGCTGGATGCGGTCGGCGGCCTCGCGTACTGAGCAGCCCATTTCCTTGGCGACCTCCGCGAGGTCGCGGCCGCTCATGCCGGCAACCTTGTCGGACCAGGTGATCAGCACCTTGTCGGCGCGATCGAGCATGTCGGAGCGCAGGATCGTCGAGCCCGCGATGTAGGGATAGACGTCGAAAGCTATCTGCTGCTTCTTCATCGCCTCGGTGAACTTGGGCAGGGTTTCCTTCATGCGGCCGAAGTTGGTGCGGCCCGAGCACTTGTGGTGGGAGACGATGATCTCCGCCCCGACACGGCGGCCGATCTCGAAGGTCTCGTCCATCGCCTTGATGATGTGGTCGCCCTCGTCGCGCATGTGTGCCGTATAGACGCCGCCCCACTTGCCGAGGGGCGCGGCGACCTCGGCGACCTCGTCGGTCGAGGCATGGCTCGATACGGCATAGAACAGGCCGCTCGACATGCCGATGGCGCCCTGGCCGAGGCTCTGGTCGAGCAGTTCGCGCATCTGCTTGATCTCTGGGGTCGTGGCGACGCGGTTGAGGTCGTCGCCCATGGTCGTGAGTCGAAGCGTGCCGTGGCCGATCAGGAACGCGCCGTTGATCGCGGGCTTGGCCGCCTCGACCTTGCCGGCGAACGTCGCGAAGTCGGTGCAGATGTTCTCGCGCTTCTTGACGATCAGCGACATCCAGTGCCCGACGTCGGGCTTGTTGTAGGGGGCGGCCGAGACGCCGCAATTGCCGCACACCACCGTGGTGACGCCCTGGCTGGCCTTCATCGCCATGGTCGGGTTGTCGATCAGGGCGGTGTCGTCGTGCGTGTGCACATCGATGAAACCCGGCGCCACCACCTTGCCGGCGGCGTCGATCTCGTTGTCGCCGTGCAGCGTGCCCGGTGGCTCGACGGCCGCGATGCGGTCGCCCTTCAACGCCACGTCGGCGGCAAACAGTTTCTTGCCCGTTCCGTCGGCCACCTGGCCGTTGCGGATGACGGTGTCGTAGGTGGCCATCGATGACTCCTAGTCGTTGCGTCCGAGCCGCATATCGAGATCGAACGGATAGAGCGGTCGCTTGACCCTCTCATACTTGAAAAGCCTGAGGTCGGAGGCCGTGCAGCCGTCGCCGTCGCACATCACGATATGCTTGGCGATCGGCTCGAAGCCGGCGCGGAAATGCTGGCGTGACTTGATCAGCACATATTTCTTGCGGCGCGGATCGATGCCGCAATGGGTGAAGACGCCGAGATCGTACGGTTCGGCGCGCCTCTCCGAGACCACGATCTGCATCTTGCCGGTATCGAGCACGGCGGTACGGCCCATGCGGACCGTGGTGCCGGTCGCCATCGGACCGGTGACGACGAAGCTGCCATCGGTAATCGCCTTGACCTTGCCGGTGACCTCGAGCGGCTTGCCCCTGAGGCCCATTGCCGGCATGTCGATCTTGCCGCCGAGCGCGATCCTCACCTCGGCGCCGACGCCTGCTTCGATCATCTGCGCGACGCAGGCCGGATCGCAGATCGGGCCGGCGCAGGCATCCTCGAGACCCTGCTTCATCGCCTCCTCGATCACGCTCATGACGTCCTGGGTGCCGCCCGAGGCGGTGTTGTCGCCGTGGTCGGCCATGACGATCGGACCCTCGCCGTAGCTCTTGGCACGGGCGACCTGGACGGCGAGAGGCTCGGGATGGAACAGGAAGCCCTCGCGCTTCTCCCACGCGGTATCGAGGATCTGGTTCAGCAGAATCTCGCCTTCGGCGGTCCGCTTGTCGCAGACGATGACCGAGGACAGGGCGAGGTGAGGAATGTCGGCTTGCGGGAAGCCGCCGAATACCGAGGCGTTCAGCACCTGCCCCGTATCCTCCGCCTGGTTCGCCATGGCCATCAGCGTCTTCATCGGTTCACGCGACGGCGTGTGGACCAGTGAGCTGCTCATGATCGGCCGGTTGCCCCACACCATTCTTGGCTCGACCTCGCCCTTCAGCATGCGCAGCAGCGTGCGGCCGGAGCGACGCGCCGTATCGGCCATGTCGATATGAGGGTAGGTCCGGTAGCCGGTGATGATGTTTGCGCCCCTGATCATGGCGTCGGTCATCTGGGTGTGGAAATCGAGCGCGACGGCGATCGGCACGTCCGGGGCGATCTTGCGGATGCGGTTGAGCAGTTCGCCTTCGCCGTCGTCGTACTCCTCGGCGACCATGGCGCCGTGCAGCGCCAACAGGACTGCGTCGCAACCCTTCTTGATTTCGTCGACGATCGCGGACGTCATCTGCTGATAGGCGGCTTTGGTGACCAGACCGGAAGGATTGGCCGAAGCGGCCATCGGGACGGTAAATTCAGCGCCCGCCTTGCGTGCGATTTCGACGAAGCCGCCGAGCGAGGTGTTGGTGCCCTCGGCTTCCTTTATTGCCGCCGGACCGCTCAGCGCGCCTGAACGGGCGAACGATTCGATCGGTGTCGGCAACGGCGAGAAGGTGTTTGTCTCATGCATCATCATTGCGACTACGAACTTCTGCGCCACGCGAACCTCCCCTAAACCCTTGGCCAATCTATCGAAATGAAACCGGCGTCAGCTTTGCACGCCCTGCAAATCAGCTACCCGGATTTATTGTGCGTTGCAGAAAAGTCACACTATTTGCACGACACATCCTGACGCTAAATATGTGTATTTCCGCACATTTTTCACTCTTGCTTTCCCTTCGCAGGTGCACCATTGTTGTTGAGCAGCAAACGCCACCTCGGTGGCCTCATTGTTTGCTGTATGCCCGTCTTGGGCGTTTCCTCCCTAAACTCGGGCCGTGCTTGTCACGGCCCCTTTTTTTGGCTGGAGGCAGCCTATTCTGCCGCCAGGGGCCGCGGCAGCAGGGTTTCCATGGCCGCCCGGGCGATTTCCTCGATCAGGCCGGTCACCAGCGCCTGGGTGGCGCCAAAGCTCTGCAGCTTCTCGTGCCTGGCCTCATCCATATAGAGCGCCCGGTTGAGTTCGATCTGCAGCGTATGGCGCCGCAGGCCGGGGCGGCCGTAGCGCTGGGTGGTAAAGCCACCGGCATAGGGCTGGTTTCGGCGAACCCGCAGGCCGCGTGCGACAAGCCAGCGCTCGGTGCAGTCGATCAGGTTCGCCGCACAAGCCTCGCCGTGATTGTCGCCCAGCACGACGTCGACGCGCTGGTCGCGCTCTCGTGAGCCGATACCTGAGGCAGAAGAGGGCATGGAATGCGCATCGACCAGCAACACGCCGCCGAACAGGCTGTAGGTCTGCTCGACCAGCATCGACAACGCCACATGATAGGGCCGCCAGCAGGTTTCGAGTCGATGCTCGATTTCCTCCGCTGGTACGCGCCCGCGATAGATCGCTTCGCCGCTGGCGGCCACCCGAGGGATCATGCCGAGGCCGGCGGCCACGCGGCTCGTGCGATGGTTCAGCGGCCGCGGCAGCGGCCCCTCGAACATGCCGGGATCGAGTTCATAAGGCTCTCGATTGGCGTCGACGTAGGAGCGCGGGAAACGGGCCGCAACCAGCGGCATCCCGAGTTGCGGCGCCGCGGCGAAGAGTTCGTCGACAAAGGCATCTTCGGCCCGCCGTAGCGCCGCCAGTGGCACCGCTGCCTGGGCCAGGAATTCCGACAGGTAAAGTGCGCCGCTGTGCGGCGAAGCGACGACCACGGGCACGGTTTGGCGCTCCGGAAGCCGGCACTGGAGGGCCTGATGGTCGGTCGGAAGCAGCGGCAACGTCATCCCAGCCTCAAGTCATCCCACCTCGATAGCGCGCCATCCAGGAGGCGTCACGCGTCTGAATTTCCCAAGTTCGCTTGCCAAGTTCCGGACGCCGATGTAGACGACCGCACTTTCGGCGATGGGCGCGTAGCTCAGCGGGAGAGCACTACCTTGACATGGTAGGGGTCACAGGTTC
>CAZHQA010000008.1:0-44101 GCA_964533955.1 uncultured Reyranella sp. | reverse complement strand
ACGAGCTGGGCGCCCTCAAGGAACGGTTGGCGGCGCTCGCGCCCTACACCATGCGCGTCAAGGAATGGCAGAACGAAGTGGTGTTCCTGCACGAGGTGGCACCCGGCGCCGCCGACCGCTCCTACGGCATCCATGTCGCCCAGCTGGCCGGCCTGCCGCCGGCCGTCGTGGCGCGCGCCGAGGAGGTCCTGGCGGCGCTCGAGAAGGGCGAGCAGTCCGGTGCGGTGAGCCGGCTCGCCGACGACCTGCCGCTGTTCGCCGCCGCGCCGTCGCGCCCGGCGGGCGGTGTGGCGCGGCAGGTCGAATCGGAGGTCGAGAAGGCGCTGGCGACCATCAATCCCGACGAGCTGACGCCCAAGCAGGCCCTTGAGCTGCTCTACGAGCTGCGGCGCCTGAAGAATTAGCGCCCGGGATCGGGCGGCAGTCCCAGCGTGCGTCCGGGGTAGCCCGCGGAATCGAAATAGCGCGTGGTGTTGGCGCTTTGCGTGGCGAGAAGGGTGACGCGGCCGGCGGCATCGGGCTCGGAGCGCAGGAGCTGCGACTGCACCAGCGGCATGGCGCCGTTGGGCATCGCCTCGGTCAGGACCCGGCCGGTGAGCTTGCCCTTGTCGGCAATCTTGAGCCCCAGGATCTGGGCAATCGTCCGGCCGAGGTCGGCATTGCTGGCCGGCGCCGTGGCGGCGAAGCGCTGGCGGAAGGAGGGCCCGGCGGCGCCCATCGTGTTGCGCGTGTCGGCGCGCGAGAACGAGCCGTGCATGCCCTGGCCCTGTTTCAGGCTGGTGTCGGCGACGGAGACGCCGCAGGTCGTCGCATCGGCGCAACCCGTCGAGAAGGAGCGGAAGTTGACGACGATCGACGGCGCGGGCGTCACTGCCGCTCCCTTGAGCCCGATCGCCGACAGCGGCAGCGTTCCCGCAATCTTGCCCAGCGCGTCGTCGACGAACATGCCGCTGACATAGTCCTGCTCGGCGAGCGTGGCGACGATCCTGGCCGCCAGCGCCTTGTCGGCGGTCGGCAGGTAGATCAGGTCCGATCCGCCATTGCCTGCCACGACCGCCAGGGGCCGCTTCGGATCATCGCCGATCTGGGCGTGCGAAGGGTGGCCGCCCTCTGCGACTTCGTCGCCCTTGGCGTCGAACAGCTTGAGGCCTAGGGCATGCGCCAGATCGATGGCGACGAAGCCGGGAGGCAACTGTCCGGCCGGCACGTCCTTGTAGCTCTGCCGCGCGGCCCAGCTCGTCGCGCTTTCCTTCGAGATCGTCGAGAAGCCGTGGTCCGAAGTCAGGATGACGTCGGTGGTGGCCTCGAGGCCCTGCTGCTTCAGGGCCTCGATGAGGCGGGCCAGGCAATCGTCGGCATTCCTGATGGCGGCCAATGACGTCGGCCCGTTGATGCCCGGCACCAGCCGGTTGGGACTGTCGCCCTGGCCATGCTGGCTGCCGTCCGGATCGCGCGACCAGAAGACCAGCACGAACGGCTTGTCGCGTTCCTTGAACAGGGGCAACAGCGCCTTGGCAACGACATCGGTGAGATAGGCTTGCTGCTCGACGTTCGCCACGGCGGTGTCGGGCTTGGCGTTGTCGCCACGCGCGGGAGTCTGCAGCGGCAGGCCGCTGTCGGCGAGGCGCTTCTTGACTTCGTCCGACAGGGCGATGGCGTCGGGCCGCCCCGTCGTGTCGTCGAAGATGACGGTCTTCTCGCCGCTGCGCTCGGTATGGTCGAAGATCAGGGTCGGTCCGAGCTTGCCCAGGGCCGCGGTCGAGAAGCCGGCGTCGCGGGCGGCCTTCAGGATGGTCTCCTCGTTCAGGTAGTCGCCGCCGAAATGCTGGTTGACCTCGCCGAGGACGCGGTTGTCCTCCAGTGGCGCCACCACCGCGCCGCCCGCACCGGGCACGGCGAAGCCGACATAGATGTTGTTGCTGAAGTCGCCGGTGTCGCCGAGCTGGTGTCCCGTGGCCAGGGCCGACGCATTGGCGGTCGTGAAGGTCGGGAAAAGCGAATGGGTGTTGGTGAAGCGCACGCCGCGCTGCATCAGCCCATGCATGGCCGGCGCCGTTCGCTCGTTCACCATCCCGGGCCGCAGCCCGTCGGCCACGAACAGGACGACGTTGTGCGGCCGCGGCGGGGATTGGGCTAGGGCGGGAAAGACCAGCCCGCCGACGAGGGCGGCAGCGACCCACAGACGCCTTCTGCGAATACCCGAGAAAACCATCAGCGTTCCCGTTGCTAGAGGCTCTTGCGCGCCAACGCCGCTCCCTGGGCGAGCGAACGCAGCTTGCCGTAGGCGACGGCGAGCGTCATCGGCGCCATGCCGCAGTTGGTGCACGCCTGGATTCGTTCGGGTTCGACGAACTTCGTCGCCAGCTTCAGGGTCGCGGCCACTTCTTCCGGCGTGTCGATCCTGTCCGACGCCACGTCGATCGCGCCGACCAGCAGCGTCTTGTTCTTCAGCAGCTTCATCAGCTCGGGCGGAACGTGGCTGTTGCGGCATTCGAGCGAGACCTGCTGGATCCTGCTGCGATCGAGCGCGGGGAAGGTCTGCTCGTACTGGCGCCAGCTTTCGCCCAGCGTCTCCTTCCACTTGATGTTGGCCTCGATGCCGTAGCCGTAGCAGATGTGCACGGCGGTCGTGCACTTCAGCCCTTCCGCGGCCTTCTCCAGTGCCGGCACGCCCCACTCGACGGTTTCGCCGAGGTAGACGTTGAAGGCGGGCTCGTCGAACTGGACGACGTCGACGCCGGCCTTCTCGAGATCCTTCGCCTCCTGGTTCAGCAGTTCGGCGAAGGCGAAGGCCATCTTGACCCGGTCGCCGTAGTAGCCGTCCGCCAGGGTGTCGATCAGGGTCATCGGGCCGGGCAGGGTGAACTTGAGCGTGCGCGCCGTTGCCGCGCGGGCGACGCGCGCCTCGCGCTCGTGCACGAACTTCCGGCGCCTGAGCGGCGCGGTCACGGTCGGGCAGTCGGCATCGTAGCGGTTGTTGCGGATGCCCATGCGGACCTTCTTGTCGAAGTCGACACCGTCGACCTCGGCCAGGAAGCCGTGCACGAAATGCTGCCGCGCCTGTTCGCCGTCGCTCACGATGTCGATGCCCGCCTCTTCCTGGCGGCGGATGGCAAGCGCCGTCGCATCTTCCTTCGCCTCCTGCAGCGGCGCACCACTGAGCGTCCACGGCGCCCACAGGATGTTGGGCGTAGCGAGCCAGCTGGGCTTGGGCAGGCTGCCCGCGAGCGTGGTTTCGAACATTGGTTCCTCCCTGATCGTTCTTACCCTTTCCCGATGTCCCCCGTCAGGCGTGGGAAGGGGTTGGAGGGATCGGAGGAGGAGGGCAGCGCGTCGTTGCTCGGCGGCAGGACCAGACCATAGGTCCCGGGGGCCCGCCAGTGAAGGGTGCCGAAGGCGCCGCAGCTTTCGCAAACCGATCGCCAGTTCGTGTGCTGGGCGCCGCAGGCCGAGCAGCGCCACGCGCGATCGGCCGGCGCCGCCGCCGCCCGCGTCAGCCAGTCATGGACCTTGGCCTGGTCGGAGTGCGCGCGTTCCTCGACCTCCGCCATCAGGCGGCAGACGCGGACGCTCGGGCTGGTGCCGCCGGCCGCGTCGAGATGGCGGCGCGCCTCGCCCCACAGGCCGGCATCGAGCGCCGCCTGGGCGAGCGCAAGGTGACTCTCGATGTCGTCGGGCTTCTGTGCGGCGAGCGTGCGCACGATGCCGACACGCTTCAGCGGGTCGGTCTCGCCCGAAGCCTTCACGTAAAGCGCCACGAGATCGGGATGCGGCGCGCGGGCCCAGCCGCGCTCGAGGGTGCGCATGGCGCGCCGGCCGTCGCCTGCCTTGACCTGCAGCTCGGCGAGCCGCGTGCTGACGGCGATGCGTTCGGGGGCGAGACCGAAGGCCTCGCGCGCCAGCGCCAGGGCATCGGCCGCGTTGCCGTCGCCTTCGGCGGCGCGACTGCGCTCGACCAGCAGCAGTGCCTTCAGCGTGCGCCCCTTGTCCGGGGTCACGACCTTGCGGCGCAGGCCCGCGTCGAGCGTCTCCTGGGCCTCGCGCCAGCGGCCGATCTGCGCCTGCATGTCGAACAGCGAATGCACGACCCAAGGTGTCTGCGGCCGCAGCTTGAAGGCGCGCTCGGCATAGCCGAGCGCCTGGCTCTGGTCGCCCTCGCGCAGCGACTGGGCGATCAGGCCGCGCAGGCCGAGGAACGCCGTCTGTTCGTCCTCCAGCATCGCGTTGAAGGCACGCCTGGCGGCGTCGCGATCGCCGGTAAGCTGGGCGGCCTGCGCCGACAGCAGCAGCGTGAGCGATGGCTCGGCCAGCAACGCCTCGGCCTTGCGCGCATTCTTCTGCGCCTCCACGCCGTCGCCCGCCGCCACGGCGGCCAGTCCGGCGGTCAGGGCCTGGTAGCCCCGCCGGCGCCGGCTTTCGCCCCAGCCGTCGAGCAGGGCCCCCGGTGCGCCGGCGATCCAGCGATAGAGCAGCCAGAGCGCCACGCTCAGCAGGATCAGGACGAGCCCGCAGATCAGGACCGCGCCGACGTTCGTGTCGAGCCGCCAGCCTTGCCATTCGGCCGTCACGCTGCCCGGCCGCTCGGCGAGCCAGACCGCGGCCAGCATCGCCACGGCAGCGATCGCGAACCAGATCAGAGTGCGAAATAGAGTCATCGCCTGCTAGCGCGCGGCGCCGAGCAGGGAAACGGCATACGCGGCGAGCTGGTCGACCGTCCGCTGGGCGGCGAGATGCGCCTCGGCACGGCCCAGCCAGTCCGCGGTGGCGCGCGAGGTCTGGGCCGGCAGGGACTTCACGAGGTCGACCGCCTTGACGAGGTCGCCCGCCTTGAGGGCCGCTTCGGCGCGCGCGAGCTTGGCCTCCACCGTATCGCCCTGGACGTCGGCGCCGACGCGGCGCAGCGAGACAAGTCCCTTGATCTTGCCGCGCAGCCGTTCGCCGAACGAATCGTCGGCGAGGTCCTCGGCCAGCGCCGCCTTGGCAACGGCCGGGAAGTCGGCGTCGAGCGCGGCGCGCGAGGCGACGCCCTTCGCCGCCAGCGGCTGCAGCGGGGCGATCAGCTCGCCCAGCCTCGCATCGCCCTGGACGAGCGGTGCCAGCAAGGCGAGGTCGGCGACGAACGGCAGGCCGGCGTCGAGCGCCGCATTGAGGCGCGCGGCGATGCTGATCACTGCCGAGGCGCGGGCGGCGCCAACCGCCTTCTGCTCGCCGGCGCTGCTCGCGCTGGCGGCCGCCTTGATCTTTTCCAGCGCGTCCTTGTGGCCGGCCATGGTGCCGTCGAGCGACAGCAGGGCCGTGCGCAATGCCGCGATCTCCGCCTTCAGCGGGGCGAGATCGGCTTCGGCGGCGGGCGTTGCCCCGGGCGGAACAGGCGCCGGCGCAGCCGCGAGCTTGCCTTCGAGGGCATCGATCCGGGTCCGCATGTCGGCGATGGCCGGATCGCGCGTCAGCGGCCGATCGGCCTGGGCTGCGGTCGTGGCGGCGGCGCGAACCCGCTTGTCGAGGTCGTCGAGGCGCTGGGTGAGGTCGCGCTTGGCCGCATCGAGGGCCGCGGTGTCGAGCACCGGCGCGGGCGTTGGCGGCGGCGCCGCGACGGCTGGCCCGCGCCACATCATGCGCAGCTCTTCGGGCCAGTAGGGCAGCGATCCGACGGCGGCGACCAGCACGATCGCGGCGGCGATCAGGCCGGTCACGAAGGCGCCGATGAATCCCAGCCCGCGCCGAACCCGCACCTCTGGGCGAGGTGCCGGCGGCGAAGGCGGCGGAGAGTCAGACGTGTCGCTCATGGTCGCGGTCTCTTGTACGCCGCCCTCTTGGATACCGGGAAGGGCCATCCGGTCGATCTCATCCAGCACCGCCTGACGGGTCGGCCGGCCGGCCGCCACGACCGACTTGAACGGCAGGCCGTCGAGCGGCCGGGCGGCGGCGGCGCTGATCGCCACCGCGGCAAGGTCGCGGCAGGCATCGGCCAGGCCGGCTTCGGTCACGAGGCGCACAAACAGCGCGGCGGCGCGCGGCGAGAAAAAAGTCGCGGCGTCGAGCGCGCGGGCGCCCAGGGCGGCGCGGGCGCTGTCGGGCAAGCTTTCGGCTTCGCGCGCCTCGTACAGGGCAAAGCGCCGCACCTCGAATCCCTCGGGCTCGATTTCGCCCGCGACGTCGACGCCGCTGACATGGACCAGCGCTCCCGCCTTCGGATCGAGGCGCTGGCGCACCAGCTCGGCGAGCGCGGCGCTGTCGCCGGACGCCGAGGTGACGGACGTGAAGCCCAGGCCCTCGGCGGTCGTGGCGGTGGTGTCGCCGACGGCGAACACCGGCTTGCTGCGCTGCTCGCTCGTCTCGGCCAGCGCGCGCGCGCCGTTGGCGCTGGTCAGCAACACGGCCTGGCAGGCCGTCAGCGCCGCCGCGAAGTCGTCGGGTGGATGGACGATCTCGAGCCGGAATAGCGGGGCGATCACCGCCTGATGGCCGCGCTGGCGGAGTGCCGTGGCCAGCGTCACGGCCTCGCGTTCCGGACGGGTGATCAGCACGCGCATGGGGCCGTTCCTTTGTTGTCAGGGTGACAGGGTCACGCCTTCCAGCGCCAGCAGCTTGTGCTTGGTCCTGAGGCCCTGGCCGCCCGAGTAGCCGCCCCCGCTGCCGCCGCTGCCCAGCACACGATGGCAGGGCACGACGATGGGCAGCGGGTTGCGCCCGCAGGCCGTGCCGACGGCGCGCGCCCCGGAGGCCAGCGCCCTGGCGATACCGCCATAGGTCGCCGTCTCGCCATAGGGGATGTCGTTCATCATGTTCCAGACGCGCTTCTGGAAGTCGGTGCCGCGGGGGGCCAGCTTGAGGTCGAAGGTCCTGAGCCGGCCGGCGAAGTAGCGCTCCAGCTGGCGTCTTGCCTCCTTGAGAATCGGTGGCAACTGGCCGGCCTTCCTGCCCGGGCTGGCGCGCTCGCCGCGCTCCGCCCAGCGCACGCCCGACAGCGCGTCGCCCTCGGCCTCGAGCGCCAGCCGGCCGACCGGGCTTTCCATGTAACAAATCGTCATGCGGCGAGCGTAGCGTCGGGGTCGCGCATTTGCCAACATGGGTGAAAGAAGCGCGAAACAGGATCGGGGGCCGGAGTTGCGGGGGACAGGACCGACACGACGCGCGTTGCTGGCGGGAGCCGCCGCGCTGTGGCCGACCTGGGCCGTTGCCCAGCAGCCGCAGGCGCCGCGCCGCGCCCCGCTGCCTGCCGAGTCCGGACCGCCGCCGGTCGTGTTCGTGCACGGCAACGGCGATTCGAGCGCGCTGTGGATCAACAACATCTGGCGCTTCGAGGCCAACGGCTACAAGCGCAACCAGCTGTTCGCCATCGACTTCACCAATCCGGTCGCGCTGCGCGACGATGCCAAACCCGAACCGAATCGCTCATCCACCGCCGACGAGATGAAGGAGCTGGCGGCGTTCGTGGCGCAGGTGCGCAACGTCACGCGCCGGCGCAAGGTGGCCCTGGTCGCCTCCTCGCGCGGCGGCAACGCGGTGCGCAACTATCTCAAGAACGGCGGCGGCGCGGAGTTCGTGAGCCACGCCGTTCTGTGCGGCACGCCCAACAAGGGCGTGGCGAACTCCGACACCCTGCTGGTCGGCAGCGAGTTCAACGGCGCGGCGCCGTTCCTCAGGGAGCTGAACGGCGGACCGAACGATCTCATCCCCGGCGTCGAGCTGATGGCGATCCGCTCCGACAGGAACGACAAGTTCTCCCAGCCCGACGGCCGCTACATCGGCCAGCCCGGCAAGCCGACCGGCGTGAGCTACGACAGCTCCGAGCTGCGCGGCGCCAAGAACGTCATCCTGGACGGCGTCGATCATCGCGAGACGGCGTTCCACAAGCTGGCCTTCGCCGCCCAATACGCATTCATCGTCGGCAAGCCGGCCGGCACGCTGTTCATCGCCCAGGAGCCGCTGCCGACGCTGAACGGGCGGGTGACGGCGATCGCCGACGGGCTCTACACCAACCTTCCGGTCGCCAACGCCGAGGTCGAGGTCTACGACGTCGATGCCAGGACGGGCGAGCGCAAGAGCGCGAAGCCGATCCACCGCAAGGTCACCGGCGCCGACGGCGTCTGGGGACCCTTCGTCGGCCGCTCCGACGCCTGCTACGAGTTCGTGCTCGCCGTGGCCGGCCAGCCGATCACCCATACCTACCGCTCGCCCTTCCTGCGCTCGAGCGACGTCGTGCATCTGCGCCCCGAACCCTTCGCCAAGTCGGACGACGGGGCGGGCGCGGTGGTGGTGATGAGCCGGTCGCGCGGCTATTTCGGCGTCGGCCGCGACAAGTTCAGCCTCGACGGCAAGGTGCCGCCGGGCATCACCGACGGCGTGCCCGCCATCTCGAGCGGACGGATGGCCTTCGAGGCCGGGCCGCGCAGCGTGCTCGCCGTGTTCAACAACGAGACCGTGCCCGCCCGCACCTGGCCCGCGAAGGACAATCACATCGTGGTGGCGGAGTTTCTCGGCTGACCGGCCGACGCCGGCCGGGCGGCATCACTCGCGGTAGGTGTACTTGAAGTCGCAGTGGCTCGCGCCCTGCATGATGGTCTGCGTGCGCTCGAGCTTGAGCTTGGGGTCGTAGCCCTCGCAGAACGCGCCGTCGCGGTTGCACGACAGCAGATGGCCGATCTCGCCCAGCCCCATCGCCTTGTAGGTCTCGGCATAGCGGCACTTCACGACGTTGAAGCGGAACGTCTCCTCGCCCTGCTCCTTCACCTCGATCTCGAGCGCGCCGCCCTTGGTCCAGAGCGGCATCACCTCCTGGAAGGCCTTCAGGGAGGGGCCGCCGGGCGCCGCGGCGGCAAACTGCCGGGCCTGCTCGATGGCCGAGCGTCGCACAGACTCTGCAATCGTCTTCCTGGCGACGTCTTCGCCGTGGCTTTCCTTCAGGGTCTCGTAGACCTCCTTCAGGATCTCGGCCTCGATCTTGCGCTTCTCCAGCATGGAGAGGCTTTCGGGATGGGGCGATTGAGCGGTTCCTGTCATTGCAACCTCGGGGCGTGAGCACCTAGCCAACGGCTGATGCCCCACGGTACATTGGCCGAGGGGGGAATACATGAACTGTCGGTCCTTTTTTTGCGCGCTTGCGCTCGCATGGCTTTTGGCCGGATGCGCCAGTCGCGGGAATGAGGTCCTGCGATCGCAAGACGTCGGTACAGTCAACGCCAACATTGTCGACGGTAGGACGACGCAACAGGAGGTGCAGAGTATCTATGGCACCCCGTTGAAGAAGTCGTTCCTCAGCGAGAAGAATGAAGTGTGGACCTACCAATGGGCGCGAGCGACTGCGCAGGGCCAGAATTTCATACCAATCGTTGGACCGCTGGTCCGGGGTTACGATGTCAGAAAGAAAGAACTCGTCATCGTATTCAACGAAAACAACATCGTCGCCCGTCACGCCATGACGGACATCAACGATACGGTGAAGACGGGCCTGATCGATCCCGGCTCGTCACCATCGCCCGCGCCCGCATCAACAAGTATTCCGGCGAGATGAACCACGGAAACGAAGAATTCGTCCGTCGAGGTGCTGGAGAGCCTTGTCGCTTTTGGGGGGAACAAGATGCAAAGTTGTGTGGCCGTCAGCGTGCTTGCTGCTTTTGCGATGGGCGTAGGAGGTTGTGCGTCCGTCATTGAGGGCAGAAGCCAGCAGATCTCCGTGAGTACCAATCCGCCCGGAGCCGAATGCGGCCTCTATCGCGAGGAAGGCGCGCGCATTGCCTCTGTTCAAGAGACGCCGGGCAGGGCGTTGGTCGAAAAGACCAAGCACGACATTTGGATCGTCTGCGTGAAGCCGGGTTACCAGCAGGCGACTTATCTCAATCACTCCGGTGTTTCCGGTGCCGTATTCGTCAATGTGATCGGGGGCATCTTTACCCTGGGCATTTCGACCGTCATCGGCGCGGCGGTTGATTCATCGAACGGCTCCGACAACCTGTATCAAAGCCCGGTGACCATAGCGATGGCCGAGAACGTGGCAGGCGCGGCGGAGGGTCCGACGGTTCTGCCCAAGAAGTTCATGGCGGCAAGGCCGGCCCAGACATACTCGCATCAGATCGCTTCGCCGGATGGTGTGATAGCTACGCCAGGCGACGCCCCCGCTCAGAGGGCCCCTGCGACGACGCAGACGATGGCTCCGATTACTGCCGTTGCGGCGTCGTCGTCCGCGAATGAGAACGCCTGGACGGCGCGCGGCACGCTGATTGCCAATCGGTCGATTTCGACCTGCGCGAAAGACATCGGACCTTACTCGCTTTATCTCACGGGAAGCACGTTCACCGTCGACACCAGCGAAGGGAGGGTACTCAACGCCGTGGTCCCCCCGGACGGTGCGATCAATCAGCCATTGGCCACCAGTCGTCGCGGCGGACTGAGCGTCATCGGCAATGTCCGATCCAAGGACCTCGAACTCGTCGACTCGTCGCTTGGTTGCCGCTGGAGATTGGCTTAGGCCGACATGGACCGGCGATCGGCGTTTTGCTCGAACACCCCTCGCTTTAGAGGAGTGATGTCGGCGACAGTGCTTGTCGCTCTCGTCGTTTCGTCTCCGTCGTCGGCGCAACTGAATGCCGAAGCACAACGAGCTTATCAGGCGTACCAGTTGCTGGCTCCCCACCGGGCCTTCGCCGTGGCGCCGGACGGCAAGACCTTTTCCTGGGCCGATGCCTCCGGTGCCGATCCAACTGCAGCCGTCGATGGTGTCTTGAAGCGATGCCAGGAGCGGGCCAGTGCAGCCTGCACGCTCTACGCGGTCAACAATGTCGTGTTGAACGGCCGAGACTGGAAGACGGCCACGCCACCGGCATTGCCCAACATCGGGCGCCTGAGGCCCGAACCCTATTGGGACAACAAGGGGCCAGGGAGCGCGACCGGCCTGATCGTCTGGAGCCACGGCTATTTTCTCGGCGTGGACAACACTCAATCCTCGCCGCAAGGCCAGGTCGCCTATTTCACGGCGAAGGGATACGACCTGTATCGCTTCGATCGCCAGTACATCCGCGACTGGCCAGGCGACGCGACTCAACTCGTCGATGCCGTCAAGCAGGCCAAGGCCATGGGCTATCGTCGTGTCATCTTGGCGGGGCAGTCGGCTGGCGCATGGGTTTCGATAGCCGCCACGATGCGCGGCGCAGCCGTGGACGGCGTAATCTCCGTTGCCGCTGCCCACCATGGCGAGGTTAAGGACATGCGCGACGTGTCGATTGCCAGGTCGGAGTGGCAGCAGATCGTGAAGGGTATCAAGCCGGGCCCACGGCTGGTGGTCGTGAATTTCCGAGACGATACCTACGACGTTGGCGGCCGCATGGACGACGCCAAGGCGGCGTTCGCGGCGGCAGGAGTTGATGCACTCGTTATCAACAATCCGGACGGCTTCAAGGGCCACGGCGCAGCCAGAGGACGGCCTTTCGCGCAAAAGTTCGGCACCTGCATCAATACCTTCATCGAAACCGGCGTGCGGCAACCGCCGTGTATCTAGATCCGCAGGGATCACGGCCGTTCACGCCCTTTCCGGTTGCCGTCGTCACAATGGCGGCTGGCACGGTACGCAAGCCGCGACTACGACGACTGGCCCCGGTGAGGGCAGGGATGAACCCGAGATGACGGCCCACCCTTGACATCCTGCCCGGCGGATGAAATATCCCGCCGCCATGAAAACGTTCGCCCCGCTCCGGTCGCGACGCCGCCGCTTCGACAAGCGGCGTGAAGACGCGCGCGCGTAAGGCGCGCGTCGCATCGAGAAGCCGCTGGAGAGGATCGAGCGGCTCCCCATTGCAACCCTTCCCTCTTCTCCGGTCGGCCATGTTCCCAGAGGCCCCAACTTGCGAGTGAGAAGACCATGACCAGCAACAAGACCAGGATCTTCATCGACGGCCAGCACGGCACCACCGGCCTGCAGATCCACGACCGGCTGAAGGACCGCGCCGACATCGAGCTGCTCGAGCTGCCGATGGCCGATCGCAAGGATCTCGGCAAGCGCGCTGAGATCGCCAAGGCGGCCGACATCGCCGTGCTCTGCCTGCCCGACGCGGCGGCCAAGGAGCTGGTGGCGGCCCTTGATGGCATGAAGGGAGATGACGACACGGTGGTGATCGACGCCTCGACCGCGCATCGCGTCGCCGAGGGCTGGACCTACGGCTTTCCCGAGATGACCAAGGGTCATCGCCAGAAGCTCAAGGACTCTCACCGCATCAGCAATCCCGGCTGCTATCCGACCGGCGCCATCGGGCTGCTGCGGCCCCTGGTCGATGCCGGCATCGTGCGCGCCGATTCCACGCCCGCCGTGTTCGGCGTGTCGGGCTACACCGGCGGCGGCAAGGAGCTGATCGCCGTGCACGAGCAGCCCGGCGTCGAGCCGTTCGGCCTCTACGGGCTCGAGCTCACGCACAAGCACGTGCCGGAGATGAAGAAGTACTCCGGCCTCAGCCACACGCCGCTGTTCGTGCCCTCGGTCGGCCACTATGCCCAGGGCATGCTGGTCACCGTGCCGATCACGCGCGACATCACCACCCGGCAGGTCTCGGCCAAGGACGTGCACAAGGTGCTGGCCGACTATTACGCCGGCGAGAAGTTCGTGACCGTGCGGCCGCTCGCCGACCGCAAGTGGCTGGAACGGGATCGCTTCCTGCGCGCCGACCGGCTGATCGACACCAACTCGATGGAGCTCGCGGTCTACGGCAACGAGGCCGACGGCAACGTCCTGGCGGTGGCGTCGCTCGACAATCTCGGCAAGGGCGCGTCGGGCGCGGCGGTCCAGACCATCAACCTCAAGACCGGGGTCGACGAGGCGACGGGCCTCTCGGTCGCCTGAGGCGGCGATGCCCGGCAAGCTGGAGCTTCGGCGGGCAACGCCCGCCGACGCCGGGGCCGTGCGCGCGCTCACGCGGCAGGCCTACGCCAAGTGGGTGCCGCTGATCGGCCGCGAGCCCAAGCCGATGCAGGCCGACTACGAGCGGGCGGTGCGCGAGCACCGCATCGATCTGGCCTACGCCGATGGCGCGCTGGCCGGGCTGATCGAAACCGTTGCCGAGCCCGACCATCTCCTGATCGAGAACGTCGCCGTCGAGCCGTCCTGCCAGGGACGCGGGATCGGCCGCGCCCTGCTGGCGCACGCCGAGGGGCTGGCCGTCGCGCTCGGCCATGGCGAGGTCCGGCTCTACACCAACAAGGCCTTTGCCCAGAACGTCGCGCTCTACCTGAGGCTCGGCTACCGCATCGACCGCGAGGAGACGCTGGCCGCGGGCGTCGCGGTCCACATGAGCAAGGGGCTCAGCGATTGAGCACGCGCTGGCGATAGTAAATGACGTCCTGGTGGCTGACGTCGGCCGGGTAGCACAGCGGGCCCGACCGGCCGAGCTTGGAATAGGCGCTGTCGCCGGCGCACTGCCGGCCGTTCGCGGCGTAGCTGTAGGGGCAGGGGCAGGTGGGAAAGAACCGCATCGAATCGTCGATGATCATGCGGCGCACCTCCTCGTCGGAGTAGTAGCGCTGGGCGACGGCCGGCGCGGCCCAGATCAGCAAGGCGAAGCACAAGACCACGAGCTTTCCTCCCCATTCCGATGGGGAGGTGTCGCGGTCACACCGCGACGGAGGGGGCAGAAGCCCCAACCATCGGCTCATGACCCCTCCGTCAGCTGCGCAAGGCAACGCCTCAAGCCGGCGCGAAGATGCTGTCGTGCGCCGCCCGGCGCGGCGCCTCGCCCGGACTCGCCGCCCGCGGCGCAGCGTAGGCCGGGTCGCGCTGCAGGGTGGGCAGCACCTTGTCGGCGAACAGCCGCATCGACTTCTCCGCCTCGTGGTGCGGCAGGTTGCCGAAGGCGAACTCGGTCACCAGGTGGTCCATGCCGGTGATGCCGTGCAGCTGGCCGATCTGCTGCAGGCAGTCGTCGGGCGTGCCGACGATCTGGATCGAGACGTAGAAATCCGTCGCCTTCTTGAGGTTGGCCGGGTCCTTGAGCTTGGCGTAGGTCTTGGCCGTCTTGCCGTAGGCCTCGTAGCCTTTGACGTCGGCGAGATGGCCGTCCGAGAAGTGATAGTGATCGTCGATCGACTGCCACTTGCGGCCGAGATAGCGGAACGCCTTGTCCTGCGCTTCGGCGCGGCTCTCGCAGCACGAGACGTTGGTCAGGATGATCGGCGGCTTGGGCGCGAAGCCGGCGGCGACGCTCATCGCGTGGAACTTCTCGATATCCTCGCGGCACTTGCTCCATTCGTTCTGCATGATGAAGAGCATGCCGAAGCCCAGCTTGGCGATGATCTCGGCCGATTCGGGACTGACCGAGCTCGCATAGAAGCGCCGTTCGGGGTTGGAGATCGGCCGCGGCCGGATCGACATGCGCGGGATCTGGAAGAACTCGCCCTGATGCTCGAACACCTCGTCTCGCAGCGCCTTGACGACGATCTGCGCGGCCTCGGCGAAGCGCGGCCGGGCCTCGCCCATCGGGATGCGGAAGCCCTCGTATTCGGTCGAGGCGGCGCCGCGGCCGAAGCCGAACAGGCAGCGGCCGCCGCACATGATGTCGAGCAGCGCGATCTGCTCGGCCACGCGCACCGGATCGTGCCACGGCAGCACGATCACCGCGGTGCCGAGCTGGATGCGTTTGGTCCGGCCGGCGAAGTAGGCGAGCAGCTGGGTTGGCGCCGGCGACATGGCGTAGCCGGTGAAGTGATGCTCGAGCGCCCACAGCGAGTCGAACCCCAAGGGTTCGACCAGATCGCCCGCCTCGAGGTGCTCGTGCACCACCGCGACGTCGGGCCGTCCGTGTTCGTAGAGCATGTTCAAGGCCATGCCGACTTTCATGGCGTCCTCCTCATCGTTCGTTTCGCTCGAATTGTCGGACTCGCCCCCCGACCCTGCAAGCGCGGCGGCCGGCTGGCGGAACTCCGCCTAGCCCAGGTGCAGCCAGGGCAGGCGCTCGTCGGCGAACGCTTGGCCGGCCGGCGCGAGGGTCGAGGGATCGTCGAAGGCGCCGATGTGCAGATGCACTTCGCCGGGCCAGCGATCGCCTTCGTAAGAAAGGGTCGAGCCGCAGCCGGGGCAGAAGCCGCGGCGGACGCCGGGCGACGAGCTGTAGAAGGCAGGTTCGCCTTGCGTGAAGCGAACCTTCGCCGCCTCGAAACCGGCATAGGCGGAGACGGGGGCGCCGGTGTGCCGGCGGCAGCTTTGGCAGTGGCAGTAGCTCGTCCACTTGGGCGGGCCGTCCGCGGTGAAGCGGATGGCGCCGCAGAGACAGCCTCCCTCGCGCATCTGCCGATCCTAGCCGCTCGCGCGGCGCCCGTCGCCGGTCTAGCCTTCCGCCATGAAAGTCTTCGTTTTCGATCTGCTCGCCTACGGCGAGAACCTCGACCACATCAAGGAAGGGGTCGAGTTGCCCTATCCCTTGAGCCAACGCCATTTCAAGGCGGACGTCGCCGTGCGCACCTATGCCGAGCACCTGGCGGCGTGGCAGGAGCTCGACCGCCTGGGCTATGACGGCGTCGGCTTCAACGAGCATCACTGCTCGCCCTACGGGCTGATGAATTCGCCCAACCTGATGGCTTCGGCGGCGGCGCAGCGCACCAAGAGGCTCAAGCTCCTGATCTACGGCAACCTGTTGCCGCTGCACGAGCCGCTGCGGCTCGCCGAAGAGCTCGCCATGCTCGATTGCCTGAGCGAGGGCCGCATCATCTCGGGCTTCGCGCGCGGCATCCCGCGCGAGTATCAGGTGCACAACGTGCCGCTCGCCCAATCGCGCGAGCGCTTCGAGGAGGCCTACGAGATCGTGACCCGGGCGTGGACCGAGGACGTGTTCTCCTATTCGGGCAAGTACTGGTCCTACAAGGACGTGGCGCTGTGGCCGCGGCCGGTGCAGAAGCCGCATCCGCCGATCATGATTCCGATCGTCGGCAGCCAGGAATCGATCGAGTTCGCCGGCCGGCACAATATCGGCATCACGCCGGGCCTCGCCGGCGGCGGTCTGCGCGACGACATCATCCGGCACTATGCGCGGTCGCTGGCGAGCGCCGGGCACCGCATCACGCCCGACCATCTTTCGCTCGCGCTCAATGCCTACGTCGCCGATTCGAAGGCGCAGGCGGTCAAGGAGGTGGCGCCCTACCACCTCTATTTCAACAAGACGCTGTTCAGCCACGGCAGCTTCACCGAGACCGCCGCCCAGCGCCAGGCAGGCTATGTCGGCCAGCATTCGACCGACTATGTGCGGCCGGAGAACCAGCGGGCGGCGGCCCTGCTGCGCGAGGACTTCCGCAGCATGACGTTCGAGAGCTTCCAGCGGCAGGCCGAGAACCTGCCGTACGGCACCGCCGACGAGGTGGCCGAGCGCATCATCGCCCAGGCCGAGCATGCCGGTGCCAACATGGTGCAGATCGGCCTCAATCGCGGAGCGATGCCGCACGACATGTTCATCGAGCAGATCCGCCGCTTCGCCGCGGGCGTCCTGCCGCGGCTGCAGGCGCACGAGGTCAAGCGCGTCCGCGCCGCCGAGGAGGTGGCAGCCTGACGGCAGGCCTCGTCCGGGGAGCAACGCTTGGCGGTTGCATCTCGAAGGGTGAGAGTAACAAAAAGGGGGAAACGACAATGGCCATGACCAACAAGATGCCGGGCTCCGTCGGCTCCCCGGCAAGTTTCGGCGGCATCCAGCTGAAGGTCGCGATCCTGTGCGGCCTGATCCAGATGCTCGACGGCTACGATCTCTCGGCGATCGGCCTTGCCGTGCCCTCGCTCACCAAGGCGTGGTCGCTGCCGCCCTCGGCCTTCACACAGGCCTTCGCGCTGTCGAGCGTCGGCATCATGGTGGGCGCCATGCTGGCGGGCCCGCTGGCCGACCGCTTCGGCCGCAAGCCGACGCTGCTGGTGTCGGTGGCGCTGTTCGGCGTCTTTTCGTTGCTGTCGGCCTGGGCGAGCTCGTTGCCCATGCTGGTGGCGCTGCGCTTCTTCACCGGCATCGGCATCGGCGGCGCCATGCCGACGACCGTCGCCCTCACCTCCGACTACACGCCCGACCGCTGGCGCACCTCGGCGGTCATGTTCATGTTCACTGGCAACACGATCGGCGGCTTCTTCGCGGGGCAGGTCGCCGCGCAGATCCTGCCCAACTGGGGCTGGCAAGGGATCTTCTATGTCGGCGGCGTGGTGCCGCTCGCGCTGCTCGTGCTGCTGGTCTTCATCCTGCCGGAGTCGCCGCAGTTTCAGGGCGGGGCACGGCCGCCGTCGGCCAAGGCCAATCCGGTGAGCGGGCTGTTCGAGGACAAGCTCGGCGTGGTCACCCTGCTGTTGTGGGCGATCTTCCTGATCAACCTCCTCAACATGTACCTGATCGGCTACTGGCTGCCGACGGTGCTGAACCTCGAGGGCTTCACGCCGGCCGACGCCGCTTTCGCCGCCAGCATCTATTCGGCGGGCGGCATCCTGAGCACGCTGCTGCTGGGGCCGGTGATCGCCCGGTTCGGCGCCGAGCGGGTGCTGGCGCTCAGCCTTGGCGTCGGGGCAGTCTGCATCGGCGCGCTCGCCGTCGGCCATTTGCCGCGCGGCGGCGTCCTGGCGCTGCTGTTCTGCGCCGGCGGCGGCTTCATCGGCAGCCAGCTCGGCCTCAACGGTTACGCCGCCTCGGTCTATCCGGCCGCCACCCGCTCGACCGGCATCGGCTGGGCGCTGGGCATCGGCCGGCTGGGCGGCATCGCCGGGCCGATCGTGGGCGGTGCGCTGCTCGCCTTCGGGCTGCCGCCGACCAAGATCCTGCTCTTCGCCTGCGCCCCGGGTTTCGTCACGGCGGCGCTGGTGCTGTTCCTCGGCTTCTACCGGCGCACGCTGGCCGACCGGCCACCGGACTTCTAATGACCGGAATAGGTCGGGACGCCGGGCGCGTGTATACTTGTCGGGACCGGGTGGCTCCGCCTTCCGATGAGTCCGCCGAGTTGAGAATTGCTGGGGGCTGGCGAAGGGGTTCCGTTATTTTCCCGTTATTTTAACGGACTGCCCAATCTCCCCTAAGGCTTCAACCGAGCGCACCCGCCGCGCGCAGGTGGCGTCGCTCGGCCTCGCTGTAGCCCAGCTCGGCCAGCACCTCGTCGGTATGCTGGCCGTAGCCCGGTCCGGGGCCGGGCTCGGCAGGTTGGGGGGCGAATGACAGGCGGATCGGGGCGGTGATCGTGTGCGGCATGTCGGGCACGCGGCTCGCCACGACGGCGCCGTTGGCGACGGCCTGCTCGTCGTGCGGCACGTCGCGCAGCACGCCCAGCAGGCCGAAGGTGATCTCGTGATGGCGCAGCCGCTTGCGCCATTCCGGCCAGGGATGCGCGGCGAACACCGGATCGAGGATCGCCGCCAGCTCGGTGGCATGGGCGCGGCGCGACTCGGTCGTCGTGAAGCGCGGATCGTCGAGCAGGTCGGTGCGCTCCATGGCGTGGCAGAGCTCGGGCCACAGCTTGTCCTCGCGCACGATGGTGAGCTGGATCCAGCGGCCGTCGGCGGTGCGGTACTGGTTGGCGAGCGCGCTGCGCGGCGTGGTGCGCGGCGGGCGCGGCGCCACGAACGCGCCGAGCAAAGCGCCCTGCGCCAGCATGCCGTTGGACCACAGCCCCGACACGTGCAGCGAGGTCGAGACCTCGCTGCCCTGGCCGGTGCGCTCGCGATGCAGCAGCGCCATGACGATGGCGGCGAACAGGTTCATGCCGGTCATCTGGTCGCCCTGTCCCGGCAGCGAGAAGGCGGGCGGGCCGCCGTCGTAGGTCAGGGCATCGAGCAGTCCCGAGCGGGCGAAGAAGGCGGTCGAGTCGAAGCCCGGCTGCTCGGCGTCGGGCCCGTGCTCGCCGTAGCCGGTCATCGAGGCGTAGATCAGCCGCGGATTGAGCGGCGCCACGTCGGCGTAGCGCATCTTCAGGCGATCGCGCACCTTGAAGGGAAAGTTCACCACCATGACGTCGGCCGTCTCGACCAGCCGGTCGAACGCCGCCCGGCCCTCCTTGTGCTTGAGGTCGAGCACCACCGAGCGCTTGTTGCGGTTCACCAGGTGCCAGCAGAAATTGACCGGATGCTGGGGAATCGAATGGGCCTGGCCGAGCTTGCGTTGCGGATCGCCTTCGCCGGGCGGCTCGATCTTGATGACCTCGGCGCCGTAGTCGCCCAACACGGTGGTGGCCACCGGACCCGCGATGAAGCTCGCCAGATCGAGCACCCTGAGGCCGTGCAGCGGCAAAGGTCCGCTCATTGAAATTTTCCCTGCAAACCCGTATACGCCAAGGTCTACCGGAGGGCATCTTCAGGTCAATGGCCGGTGTCGGTCGTAATCTCTGGCTCACGGCTGCCCTGCTTGCCCTGTTCGCGCTTGCCGCTGTCCTGCTGCGCTCGACACTCTGGCTGTGCGGCGTGGCCGCGCTGCTCTGCCTCGCGGGCGTCGTCCTGTTCCGCGGCGAGCGCTGGCGCAACATTGCGCTCCTGCTCGCTGCGCTCCCGGTGGCGGCCGGCATCCTCGACGTCATGGCCGGCTGGTCCGCGCCGCCGCCGCACGGCGCGGATTTGGTGGCGCGCATCGACCCCGTCGTCTGGGTACAGCCCGATCCCGATGTCGGCTATCGGCCGATCCCCAATATCGTGGTCGTCGCCACGACGACCTACGGCAACCAGACGATCTACCGCGCCACCTACACGATAGGTCCCGACGGCACGCGCGTTTCCCCGCCGGCGCCGCCCGGCGCCGATCTCTACCTCTTCATGGGCGATTCGTTCATGTTCGGCCAGGGTTTGGCGGACGACCAGAACCTGTCGGCCCAGTTCGCCCGAGAGAGCGACCTCAAGGTGCGCGCCGTCAATTTCTCGGCGATGGGTTGGGCGCCCAATCATCTGGTGCGCGCGCTCGAAGCGGGCCTGCTCGATCGTTTCAAGGGCGATCACGTAAAGGCGGTGGTGACCTGGATCATTCCCGACCACATGTCGCGGCTCACCGGCGACGGCGAATGGCTCGGGTCCTCGCCGCGCTACGTGCTCGAGGACGGCAAGCTCGAGTATACTGGCTCTTTCACTCATCACCGCTGGATGAACCCCTTGGCCGGCCTGCGCTACCAGGCCGGCAAGATCTTCTCCTTCGTCAATGCCATCGGCATGCGCCAGCGCCAGGTCCAGCAGGGCGAGTTGTTCGACGCCCTGATGCTGCGCCTTCGGGCGCTGGTCAGGGAGAAGTTCAACGCGCCGCTGATCGTGCTGTATTCCTGGCCCGACGAGGGTTTCGCCGCGAGCCATCCCGAGGGCGGCGAGCAGCTTCAGCTGCAGGTGTCGGTGCTCGCCCGCTTGCGCAAGCAGGGCTTCGAGCTCCTGTCGGTCGACGGGCTCACCCGCAACATGGACAACAGCCGCGTGATGATCCCCTACGACGGTCATCCCAATGCCTTTGCCAACGGGCTGGTTGCGAGCGAGCTGAAGCGCCGCCTCAGGCCCGCCGACTGACGCAATGACGGACCTCGTCCTCGACCGGCTGGCGCGGCAGGCCGCGAGCGCTCCCGAGGCCCTGCTGCGGCCGGCCTGTACGTTGACCAATGCCGAGGCGTGGGCGCAAAGCGGCGGCGTTGCCTCCTGGCTGATCGCCCAGGGCTTCGCGCCGGGCAGCCGCTCGCTCGCCGTGTCGGCTCCCGACGGCGCCGAGCGTGCCGTCCTCCTGCTGGGGGCACTGCGCGCCGGTGCGCTGGTCGTCGAGGCATCCGCCGAGGCGAGCTTGACCTTCCACGTCGAGGCCGGGCGCCTGGTCAGTTCGGAAGGAATAACCCTTGCCGCGCTCGCTCGCTGCTCCGTCGATGCCGCGGTAGCGGAGCGGCGGCTCCATGTTCGGGGCGATACGCCGGCGCGCATCGTCCGCGGTACCTGCCGGCACCATGCCGATTTCGCGACGATCGCCGAGGCGCTCGCCGACTAGCGCGGAACCCGCGCCAGCGCGACATTCGATCCGAGTCGCCCGCGGGCGTGGCCTACAGTAAGCTCGCCGAAAATAATGACGCAATGTCCATTGTTCTGGGAGGAACGAAGATGACGTCGACGGCCAAGTTGCTGGTGTTTGCCGCCGCTGCTGCGGTCTTTGCCGCCGGGCCGGCGATGGCCCAGAAGCAGGGCGGCACGATGACGGTCGGGCTCGAGCTCGACATCCCGGGCTTCGACCCGCTCAAGGTCGGCGTCTACGACACGGCGGCCAATATCGCGGCCAGCCTGATTCTCGAGACGCTGGTCAGCCTCGACGACAGCGGCAAGGCCAAGCCCAGGCTCGCGCTGTCGTGGTCGAGTTCCGACGATTTCAAGGTCTGGACCTTCAAGCTCAGGCCGGACGTGAAGTTCCACGACGGCACGCCGTTCAACGCCCAGGCGGTGGCCTGGAACTTCGCCCGCCAGAAGGACCCCAAGAACAACTGCCGCTGCGCCTTCTACATTGCCAACATCCTGAGCGTGGAGCCCAAGGACGATCTCACCGTCGTCTACACGCTGAAGGATCCGGCGGTGAATTTCCCCGTCCTGCTGACGCGGCCCGACCAGAACAGCACGGTCCATTCGCCGACCGCCATCCAGGCCAAGGGCGACGACTACAATCGCAACCCGGTCGGCACCGGGCCGTTCGCCGTCAAGTCGTGGACGGCGGGCGACCGCATGGTGGTCGAGCGCTTCGCCGGCTACTGGAACAAGGGCCATCCCCACCTCGACCGCGTCGTGCTGCGGCCGCTGCCCGATTCGCAGTCGCGCTTCGCCAGCCTCAAGGCGGGCGAGACCGACCTGGTGTGGGCCGACGAGTTCGAGGCCGACAACATCCAGCGCGCGAAGTCGGACCCGACCCTGCAGGTCCTGTCCTATGCCGGCTCGGGCGCGGCGGTGAACGCCATCAACACCAAGGTGCCGCCGCTCGACGACGTGCGCGTGCGGCAGGCGCTGGTCATGGCGCTCGACCGCAAGAAATTCTCGCAGGCGCTGACCAACGGCCTCGCCCGGCCGGCCACCAATCCCTACGGCGACGGCTCGTGGGTCAAGTGCAAGGACGACGGCGCGCTGCCGGAGGATCCCAAGAAGGCGGCCGAGCTGATCAAGGAATACGGCAAGCCGGTGTCGTTCAAGATGCTGTTCACCGCCACGCCGCGCGGCCGCACCAACGGCCAGATCTTCCAGCAGTTCTGGAAGAACATCGGCGTCAACATGGAGATCGAGCAGGTCGACCAGGCGACGTTCCCGCCGCGCGCCTTCCAGCGCAAGTTCGACATCATCGGCTGGCGCATCGTCGACTTCCCCGATCCCGACGTGCAGATGTTCGCCAACTTCTACAGCAAGAGCCCGCTCAACCTCGCGAACTACTCGAATCCCGAGCTCGACAAGGCCCTCGAGGATGCGCGGGTGACGCCCGACGAGGCCAAGCGGACCGAGTACTACTGCGCCGCCAGCCGCATCATCAACCAGAACGCCACCTGGTTCTGGACCTTCCAGAACACCTATTACGCGGTGGCCAAGGCCAAGGTGAAGGGCGTGCCCAAGCTCTACGGCGGCGTCATCGACGTGTCGGACGCCTGGCTGGAATAGCGGAGGCATGGCCAGGTTCATCGGCCGGCGGCTGGTCTATCTGCTGCCGGTCCTGCTCGCCGTCACGCTTCTCACCTTCCTGATCGCCTCGCTGCTGCCCGGCGATCTCGCGACCACGATCCTGGGCGACCAGGCGACGCCGGAGAAGGTCGAGGCCCTGCGCGCCCAGATGGGCCTCGATCTGCCGCTCTGGCAGCGCTACCTGCACTGGCTGTGGGGCGTGCTGCACGGCGATCTCGGCCGCTCCTTCCGCACCGGCGAGACGGTCATCTCCGCCGTCGCCGATCGCCTGCCGGTGTCGCTCGAGCTGATGGTCATGGCCGAGGCGATGGGCCTGCTGATCGCCATTCCCCTCGCCATCCTGTGCGCGGTGAGGAGCGGCAGCGGCCTCGACCGGTTCCTGACCGGCCTCGCCTTCGGCAAGCTCTCGCTGCCGCCCTTCATGGTGGCGATCCTGCTGATCTATCTCTTCGCCGTGCAGCTCAGGCTGCTGCCGGCCACCGGCTGGGTGCCGTTCGCCGAGGATCCGTGGACCAACCTCAGGAGCTTCGTGCTGCCGGCGTTCACGCTGGCGATCGCCGAATGGCCGGTGCTGATGCGGGTGCTGCGCTCCGACATGATCGCCACCCTGCAGGAAGATTACATCGCGATGGCCAAGGCCAAGGGGCTCCGGCCCTCGCGCATCCTGCTGGTGCATGCGCTCAAGCCCTCCTCGCTCACGCTGGTGACGGTGACCGGCATCAACATCGGCCGCCTGATCGGCGGCGCGCTCATCATCGAGACCATCTTCGCCCTGCCGGGCATCGGCCGGCTGCTGGTCGGCGCCATCTACGCCCGCGACTTCATCATCCTGCAGGGCGTCGTGCTGTTCGTCGCCGTCGGCTTCGTGGCGGTCAATTTCATCGTCGACATGCTCTACGCCGTGCTCGACCCGAGGATCCGCCATGGCCGCGCTTGACGTCGGCGTCGATACCGCGGCGGTGTCGCCGGTGCGCCGTCAACGGCGCCTCGGCGGACTGTTCATCGCCGCCGTCGCCTGGATCGCGCTGGTCGCGCTCGGCGCGATCTTCGCCGACCTGCTGCCGATGCCCAGTCCGACGGACATCGACATGCTGGGCAAGCGCGCCCTGCCCAGCGCCGAGCACTGGCTGGGCAACGACCAGCTCGGCCGCGACGAGCTGTCCCGCCTGATTTATGGCGGGCGCGTCTCGCTCACCGTCGGGCTGCTTGCCCCGGTGATCGGCGTCGCGTTCGGCGGCGCGCTCGGCATGCTGGCCGGCTATTTCCGCGGCCGGCTGGAGACCTTCGTGGTCGGCGGCGTCGACGTGCTGCTGGCCTTCCCGCCGCTGGTGTTCGCGCTCGCCGTCACGACCTATCTCGGCCAATCGGTCCTCAACATCACGCTGGTGATCGGCATCCTGAGCATCCCCGCCTTCACCCGGGTGGCCCGCGCCGTGACGCTGTCGCTCAGCGAGCGCGAGTTCGTCACCGCGGCCCGCGCGCTCGGCGCAACGCACGGCCGCATCCTGGTGCGCGAGCTTCTGCCCAACGTGGCGCTGCCGCTGGTCGCCTTCTTCCTGCTGGGCGTCGCCGTCACCATCGTGGTCGAGGGCGCGCTGTCCTTCCTGGGGCTGGGCGTGCCGCCGCCCCAGCCGAGCTGGGGCAGCATGATCGGCGAGGGCCGTGAGAGCCTCGACATCGCGCCCTGGCTCGCCTTCCTGCCGGCGCTCGTCATGTTCCTCACCGTGCTGTCCTTCAACATCGTGGGCGATACGCTGCGCGCCCTGACCGATCCCCGGCCGGGCGCCCTATGACCGGGGCCCTGCTGTCGATCGAGGGCGTGTCGGTGACCCTGCCGACCCCGCGCGGCCCGCTGCGGGCGGTCGATCACGTCGATCTCCGTCTCGAGGCCGGGCGCACCCTGGGCGTGGTGGGCGAATCGGGCTGCGGCAAGACCATGCTGTCGCGTGCCGTGCTGCAGCTCCTGCCCAAGCGCGCCCAGCGCACCGGCCGCGTGATGTTCGGCGGGCGCAACCTGTTCGAGCTCGCGCCCGAGGAGCTGCGCCGGCTGCGCGGGCCGGAGCTGGCGGTGGTCTTCCAGGATCCGATGACCTCGCTCAATCCGGTGCTCACCATCGGCACGCAGATCGTCGAGACGCTGCAGGCCCATCTCGGCCTCGACAACGCCGCCGCGCTGCGCCGCGGCGCGCAGCTGCTGGCCGAGGTCGGCATTCCCGCGCCCGAGCAGCGGCTGCGCCAGTATCCGCATCAATTGTCGGGCGGCATGCGCCAGCGCGTGGCGATCGCCATTGCGCTGAGCTGCGAGCCCAGGCTCCTGATCGCCGACGAGCCGACGACGGCGCTCGACGTCACGGTCCAGGCGCAGATCCTCGATCTCCTGGCGCGCGAACAGCAGCGGCGCCACATGGCGATGATCCTGATCACCCACGATCTCGGCGTGGTCGCCGGCCGCACCGACGAGGTCGCGGTGATGTATGCCGGGCGCGTCGTCGAGCGCGCGCCGACCCGCCGGCTGTTCGCCAGCCGGCGCATGCCCTACACCGAGGCGCTGCTGGCGGCGCTGCCCAAGCTCGACTCGCCGCCGCATACCCCGTTGCCCGCGATCGCCGGCCGCCCGCCCGACCAGACGCGGCCGCTGCCGGGCTGCTCCTTCGCGCCGCGCTGCCGCTACGCCGACGAGCTGTGCCGCAGCACCAAGCCCGCGCTCGACGACCCCGAGCAGGCCGGCGGCTTCTATGCCTGCTGGCATCCGCTCGGCGCGGCAAGCGCATGACCGCGCCGCTGCTTTCGATCCGCAACCTCACCGTCGAATACGCCGTCGGCGGCAAGAGCCTGTTCGCCGTGTCCGACGTCAGCCTGCACGTCGACCGCGGCGAGACGCTGGGCCTGGTGGGCGAGTCGGGTTGCGGCAAGTCGACCCTGGGCCGTGCCGTGCTGCAGCTCCGACGCCCGACCTCGGGCAAGGTGGTGTTCGACGGCACCGAGCTCACCGGTCTCGACGGCGAGGCCATGCGGCTGATGCGCCGGCGCCTGCAGCTGATCTTCCAGGACCCGATCGCCTCGCTCAATCCCAGGCGCTCGGTCGGCGACATCGTCGCCGAGCCGCTGATCATCACCGGCGTCAGCGACAAGGCCGAGCGCGAGCGGCGGGTGCGCGAGGTGCTGACCGCGGTCGGCCTCGATGCCGACCTGGTGTCGGGCCGCCTGCCGCACGAATTCTCGGGCGGCCAGTGCCAGCGCATCAGCATCGCCCGGGCGCTCATCCTCGAGCCCGAGTTCGTGATCTGCGACGAACCGGTGTCGGCGCTCGACGTCTCGATCCGCGCCCAGATCCTCAACCTGCTGGAGGACATGAAGCGCCGCTACGGCCTCACGCTCCTGTTCATCGCCCACGATCTCGCCGTCGTGAAGGCGGTCAGCGACCGCATTGCGGTGATGTATCTCGGCAAGCTCTGCGAGGTCGGCCCGACCGAGCAGCTGTTCGCCCGGCCGGTGCATCCCTACACGGCGCTGCTGCTCGAGGCGATCCCGGTGCCGGACCCGACCGTGCGGCCTGCCGCCAATATCGCCGTCGGCGAGCCGCCCTCGCCGCTTGCCCCGCCGTCGGGCTGCCGCTTCCGGACCCGCTGCCCGAGGGCGGACAGGACCTGCGCCGAAATCGTGCCGGAGCTGCGCGAGATCGGCGGCGGCCAGTTCGCCGCCTGCCATCATCCGCTGGTCGAAGGCTAGGCCTTCAGGCCCGTGAGGTTGCGGACCGGCACGGGCCGGGCCATGCCGCGCAGCGTGCGCTCGCCCAGGTCCTCGATCTCGGCGATGTCCTCGACGGCGGCGGCCAGCCGGCCGCTCGTCAGGATCTGGCCGTCGGTCGCCTCGCTGCACAGGCGCGAGGCGAGGTTGATGACGGCGCCGATCGCGGTGTAGTCGAAGCGGTCCTCGAAGCCGATGCGGCCCAGGGTGGCGTAGCCCTGCGCCATGCCGATGCCGAAGCCGAGCGTGTGGCCGCGCTTGGCCCAGGTCGGCACCAGCCGGGCCACCGCGTCGCGCATCTCGAGGGCGAGTCTGGCGGCGCGCGCCGCCGGATCGGGGCAGGGCACCGGATCGTTGAAGAACACCAGCATGCCGTCGCCGGTGAAGCGGTCCAGCGTGCCCTCGTGCTTGCGGATCAGCGGCCCGACCGCGCCGTGATACTCGGCGAGCATCGCCATGATGTCCTCGGGCTCGGCGGTCTCGGCGAAGGAAGTGAAGCCGCGCAGGTCGCAGAACAGGGCGGCGATCTCGCGCCGGTGGTTGTCCAGGATCTTCTCGTCGCCGGCCGACACCACTGCCTGGGCAAGCTGCGGCGCGAGGAAGCGGCGCAGCCGGCCGACGCGCTCGAGCTCCTCGACCTGCGCCTTGACCTTGGCCTCCAGCCCCTGATTGAGCTCCTGCACCTGGTCGTGCAGCGCCTTGATGCGCAGCATGGCACGCACGCGCGCCACCAGCGCGCCGTGGTCGATCGGCTTGGTGAGATAGTCGTCGCCGCCGGCATCGAGGCCGGCCACCACGTCCTTGGGTGTGGCCTTGGCGGTGACCAGGATGACCGGGATGAAGGGCAGCGTGCTGTCGGCCTTCATTCGCCGCACCACCTCGAGGCCGTCGATCTTGGGCATCATGATATCGAGCAGCACCAGGTCGGGCAGCGCCTCGGCCACCCGGGCGAGGGCCTGCTCGCCATCGCTCGCCTCGATCACCTCGTAGCCCAGCGCGCCGAGGCGCATGCGCAGGATCTCGACGTTGTCGGCGACGTCGTCGACAACCAGAATTCGGGCGGGGTCGCGCATCAGGCGCCCAGCATCTCGCGCACCTTGGCCAGCATCTGGCGCGGGCTGTAGGGCTTGGCGATGTAGCCGTCGCAACCGGCCGCCCGCGTCTTCTCCTCGTCGCCGGACAGCGCGTAGGAGGTGACGGCGATGACCGGGATCGACTTCAGCGCCGGATCGGCCTTGATGCGCCGCGTCGCTTCGTAGCCGTCCATCACCGGCATCTGGATGTCCATCAGGATCAGGTCGGGCTTGTGCTCGGTCGCCTTGGCCACGCCCTCGGCGCCGTCGTGCGCCTCGACCATGTCGTAGCCCGCCATGCTGAGAAGGTCGCGCAGGATCTGGCGATTGTCCTCGGTGTCCTCGACGACGAGTATCTTCTTGCTCATTGGGCAGCGTCCTTGATCGACACGACGTGAATCGGGATGGTGATCTTGAAGTTCGAGCCCTTGCCGACGTCGGACTCGACGTTGATGCGGCCGCCATGCAGCTCGACGATCTTGCGCGAGATCGAGAGACCGAGGCCGGTGCCGCCCTTCTTGCGCGTGCTGGTGTTGTCGACCTGCTGGAACTCCTCGAAGATCTTGGCCTGGTCCGCGGCTGCGATGCCGGGACCGGTATCGATCACCGAGATCTTGAAGCGGTCGCCCTGCTGGCGGGCGCGGATCTCGACCTTGCCCTGGTCGGTGAACTTGATGGCATTGCCGACCAGGTTGAGCAGCACCTGCGTCAGCCGCCGCGCATCGCCCATGCCGCGCGGCAGGCCTGGCGGCACCGCCGATACCAGGGCGATGTTCTTGGTGCGGGCGAGCGACTCGGTGGCCGACATGACGGTCGAGACCATGTCGCCGACGCTGTATTCCTCGACCGCCAGCGTGAGCTGGCCGGCCTCGATCTTGGAGAGATCGAGCACGTCGTTGATCAGGCCCAGCAGGTGCTTGCCGTTGGCCTGCACGCGCTCCAGCACGCCTTGCGCCTTCGCCGGCACGTCGCCGTACAGGCCGTCGACCATCATCTCGGTGTAGCCCAGGATGGCGTTGAGCGGCGTGCGCAGCTCGTGGCTCATGTTGGCGAGGAACTGCGACTTGTGCTGGCTCGCCACCTCGAGCTGGCGGCTCTTCTCCTGGATCTCGGTGAACAGGCGCACGTTCTCGATGGCGATCACGGCCTGGGCGGCGAAGGCCTCGAGCAATCCGATCTGGCGCGCCGTGAACGGCCCGGCTTCGGACTTGCGCAGCAGGATGCCGCCGATCGCCACGCCCTCGCGCAGCATCGGTGCCGCAACCGCGGCCTTGACGTTGTTCCGGTTCCACAGGGCCTTCGTTTCCTGGGAGTCGAGCGCCGAGATGTCCGGCAAGTGCACCGTGCGGCCGTCGAGGATCGACTGTCCGAGCGCCGTGTGCCGGGCCAGGCCGGACTGGCGCAAGCCCAGCGTCGTCGACTCGAGGTTGCCTTCGTGGGCGCGGGTGAAGACGTTGTCCTCGCCGTCGCGCATTGCGATCAGCGCGTCCTGGGCGCCGCAGAACCGCAGGGCTGCCCGGGCGACGGCGTCGAGCACCGGCTGCACGTCGGTCGGCGACTGCGAGATCACGTGCAGGATGTCGGCGGTGGCCGTCTGCTGCTCCAGCGATTCGCGCAGCTCGGTGAACAGGCGCACGTTCTCGATGGCGATCACCGCCTGCGCGGCGAAGCTTTCGAGCAGCTCGATCTGGCGGGCGGAGAAGGCGCCGGCTTGCGGCCGTCGCAGCGCAATGGCGCCGATCGCGACGCCCTCGCGCAGCATCGGCGCCGCCAGCGCCGCCTGGAAGCCCATTCGCGCCGCCATGCGGTGCGTTGCGGCGAACTCGACCGGATCGAGCCGGGCGACGTCGGGCAGGTGGACCGTCGCATTGTCGATGATGGCGCGGCCGGGCGAGGTCTCGCGATCGAGCGGCAGGCGATCGTTGCTGGCCAGCGCTTCCAGGGGCCCTTCATGCGCGGCCGCGTACCACGAGGAACCGTCGCGCAAGGCGATCACGGCGTCGCCGGCACCGCAGAATCGGACCGCCGCCTTCGCCACCGCCTTCAACACGGGCTCGACGTCGGTCGGCGATTGCGAAATCACCTGGAGGATCTCGGTGGTTGCCGTCTGTTGTTCGAGCGACTCCCGCAGCTCGGTGAACAGGCGCACGTTCTGCACGGCAATGACGGCCTGGTCGGCGAACGTCTCCAGCAGCCGGATTTCGCGCTCGGCGAACGGGCCAGGATTCCGGCGGCTGACGGTAATCACGCCGATCGGCTGCCCGTCCTTCAGCATCGGCACGGCGACATTGGCCCGCCAGCCGCGGCCTCTGGCGATGTCGCGCATGACTGGTGCGACGCCGGCATCCTCCGAGTCGTGAATGATCCCGATGGCGCGATTGCGAATGACGTCGCCAACGTAAGGGAAGTCCTCCGGCCTGGCTCCGTCGAGCGTCAAGAGCACGCTCTCGTCTGCGTCGGCGGAGCTGCTGCGGCGTGCCTCCATATGCAGGCGCTCGCCGTCATAACGCCACACGATGACGCCCCAGCCGTTGAGGAGCTTTAGCGCGCTTTCGGCGATCGCCTCGAAGACCGGCTGCGTGTCCGTCGGAGAACTGGAGATTACCTGCAGGATCCCGGCAGTGGCCGTCTGCTGTTCGAGCGATTCGGACAGCTCCTTCGTGCGGTCCTCGACCCGTTGTTCGAGGGTCTCGTACGATTCCTGCAACGCTTCTGCCGAGCGGTTGAACTGGTCGGCCAGGGCCTCCAGCTCGTCGCCTGTCCTGATGTCCAGCCGGTGGCCGAGATCGCCGCCGCCGATGCGCTGGGCGCCTTCCTGCATGGCGCGGATCGGCACCACCATGCGGCGCGCAAGAAGGGCGGCGACGGTGCCGGCGATCAACAGGCCGAGCACCAGGAGGGCGACGTCGCGCAGGCCGTAGTCGATCACCGGCTGCTGGGCCTCGGCCGTCGGCAGCTCGACGAAGACCAGCCAGTTCAGCGCCGGGATCGCGGCGTGCGCCGACAGCACGGAGACGCCGTTGCGGTTGCGCGCATCGACCGGCGCCTCGTCGCCGCCCTGCGCCTTGAGCGCTTCCTCGACCTGGGCCAGCCGGCTCATGTCGGTGCCGCGCAGCACCAGCGAAATGTCGGGATGGGCCACCAGCCGGCCCTGGCGGTCGACGACGTAGGCGTAGCCGTTCTGGCCGATCTTGATCTGCGAGATCACGTCCCAGATCAGCTTGAGGTTGATGTCGGCCACCGTGACGCCGCCGCGACCGCCATGCGCCACCGCCATGGTGAGGTAGGGCTCGCTGCCCTTCCTGAACGACACCGGTCCGAAATAGACCTTGTTGGCCTTGGCCTCGATGAAGGCCGGGTCGGTCGAGCGGTCGAGGTTGGAGCCCATCACGTCCATGCTGAGCCGCGACACGTGCAACTGCTCGTGCCCGGTGCGGTCGAGCTGGGCCAGCTCGGTGATGGCCGGCACCTGGCGCAGCAGGCGGACATAGTCGAAGCGGCGCTGCTCGGCCGGCAGGCTGTCGAACTGGGCATAGGCCACCCAGCCGATCTGGCGCTCGATCTCGCGCACGAACGACTCGATCTTCTGGGCCGCCGCGTCGGCCTTCTCGCGCTGCACCTCTATCGAGGCGCGGCGGTTCTCCTGGTAGACGAAATAAAGGTCGAGCGCGGAATTGATCACCAGCACGGCGGCCACGAGGCCGACGAACAGGGTCACGTACTTGAGGAAGAGGCCGCGCTTCACTCGATCACCTGGTCGGCGCGCAGCAGGATCACCTGGGGAATCGTCAGGCCGAGGGCCGCCGCCGTCTTGAGATTGACGGCGAGCAGGATGCGCGAGGGCCGCTCGACCGGCAAGTCGGCGGGCCCGGTGCCGGCCAGCACCCTGGCGACGATCTCGCCGGACTGGCGGAACAGGTCGCGCTGGTCCGTGCCGTAGGCGATCAGCCCGCCCACCTCGGCGAATTCGGGGAACATGGTGATCGAGGGCAGGCGCAGGCCGAGCGCGGTGTCGGCCACCAGCCGCGGCACGGTGCCGAACACCGGCGAGCTCAGGATCAGCACGGCATGGACGTTGCGGCCGGCGGCGGCGCGAAAACCCGGCTCGATGCCGGACGGCGAATCGACCTTGATGACCTCGAGGGCGATGCCGCGCGCCCGGGCGACGGCGGCCGCCACGTCGATCTGAACCGGCCCGGTCGCCGGATCCCACACCGCGGCGACGCGCTTCAGGCCGGGCACGATCTCGCCCATCAGCTCGAGCCACTTGCCGCTGAACTCGGCGTAGTCGAAGAACAGGCCGGTCAGGTTGCCGCCGGGATGGGCGAGGCTCGCGATGAAGCCGCTGGCCACCGGGTCGGATTCCAGATCGAGGGCGACGAGGGGCAGCGTCCGCGTGCGCGTCCTCGCCTCCTGGATGGCCTTCGATCCGACCAGGAACAGCACGTCGACCCTGGCATCGATCAGTTCGCCGGCAAATTGGGCCATGCGGCCGGGATCGAAATCGGCCGAGCGCACGAGGATCGAGAGGTTCTTGCCCTCGACGAAGCCCTTGCTGCGCAGGCCGTCGGCGAAGGCCGCCAGGCGCATGTTGGAGGCATCGACCTTGCCGGGATGGAGGAAGCCCACTTTCAGCGGCGGCGCCTGTGCGAGCGCCGGCAGCGCGGCCAGGGTGGCGGCGCCCGTCGCGGCGAGGAGGCGCCGTCGCTTCATTCGATCACTTCGTCGGCACGGGTGAGCAGGATCGGCGGCAGGGTGAGGCCGAGCGACTTTGCCGTCCGCAGGTTGATCACCAGTTCGTAGGTGGTCGGGCGCTGGATCGGCAGGTCGGCGGGCTTGTCGCCCTTGAGCAGGCGGCCGGCGTAGCTGCCGACGATGCGGTACATGTCCGACCAGCGCGCGCCGTAGCTCGCCAGGCCGCCGTCGTCGGCGAACTCGCGCGCCGGATAGATGGCCGGCAGCTGGCGGTTGCCGACCAGCGCCATGATGCGGCGGCGCTGGTTGATCAGGAAGGCATCGGCGATGACGGCGACGGCGTCGACCTTGCCGGCCGGCCAGGCCTGGAAGGCGCGCTCGATCTCGGAGCTGCTCGATGCGTTCTGGACGTCGAGCGTGAGCCCGAGCTTGGCCGCCACGTCCTGCGCCCCCTTGAGCTCGCGCAGCGCGCCGGGATTGGTCGGGTTCACCAGCAGCGCCACGGTTTTCGCGCTCGGCACCATCTCCTTCAGGAGATCGATGCGCTTGGCGTCGAGTTCGGCCGCCCAAAGGGTGATGCCGGTCAGGTTGGCGCCCGGCCGGTTGAAGTTGCCGACCAGGCCGATCTCCACCGGATCGGCCCCGGCGCTGAAGACCACCGGGATGGTCGAAGTCGCGGCCTTGGCGGCGAGGCCGACCGGATTGCCGCCGACCGCGGCGATGACGTTGGGCTTGCTGGCCACCAGCTCGGCCATCATGGCCGGCACCTGGTCGTAACGGCCGTCGGCCCAACGGACGTCGACGGTCACGTTTTGTCCGTCGACGAAGCCCGCGCTCTTCAGGCCCTCGCGAAAGGCCTGCAGCAGGTGCGCGTCGGTGGCGTAGGAGCGGCCGCTCAGGTAGCCGATGCGCGGCAGCGACGTCGGCTGCGCTGAGGCGGTGCGCGAGAGCATGCCGGCCGCGGCGGCCGCCAGGAGATTGCGCCGCTTCATTCGATCACCTCGTCGGCCAGCAGTGTTGGCGGCACGCCGATCCCGAGCTGCCGTGCGGTCCTGGCATTGACGACCAGGATGAATTTGCTCGCCTGCTCGATCGGCAGGTTTGCCGGCTTCTCGCCGCCGAGGATCTTCGCGGCATAGATACCGGCGCGGCGAAAGTCGTCGAGCAGATCGGCCGAATAGGACATCAGCAACCCCGCGCGTCCCCATTCGGGGTAGGTGCCGACCGTGGGCTTTCCCGATGCCGCGATCAACGGCAGGACGCGCGCCATGTTGTTGTAGAGCAGGGACTCGCCCGAGACGTAAAGGGCGTCCTCGCCCCCCTTGTTGCTGGCCGCCACCGCGGCCGCGACGTCGTCGAGACCCTGGATCGGGTGATGGACGAGTTCAAAGCCGAGATGACCGGCCACGCGGCGCAGCGCCGTGAGCTCGGTCGCCGCCAGTCCCGTGGCCGTTCCAATGAATCCCAGCCGCTTCAGGCCGGGCACCAGCTCCTTGAACAGGCCCATGCGCTTTTGCGTGAGCGTCTCCTCGCCGCCCACGGCGTTCATCACGTTGCCGGTCGAGTTCCCTCCCGGCCGCACGAAGCTCTGCGCAAAGCCCAACTCGATCGGGTCGGCGGCAATCGAGCAGAACACCATCGGCACGTCCGGAACGGTCTTGTGAACGGCGACGGCTGCGGCGGCCGACGCAATGAACAGGCGCGGCTTCAGGGCAGCCAATTCCAGGGCGAGCCCGGGCAATCGATCGAACACGCCGTCGGCGTAGCGCAGTTCGACCCGGTAATTCGCGCCTTCCCTGAGACCGGCCTCCTGCATGCCCTTGCGTATGGCGACAATTCTGTCGTTGGCAAGCTTCGCCGTTCCCGGCACGAGGACCGCCACCAGCGGCGGGCCCTCTTGCGCGCGCGCGGCCGACGCCAAAGTGGCGGCCGCGACGCCCCACAGTGTCAGCGCTTCCCGTCGCTTCATTCGATGACCTCGTCGACACGGGCAAGGAACATCGGCGGGAAGGTAAAGCCCAGCGCCCTGGCGGTCTTCTGGTTCACCACCAGCTCGAAGCGCGACGCCTGCTCGACCGGGATGTCCTTCGGCGCCGTGCCCTTCAGGATCTTGGCCACCCGGGCCGCCACCATTCGGTAGATGTCGGCGCCGTCGGCACCGTAGGACATGAGCCCGCCCTTGTCGGGAAACTCGCGGCGGAAGCTGATGGCGGGCAGGCGACGCTTCAGCGCCAGTTCCGCCGCCTGCTCGAGGCCGAGCGAGGGCTGGACCAGCACGCCAGCGACCCCGCGCGACACCAGCGTGTCGAAGGCCGGGGCGAGGCCGGCGTTCGTCTTCACCAGCAGCTCGACGAGCTCGACCTTCTCGGCCTGCGCCACCGCCTCGACCTCGCGCTGGAGCGGCACGTGAAAGGGATCGGCCTGGTTCAGCAGCACGCCGAACGGCTTGGTTTCGGGCCTGATCTCATGGAACAGCTGCAGGCACTTGCCGGCCACCGTGGTGCTCGGGCTGTAGACGCCGGTCGTGTTGCCTTCCGGCCGCGCCACGCTGCCGGTGACACCGATCTCGGGCGTGCCGCCGTTGAACACGATGGGAATGCTGGCCGTCGCCCGCCTGGCCGCCGTAATGGCGGGCGACAGGTTCGCGACGATCAGGTCGACCTTGAGTTGGACCAGCTCGGCGGCCTGGGCGTCGAGCGTGCCGCCGGCGGCATCGGCGCCACGGTACTCGATGGCGACGGTGCGGCCCTCGACGTAGCCGACGGCGGCCAGCGCCTTCCTGAACAGGCTCCAGCTCGGCTCGCGGTCTCCCGCCTGCAGGAACCCGATCCGCGGCATCGCCTGCGCCCACGCCGGCGCGGCGGCCGCTCCGGCGAGCGCCATCAAGTGGCGGCGCAGCATGTTGGTCATCGAGCCCCCAGAACCCCCGCGCAACCATACCCAGAGAATCGTCCGATTGCAGCGGCGGCACGACGTTGCGGGGCGACTGCAGTCGGGAAATCTTCGCTATGGGCGGGTCCGCCGCACCATCGTTACATCTTGCCGGCGACGATTCGCGCGCCCAGGGCCCAGCGGTGAACCTCCGACGGGCCGTCGTAGATGCGGAAGGCGCGGGTGTCGCGGAAGATGCGCTCGACCACCGTGTCGCGCGTGATGCCCATGCCGCCGAGAATTTGCAGCGAGCGGTCGGCGACGCGGGCGATCGCTTCGGAGCAGATCACCTTGGACATCGAGCTCTCGTTGGAGGCGCGCTCGCCCCGGTCGAGCAGCCAGGCGGTGTGCCAGATCGCCAGCCGCGCCAGATGGATGTCCATGGCGTTGTCGGCCAGCATGAACGACACGCCCTCGTGCTCGCCGAGCTTCTTGCCGAACGCCTCGCGCGTGCGGGCATAGTCGGTGGCGATGTCCTGCGCGCGGTTGGCCGAGCCCAGCCAGCGCATGCAGTGGCTGAGCCGGGCCGGGGCGAGCCGCACCTGGGCGTAGCGGAAGCCCTTGCCGATCTCGCCCAGCACGGCGTCGGCCGGCAGCCGCAGGTCGTTGAACGACATCACGGCATGGCCGCCGGTGAAGCTCGAATCGATCGTGTCGAGCGTGCGCTCGATCCTGATCGCCGGATTGGGCAGGTCGGCGAGGAAGAGCGTGGCGTGGCCGGCCATCGGGCCACCTTCCATCTTGGCCATGATGATCGCCCAGCCGGCCTTGTCGGCGCCGGTGATCAGCCACTTGGTGCCGTTGATCACCCATTCGTTGCCGTCCTGCCGCGCCGTGCTCATGAGCATGCCCGGATCCGAGCCGGCGCCGCCCGGCTCGGTCATGCAGAAGCACGAGCGCAGCTTGCCCTCGGCCAGGGGCTTCAGGAAATGCGCGCGCTGGTCGGGCCGCGCCACGACGTCGAGCAGGTGGATGTTGCCTTCGTCGGGCGAGGCGCAGTGGATCGCGGTCGGCCCCAGGATGGAATAGCCCGCCGCCTCGAACACCAGCGCGCGGCCGACCTGGCCGAGGCCGCGGCCGCCGTACTCCTTGGGGACATGCGGCGCGAACACGCCGGCCGCCTTGGCCAGCGCATTCAGCTCGAGGCGCAGCTCGTCGGTCGGGCCGTGCGCCGTCCAGCGCGGGTCCTTCTCGTAGGGGATGACCTTGTCGACGACGAAGGCCTTGGTCTTCTCGGCGAGCTCGACCAGTTCTTGGGGCGGGGCGAAGTTGATATCCATGGCCCGACCCTAGCACGACGCTCCACTGAATCAGACGAAGCTCGGCCGGTTGCGCAGCGTCTCGCGGTCGAAGCCTGCCACCTTCTTGTAGCGCTCGAGGATGGCCTGCAGCTCGGCGGTCGGCATCACATCCTCGATGCGGCCGAAGGGCTTGCCGCCCGAGCGGTTCCAGACCTCGCGCAGGATGGCATCGGGCGGATCGCTGCGGTTGGTCAGCACGACCTTGGCGGTCGCCGGATTGCGCACGGCTTCGTAGGCGACGAGGGCCTCCGGCGTGGCGCCGAGCTGCTTGATGCGGCCGGTCAGGAAACGCGCATCGACGATCGCCTGGCCCGCGCCGTTGGAGCCGCGCGGATACATCGGATGGGCGGCGTCGCCCAGCAGGGTGAGGCGGCCGAAGCTCCAGCGCTCGAGCGGGTCGCGGTCGACCATGGGGTATTCGAGGATCTCCTCGGTCGCCTCGATCATGCCGGTGATGTCGAGGAAATCGAACTTGAGGTTGGCGAAGGCCGGCATCAGGTCCTCGAGCCGGCCGCGGCCGGTCCAGTCCTGGCGCACCGCCTCGGGCCGCTCCAGCTCGGCGACCCAGTTGATCAGCGGCATGCCGCCGGTCTCGGGCGTGCCGGGGCGGACCGGGTAGATCACCGTCTTGCCGACCGTCATCCAGCCCGACGACAGCATGGTGTCGCCGCCCAGGAAGGCAGGCCACCGCACCGTGCCGCGCCACATGTTGACGCCGGAATATTTCGGCGGCCCTTCGTCGGGAAAGAGCTGGCGGCGCACGGCAGAGTGGATGCCGTCGCAGCCGATCGCGAGCCTGGCCTGCTCGACATGGCCTCCGCCGCGGTCCCCAGCGTGGCCGCTGACGTCGAAATGCGCCGTCACGCCCTGGGAGTCCTGGTCGACCCGCAGGCAGCGGTGGCCGAGCCGCACGGCGTCGGCTCCCAGCCGCGCGTGCACCGCGTCGAGCAGCACCTTGTGCAGGTCGGCACGATGGATCGAGAGCTGCGGCCAGTCGTAGCCGGCATGGCGGCCGCGCAGGTCGCTGATGATGGGCTGGCCGTAGCGGCTGTAGTAGGCGAGCACCCGCGTTTCGATGGCATGCTTCGCAAGCGCGTCGGCAAGGCCGAGCTCGCTCAGCTCGCGCATGCCGTGCGGCAGCAGGTTGATGCCGACGCCCAGGGGGTGGATCTCCGGCGCCGTTTCGAAGACGCGGCACGATATGCCGGCCTGGTGCAGGCTGAGCGCCAGGGTCAGGCCGCCGATGCCGCCGCCGATGATCGCCACGTCGACAGGCTTGCTCACTCGGGCGATATCCCGCGTTTGGCGACCACGTCGGCCCAGCGCGCCTTGTCGCGCGCCACGATCGTGCCGAGCTCGGCCGGCGAGGAGATGGCCGGCAGCAGCCCCTGGGCCTCGAACACGACCCGGGTGTCCGGCGAGAGAAGGACGGTCGCCACGTCGCCGTTGAGCCGCGCGACGACGTCGCCGGGGGTGCCCTTGGGCGCGAACAGGCCGTACCACATGTCGACGTCGGCGTTCTTCAGGTTCTGCTCGATCAGGGTGGGCACGTCGGGCAGTTGCGGCAGGCGGCTGGGGCTCCCCGTTGCGATCGCCTTCAGCTTGCCGCTGCGAATGTATTGAGCCGACACGTGCACCGGCAGGAACATGTAGCCGATCTGGCCGCCCAGCAAATCCTGCAGGGCGCCGGCCGTGCCCTTGTAGGGCACGTGCACCAGCTCGATGCCGGCCTCGGTCTCGACCAGCGCCATGGAAAGATGGTGCGGCGTGCCGATGCCGGGACTGGCGTAGTTGATGGTCCGGGGCGCCGCCCTGGCGGCGGCGATGAACTCGCCGAGCGTGTTGGGCTTCTGCGCCGGGTTGGCGACCAGCACCAGAGTGCCCCAGGCAGTCAGGCTGATCGGCGCGAAGTCGGTTACCGGGTCGTAGGGCAGGTTCCTGTAGAGGCTCGCGTTCATCACCAGGGTGTTGACCGTCGACATCAGCGTGTTGCCGTCCGGCCTGGCGCGCGCCACCACCTGGCTGCCGATGTTGCCCGAGGCGCCGGCCATGTTCTCCACCACCACCGGCTGGCCGAGCGACGCCGGCAGCTTCTCGCCCAGCAGGCGGGCGATGATGTCGGGGCCGGTTCCCGGCGTGAAGGGCACGACGATGCGCACCGGCTGGTCGGGCCAGGCGTAGGCCGGCGCCGAGGCCAGCAACCCGGCGGCAAAGGGAAAAAGCGAACGGCGCAGCATCGGCGCCATTGAAGCAGTCCGGCCATGAACCGTCGATACAACTTACGCGCGATTTACTGACGGATCATTCGTTCTATAATTGTTCCATGTGAACCAGGGAGCAAGGCATGCAGGCACGGGTGCGGACGGTGGCTTTCCAGGGCGTCGATGTCCTGCCGGTGGATGTCCAGGTCTCGATCGGGCCGGGCCAGCTGGCTTTCCCGATCGTCGGGCTGGCCGACAAGGCGGTCGGCGAAAGCCGCGAACGGGTGCGGGCGGCCTTGCGCGCGCTCGGGCTGGCGCTGCCGCCGCAACGCATCTCCGTCAATCTCTCGCCGGCCGACCTCGCCAAGGAAGGAAGCCACTACGACCTGCCGATCGCGCTCGGCCTGCTGGCCGCCATGGGCGTGATCGCCAAGGAAAGCCTGGCGGGCTTCGTCATGCTGGGCGAACTGGCGCTCGACGGATCGCTCACCCGCGTGCCCGGCGTGTTGCCGGCGGCGGTGGCGGCCGCCGCCGCCGGGCGCGGCGTGATCTGCCCGGCGGCCTGCGGCACGGAAGCGGCCTGGGCGGGATTTGAGCGCGCGGATCCCGAAGGCCGGCCGGGGATCGTCGCGGCGCCCTCGCTGCTCGCCCTGATCAATCACCTGCGCGGCCAGCAGCTCCTGCCCGAACCGCAGGCGTTGCTGGCCGACGAGGCGCAACACTATCCCGATCTCGCCGAGATCAAGGGCCAGGAAACGGCCAAGCGCGTGCTCGAGGTGGCGGCGGCCGGCGGCCACAACCTCTTGATGATCGGCCCGCCCGGCTCGGGCAAATCCATGCTGGCCGCGCGCCTGCCCGGCCTCTTGCCGCCGCTCGAGGCCGACGAGGCGCTGGAAGCCACCATGGTGCGTTCGCTGGCGGGCGAGACCGGCGACGGCAAGCTGTCGCGCCGGCGCAGCTTCCGCGATCCGCACCATTCGGCGACCTTGCAGGCGCTGATCGGCGGCGGCCCGCGCGCGCGGCCGGGCGAGGTGTCGCTCGCCCATCATGGCGTCCTGTTCCTCGACGAGTTGCCGGAGTTCAGCCGCGCCACGTTGGAAGCGCTGCGCCAGCCGCTCGAGAGCGGCCGCGTCAGCGTCGCCCGCGCCGCCGCCCACGTGACCTATCCGGCGCGCTTTCAGCTGGTGGCGGCGATGAATCCCTGCCGCTGCGGCCACCTGATGGAGGCGAGCCGCGGCTGTGGCCGGGCCCCGCGCTGCGGGCAGGATTATCAGGCCAAGCTGTCGGGCCCCTTGCTCGACCGCATCGACCTCTGCATCGACGTGCCCCGGGTCGACGCCGCCGACCTCGCCCTGCCGCCGCCCGCCGAGCGCTCGGCCGACGTGGCGGCGCGCGTGGCGGCGGCCCGTGCCGTGCAACGCGAGCGCCTGGCCAGGCTGTGCGCCGATCCGAAGATGAAGGGCAAGGTGATCGACCTCGACAGCGAGCCGACCGCCGGCCTGCTGAGCGACAGGGCGCGCGGCTGGTCGCGGCCGCGCTGCAATGCCGACACCGACGGCAACCTGCTGGCGGCGATCGCCGAGCCGGACGCCGAAGGCCGCGCGCTGCTCACCCGAGCCGCCGAACGCCTCGGCCTGTCGGCGCGCGCCTGGCACCGCACCCTGCGCGTCGCGCGCACGCTCGCCGATCTCGACGGCTCCGATGCCGTGCGCCGCCTGCACATCGCCGAGGCGCTGAGCTATCGCCGCAGCGAGCCGCGGGCGGCGATGGCGGCGTGAGACGGGCCGCCGACCGAAGCTTCACGGCCAGACCGCCCCGCGATTGACTCGCGAGGCGATTGCCGTTGAGGGCACTACAGCTGCGGCATTACCCGAGGCCAGGGAATGGCGGGCGGTGCGATGGCATAGTGAATTCCGTAATCGACGGAAGACATCGCCTTCTCGATGGCCGCGAGCAGTCGATGGCTATCGAACGGCTTCTGCACGAGTGGCTTGTCGGCGTGTTCTTCCGGCAGAGTCTCGGAGCCGCCCAGGAACACTGTGGGTATGCCCGACCTCGAGAGCACTTCACCCACTTCCGCCGCCGTCTGCGCGTCGAGATCGACAACGGCGCAATCGACCGAGCTCCGCGCGAGCAATCGTTCAGCCTGCGAAGTCGAAGAAACCGGTCCGACGATGCGATAGCCTGCGTCTCTCAGAGTGCGCTGAAGGTCGAGGGCGATCACAGCCTGGTCGCTCGCCAGCAGAATCTTGCCGCGCGGCGGCTCGCAGGTCGCCAAACCGGAGGGCGAGCGGCCCGGCGGCGCGCCCCACGCCGTCGTTTGCGGCATCTCGGGCCGGCGAAACTCGCCGAAAAAAGAAAGCGCCACTCCCGGGTCGTGGAGGGCCCTGGAAGCAGCTGACCCCGTCGTCATACCTTACCTCCTTTAGTCGCGTTGAATTTTCGGCGATGGATAAAAAATCCGGGCGGGGGATTTCAAGGGCGGGGCGCAAGAATTTTTGAGTACCGTCGGACAGAACGCGATCGTCGACGCCACGATACGCCTCTGGATTCGCCCCTCGCCCGTCGGGACGGCATCGTCGCGCGTGAGCTTGCGAACCTCCAGGCATCCCTGACGCCGACGCCTCTTGACAGCCGCATGTTGCCGCCTACTTACCGCCACATGGGGCGCCCCCGCGGGCCCTGAGACCGATTTGCACCAGCATGTTGCTCCAAGGAGGACGTGATGATTCAATTCGATAGTGGGAAGCAGTGGAATTTTCCCGCCACGCTCGGTGAGGAATTCCAGACCAGGACAAGCCGCCAAAACAGCGACGGTGTCGGCTTCATGGTCACTACGGCGCCGGACCTCGACTCGGCCAACGAAGACGAATTTGTCTTCGTCTCGCCGCCCCCCATACCGTTTCCAAGGGTGTTCCCGGGTCTCTGAAGCCCGCGGCAACCTGTTTCTAAAGGCTCACTCCCGGCGGGGCGGGGTGCTCGACTGTGTCGATTCAGCATCGCTTGTCGCCGGGTCAACCCCCAGGAGGCAAATATGGCAATGCTGTTGACCGATCCGTTCGACGCGCTCTTTCATTTTCAGCAGGCGCTCGACCAGCTGCGCGAGAGCGACTGGCTTGACGCCGGACCGAGCGGCCAGGGGTCGTATCCGCCGCTGAACGTGTTTCGCAAGGGCGATGACATCGTGATCATCACCGAGGTGCCTGGCGTCAAGAAGTCGGACCTGCGCATCGAGGCCAAGGGAAACACGATACGCATTGCAGGGACCAAATCCGTCGGTCACGACGGCAAGGCCAGCATTCATCGGCTCGAACGCCGGGGCGGCACCTTTGATCGCGCGCTCAGCCTGCCCATCGAGATCAACGCCGATGGCGCCAAGGCCGAATGCCGCGATGGCATTTTGGCCCTGTTTGTGCCCCGCGCCGAGCAGGACAAGCCCCGCGCCATCGCGATCTCTTGAACCAAACGCACCTGATAGGGAGAAAGAGTCATGTCCAATCAGTCGCTGGAAGTGCAGCAGAAGAAGGAGGTGGTCACCAAGGGCGAGAAGACGGTGCCCGCTCGTTACTATGTGCCGAGCACCGACATCTACGAAACCGACGACGCGCTGCAGGTCGTGATGGAGGTGCCCGGAGTCGATCGCAAGAACATCGACGTGAAACTGGAGAACGACGAGCTGCACGTCGAAGCGCGCCTTGACTTCTCGAACTACGACAGCCTGGAACCCCTGTACACCGAATACAACGTGGGGCACTTCGCCCGCTCGTTCACTCTGTCGCAGCACATCGACCGCAACAACATCGCCGCGAATCTGTCGGATGGCGTGCTGACGCTGACTCTCAAGAAGGTACAGCAGGCCCAGCCGCGACGGATCGAGATCCACTGAAGCACGCGACTTGGAACGCCGTGTCCGCACACAGCGCGGACACGGTCACAGTGCTGGGGGGCGAAGGACTGCCGACCGGGGCTCTTAGCCGACCTGCGTCATCGCAATCAGCACCAGGGTCACGGTGATCGCCCCGCCGATGCGCGTGGCGATTTGCGCGAAGGGCATGAGTTGCATCCGGTTGGCTGCGGTGAGAATGGCGACATCGCCCGTGCCGCCCTGTCCGCTGTGGCAGGCGGTGACGATCGCGGTGTCGATCGGATACATCTTCATCCAGCCACCGACGAAGAAGCCCGTCGTCATGATCGTCACCACCGTCGAGACGATGGTGACGAGATAGGGCAGCGTGAAGGCCGCGACCAGCTTGTCCCACGGCGTCAACGAAACACCGATGGCGAACAGCAGAGGGTAGGTGACGGCGGTCGAGAAGAACTTGTAGACGTGGAAGGCCCCGGCCTGCAGGGTCGGCGACACGGCCTTCGCGAGCTTCAGGGCCACGGCGATCGCCAGCATCGCCACCGGCGCGGGAAAGCCGAACATCCGCTGCGCCAGGGCGCCGATCAGGTAAAGCGTCACGGCGGTGACCACGGCGGCCGCCACGGTCGTGACGTCGACATGGTCGTCCGCGGAGTCTTCCTCGAACTCGAGCTCGTCGTGCTCGCCCGGCTGCAGGCGCCCTTCGCCCGTGAGATGCGGATATCTCTTGCCGACGTAGTTGAGCGTGCCCGACAGCAGGATGGCGGTCAGGCTGCCCAGCATCACCGGGGGCAGGACCTGGGCAAACAGGTCGCCCTGCGGCAGGTGAAGGATCTGCGAATAGCCGATGGAGAGCGGGATCGCTCCCTCGCCGACACCGCCGGCCATGATCGGGACCACGATGAAGAAGAAGGTGTGGTGGGCGCCGAGCCCGAGCAGGACGCCTACCAAGGTGCCAACGAGGCCGCCCGCCACCGACCCTGCCGCCAGGGGCACGAATATCTTCAGGAAGCCCTTGATGAGGACGCCGCGGTCCATGCCGAGAATGCTGCCGACGATGATGCAGGAGATGAACAGGTAGAGAAAATTCGAGTCCTTCGTGAAGTCCTGCACCGAGACCAGGATGGAATCGGGCAGGAGGTGATGAAACGCCAGGAAGGACGGAATGAAGGTGGCGAAGATCGCCGCCGCGCCGATGTTGCGGATGACCGGAATTCGCTTGCCCAGCTCGGCGCAGGTGAAGCCGCCCATCGAGAGCAGGACGATCGCCATCAGGATGTCGGAGGGGACTTTTCCGGTGAGGGCGAAGCCCGCGATGACCGCGATCAGGATGAAGAAGACCGGCAGCGGAACGATGCCGATCTTGTAGTCGACGATCGACCACCAGCCGGTCGGCCAGAAACCCGCGCTCGCGCCCGATGCAGGAGGCGTCGCACTCTTGCTGTTGTCCACCTTGGTTCCTCCCCGTGCCCTTGTTCGCGGCAACATTGGGTTGCCCGCCCATTAAAGCGCATCCGGAGTCGAATTGAAGCGACTTCGGCGGAAAACGACGGCCGGTCGGCGGCTCGATTCGGTGGCACTGAGATTTGGCCAACTCATCGGAAACGCGTTGTTCCAGGCGCTTCGACCGAAGGCGTATTCCGTCCAGCTGAGTTCCAGCTGGACGGAATATGCCCCAGGCACGTTTGTCCGGATTGCTGCGTAACACGCAGGGGGACTGT
>CAZHQA010000007.1:32333-46163 GCA_964533955.1 uncultured Reyranella sp. | reverse complement strand
CGCACGCCCGCCTCGTCGAGCGGCTCGAGCACCTCGCCCCGGGGCGGCACCAGCCGCTCCTTCACCGTCTTGCGATAGCGCCGCTTCACCAGCGGGCGGTCCTGCCAGGGAATGTCCTGCATGATCGAGTAGTGCTGCGGGCGCTGGTGGCGGCCGATATGCAGGATGTCGCGATAGCCGCCGGTGGTGATCATGCCGGTCACCGCGCCGTCATGCTCGAGGATGGCATTGGTGGCGATGGTGGTGCCGTGGAACACCACGTCGATCGTCTCGCGCGGGATCGAATACTTGTCGCAAAGCGCGGCGAGGCCTGCCACGACGCCACGCGACGGGTCGTCCGGCGTGGTGGATATCTTGTGGACGGCCGTCTGGCCCGCGTCGGTGTCGGCATAGACCAGGTCGGTGAAGGTCCCGCCAACATCCACGCCGATCAACCGCATCTTGCGCACTCCTCGATCTGGTTTCCTCCCCATTTGGGAGGTGCCCCCATTTGAATGGGGAGGAAAATCAATGGGGGAGCAAGGCATGGGCCAACCGTGCCGTCCATCCCCATCGCGCGGATTCTATTTTACAGTAATGGCATGGCACTTGCTTCCCCCGACCCCATGGCAAAGAAGCCCGATATCGAGCTGGTTGCGCTGACCAAGCGGTATGGCGAAACGCTCGCTGTCGATTCGATCAATCTCAGGATTCCGGCCGGCTCCTATTGCTGCCTGCTGGGTCCGTCGGGCTGCGGCAAGACCACGACCTTGCGCATGATCGCGGGCCACGAGGACGTGTCCGAGGGCGACGTTATCCTGGGGTCGGAGAACATCACCCATCTCGCGCCGGCCGCCCGCGGCACCGCCATGATGTTCCAGAGCTACGCGCTGTTTCCGCATCTCGATTGCACCGACAACGTCGCCTTCAGCCTCAAGATGCGCGGCATCGAGAAGGAGACCCGCCGGGCGCGCGCCCTCGAACTGCTCAAGCGCGTGCAGATGGAGCCGTTCGCCAAGCGCCTGCCGGCCCAGCTGTCGGGCGGCCAGCAGCAGCGCGTGGCGCTGGCGCGGGCGCTGATCACCGACCCGCAGGTCCTGCTGCTCGACGAGCCGCTGTCGGCGCTCGATCCGTTCCTGCGCATCAGGATGCGCGAGGAGCTGAAGTCGCTGCAGACCCGGCTCGGCATCTCGTTCATCCACGTCACGCACAGCCAGGACGAGGCGATGGCGCTCGCGGACCTCGTCGTGGTGATGAACGAGGGCAAGATCGAGCAGAGCGCGCCGGCGCGCGAAGTCTTCAACAAGCCGGCGTCGGCCTTCGTCGCCAGGTTCATCGGCGGCCACAACGTGCTGCCGGCCTCGGTCGCCCGCGCCAAGGGAAGTGCGCCGTTCGTCGCCATCCGCGCCGACCGCATGACGGTCCAGCCCGGCATGGCGCCGACCGATGCCTCCTCGCTCGCCGGCGTGGCGCGCTCGGTCGAATATCTCGGCACGACCGTTCAGGTCGGCATCGACGTCGTGGGACTGGAAACGCTGTCGGCCATCGTGCCCGAGGCGCGCTTCGATGCTGCGCCGGTGACGCCGGGCCAGCCGGTGACTTTGTCGTGGATGCCCGGGGATGTTCACGCCCTCGGGAGATAAACGAGTGGCGGCAAGAGACTCGCGCTAGGGGAGTCAGAAGAAGGAGAGGTTCAAGATGGCACGCAAGTACAACGGCATGGGACGCCGCAAGGTCCTGAAGGGCGCCGCCGGTCTCGGCGCGGCAGCGTTGGGGAGTGGCGTCATCGGCGCGCCCACGATCTGGGCGCAGAACATCAAGAACATCACGCTGCGCCAGTGCGGCACCGGCGTGTCGGCGTTCAATGAAATCGCCGAGAAGGCCAAGGCCGACCTGGGCTTCACCCTGCAGATGACGGCGCTCGATTCCGACGCCGTCGTGCAGCGCGTGGTGACCCAGCCCAACTCGTTCGACATCGGCGACATCGAATACTGGATGATCAAGAAGGTGTTCCCGACCAAGAACCTCCAGGCGATGGACACCAAGAAGATAAAGTACTTCGACAAGATCGTGCCGATCTTCACCACCGGCAAGCTGAAGCCCGACAGCGTGATCGCGCAGGGCACCGCGCCGAGCACGGTGGGCTTCGTCGACGGCAAGGATTCCACGACCTTCGCCAAGGCGCCGACCCAGTGGTTCACCATGATCCCGACGATCTACAACGCCGACACGCTCGGCATCCGCCCGGACCTGGTCGGCCGGCCGATCACGCAGTGGAAAGACATCCTGGATCCGAAGTTCAAGGGCAAGACGTCGATCCTCAACATTCCGTCGATCGGCATCATGGACGCGGCGATGATCTGCGAGTCGGCCGGCATCGCCAAGTATGTCGACAAGGGCAACATGACCAAGGCCGAGATCGACAAGACCATCGACTTCCTGATCAAGACCAAGAAGGACGGCCAGTTCCGCGCCTTCTGGAAGACCTTCGACGAATCCGTGAACCTCATGGCCTCGGGCGAGGTCGTCATCCAGTCGATGTGGTCGCCGGCGGTGGCGGCGGTGCGCTCGAAGGGCGTGCCCTGCATCTACCAGCCGCTCAAGGAAGGCTATCGCGCCTGGGGCGGCGGCCTGGCGCTGGCCAAGCACCTCAGCGGCACGCAGCTCGACGCGGCCTACGACTACATCAACTGGTACATGTCGGGCTGGGTCGGCGCCTTCCTCAACCGGCAGGGCTACTACTCGGCGGTGCTCGAGACGGCCAAGGCCAACATGACGCCCGACGAGTGGGGCTTCTGGATGGAAGGCAAGCCGGCGCAGAAGGACATCATGAGCCCGCAGGGCAAGCTGATGGAGAAGGCCGGCACGGTGCGCGACGGCGGCTCGTTCTACGACCGCATGGGCGCCGTCTCGTGCTGGAACGCCGTGATGGATGAGGATCGCTACATGGTCCAGAAGTGGAATTCGTTCATCGCCGCCTAGAGTAAGAGAAGGAGCTTGCCCTCCCCCGTCTTCGGGGGAGGTGTCAGCGTCTTGCGCTGACGGAGCGGGAAGCGGCACTGCCGGTGCGTCCCGACCCCTCCGTCACGGCATGACCGTGACACCTCCCCTTGGCGGGTTCCGCCAAGGGGAGGGGATCTGAGCATGAAACGCATCGATGCCTGGGTGACGTATCTGCAGGTGGCGCCGCTGGCGCTGGTCTTCCTGCTGTTCCTCGTCGTGCCGATCGCCACCATCGTCGTGGTGAGCTTCTTCGACTACAACACGACCTCGATCATCCCGGCATTCCTGAGCCAGAACTACGAGGAGCTGCTGCTCTCGCCGGTGACCTGGAAAACCTACCTGCAGACGCTCGAGTTCACCGTCATCACCTGGGCGCTCACCCTGGCGATCGGCTTCACCATCGCCTACTTCCTCGCCTTCTATGTCCCGTCGGCGACCTGGCAGACCGTGCTGTTCCTGGTCTGCACCATCCCGTTCTGGACCTCCAACATCATCCGCATGATCTCGTGGATCCCGTTCCTCGGCCGCAACGGGATCCTGAACTCGGCGCTGCTGCACCTCGGCCTGATCCAGCAGCCGCTCGAGTTCCTGCTGTTCTCCGACTTCGCGGTCGTGCTGGCCTACGTCCACCTCTACACGCTGTTCATGGTGGTGCCGATCTTCAACTCGATGATGCGCATCGAGCGCTCGCTGCTCGAGGCGGCGCGCGATGCCGGCGCGACCGGCTGGCAGACGCTGTGGAACGTGATCGTGCCGCTGTGCAAGCCCGGCATCGCCATCGGCTCGATCTTCGTCGTCACCATCGTCATGGGCGACTTCGTCACGGTGCGGCTGATGAGCGGCGGCCAGACCGCCTCGGTCGGGCTGATGATGATGAACGCCATGTCGCTGCTGCAGTATCCGGCGGCGGCGGCCAATGCGGTGATATTGCTGATCCTGGTGCTGATCACGGTGGCGGCGATGATGCGGATGGTCGACATCCGCAAGGAGCTGTGAGCGTGCAGCGGATCAAGCACGGCCCCGCCTTCTGGCTGCTCGCGGCCTTCTTCGTGCTGTTCGTGCTGTTCCTCTACGGCCCGACCATCACCATCGTCATCCTGTCCTTCCAGGGACCGTCCGGCGGGCTGACCTTTCCGATGCGCGGCGTGTCGTTCCACTGGTTCGGCAACCTGTTCGAGAAGCAGATGGTCGGCGACTTCGCCGGCTCCTTCGAGCGCTCGATCGTGCTGGGCATCGCCACCATGATCGTGACCGTGCTGGTGTCGTTCTCGGCCGGCCTCGCCTTCCGCAAGCGCTTCACCGGCTCGGCGCTGGTCTTCTATCTCGCCATCGCCAGCCTGATCGTGCCGTCGATCCTGATCAGCCTCGGCATCGGCCTGCTGTACCGCGTGCTCGGCCTCGACACTGCCTGGTACAGTTCGGCCTTCGGCGCGCACCTCACCTGGACCCTGCCGTTCGGCTTGCTGATCATGTTCGCCGTGTTCAACCGCTTCGACCGGCGCTACGAGGAGGCGGCGCGCGACCTTGGCGCCACGTCCTGGCAGACCATCCGCCACGTCATCGTGCCGATCCTGCTGCCCAGCCTGATCGGCGTCGGCCTGTTCGGCTTCACCCTGAGCTACGACGAGTTTGCGCGCAGCCTCTATACCTCCGGCACCTTCAACACCCTGCCGCTCGAGATCTACGGCATGACCACCAACGTCACGACGCCCGTGCTCTACGCGCTGGGCACCGTCACCACCGGCCTCTCGTTCCTGGTGATCGCGCTGGCGCTGGTCTCGACCATCGTCCTGCGCCGCCGCCGCGAACGGCACGGCAGCGATGCCGGCAAGGCGGCATGACGGGGGTGGCCTGACATGGCGCGGCGCATGCGGGTGTTGCGGCTCGCCACGGCCGGACCGGGCGACAGCGCGCCGCTCGCCGCCGCGATCGACCGGGGCGAGGTCGATCCCGCCACGATCGTTGCCATCGTCGGCAAGACCGAGGGCAATGGCTGCGTCAACGACTTCACCCGGGGCTACGCCACCCTGGCACTGAAGCTGCTGCTCGCCGAACGCTGCGGCTGCCCGCTGGCCGAGGTCGAGAAGCGCGTGGCGATCGTCATGTCGGGCGGCACCGAAGGCGGACTTTCGCCGCATCTCCTGGTGTTCTGCCGCGAGGAGGCGGCCGGCGACGCCGCGGCGCCCCGGCTGGCCGCCGGCATCGCCCTCACGCGCGAGTTCAGGCCGGAAGAGCTCGGCCGCCAGGCGCAGATCGACGAGACGGCGAAGGCCGTGGCGGCCGCCGTGAAGGAGGCGGGCATCGCATCGGCGGCCGACGTGCACTTCGTGCAGATCAAGTGCCCCTTGCTCACCAAGGAGCGCATCGAGGACGCGGCCCGGCGCGGCAAGGCGGCCGCGACCGACGACACCTATCACTCGATGGCCCTCTCGCGCGGTGCGTCGGCGCTGGGCGTTGCCGTGGCCCTGGGCGAGGTCGCGGCGGCGAGCGAGGCCGCGGTGTGCAAGGACTGGTCGCTCTATTCCGGCGTCGCCAGCACCTCGGCCGGGGTCGAGCTGCTGCGCAACGAGATCGTCGTGCTGGGCAATGCCGCGGGCTGGGCGGGCGACCTGGTGATCGGCCATGGCGTCATGAGGGACGCGATCGATGCCGAGGCGGCGCGCCGCGTGCGGGGCCAACTGGGCGGGGAGGTCGTGGCGCTGCTTGCCAAGGCCGAGGCCGCGCCGTCGGGCGAGATCCGCGGCCGGCGCCACACCATGCTCGACGACAGCGACATCCACTCGACCCGCCACGCCCGTGCCCTGGTCGGCGGCGTGCTGGCCGGCGTGATCGGCGACACCATGCTCTATGTCTCGGGTGGCGCCGAGCACCAGGGTCCGGCCGGCGGTGGACCGGTCGCGATCATCGCGCGGGTCTAGCCGGCGCGCCATCGCGCTGGGTTGGACGTGCGAACGTCGCCCGTCAAGCGACCCATACTTGAGCGCGATGATAAGCAAGGTACTCGCGTTGCGCCGACGCAAACGCCTTGGCTTGCCAAGGCATGGACGCCTCAGAGAATCCGAGTTGCTTCCAGGCTAGATCGCCCAGGCCAAGGCGACGGAGATCTTCTTGATCGAAGCGAGGTGATACCTTGATGTCGCCGCGGTCCTCAAATGTGATGAATCCTCGATCGAACAGCAAGTCCGCATCAGGAGTCAGAAGAAGGCCGTTCATTCCGTCGAGCCGTTGCTCTGCGGTCTTGCAGGACCGCCAAGGTCGAATGTGGCTCGCGATGAGCAAAGTGGGGTTGGTGATCCCGGTAAGGCGGCACGCCTTCTCGATCGACTCGACGTTTGCACGGAACTTGCCTTGGCCACGACGTGCCTGAATGACTGACTCCTTCACCGTATCAGCCAACGTCAAGTCCGCTCGGATGTTGTCTTCTATTCGCTCATCCAACTTGTCTCTGACGATTTGGAATGTGAGGCTGTTGGCACCGCCTCGCGCCAACAGAATGTGATCGTAGATCGCTCCTGCTACAACCGCGTCAAATACAGTCTGAGGAATACTCGCAAGATAGACGCCTTGATTGCCGTCACCCGTGGAAGGTCGAATGGGCGAATATTTGTGCGGGAGCAGGGGCCCAATTACCGAGAGCAGAGTCTTGGGACGGATGGGCGGGTCCAATCGCGTCCAAAACACCGGTAAGAGCCAGCCTTCATCATTCCAGTAAGCTCCAGTTGTCCCAAATTCGGAGGGCTTTGGAGCGGTGAACGCAAACTCGGCGATACGGCCAACATAGCGGACTGTCTGGTCGGCGTACGAGAGAACGAGATCACCGGGGCTGGCGAGACGCATGTTGTCGTAGAAATGATTGCGCGCGCCGCCGCGGTTGGTCTTCGGAGACCAAAGGTACTGGTTCTCGATTTCCTGCCTGAAAGTTTGTTTGTGGTTGACCCACCAATACTGGGGCATGCGGTTCCAGCTTACTGGGAACTACCGTGGGCACAATCACGACGCGCCACTGAAATATCACGCCCAACTCTAGCGTCCCGTCGGGTGCTCGGTCGTCCATGCGGCCGGCCGTGCCGATGGTGGAGCCTCAGCGCCCCGCAGGCGGACTGGCGAGCGATTGCCAGATCTGCTGCTCCCAGGGGCTGGGCTGGGTGACTGCCGTCGGCGGCAGCGAAGCCGGAAGGTTCCTGGCCGTGTAGTGCGCTGACTCGATCTTCTTGGCGACGCTCCAATGCACCGCCTCGTTGATGTTCTGGCGCCTCGGATTCTCGACGTTGCGGAACAGACCGACATCCAGCGCGTGGTGACGCAGCATCGGCCGATTGAACGGAAACGTCCGACTGACCAGGTAGAGCGGGCTCAACGAAACGTCGGGCGGTGGCATGACGTCGGGCCTGGCCACTCCCTGCAACGCCGCCGGATCGAAGCGCAGGTCGGTGAGGTCCATGACGCGCCCCATCATCCACGCCATCGCGATGTCCGACAGGCCGTGGTTGGCGTAGCCGCCGCCGATGTTGCTGTGGGCACCGGCGAACCAGACCTGCTCGCAATGCTGCTTCTCGGGCAGGGCCTGGCCGGTCTGCTTGGTCCAGAAAGTCGGCGCGAACGGGCGGCGATGCTCGTCGATCGCGACAGCGTGCAGGCCAATGTCGATCTTGTGTCCCAGGCTGGTGTCGTGGAAATGCAGCTCGCGCCAGGTGAACATGCGGCCCAGCGCGCCCAGTCCATAGCCGGCCGGAATGCCGTAGGAGCCGACGGTGTCCCAAACGCCGACGCACTTGATGCGAACGGTCTGGTCGGCGAGCTCGGAAGCGGTGCGCCGGCGGTAGTGCTGCCAGACCTCCTCGAACCGGTCGAAGTGACGGGGGTAGACCAACCCGACGCGGCCGATGATGCCGGCGATGGCGCGCGCGGTATAGGCGCCCCGCGAGAAGCCGAAGATGTAGAGTTCGTCGCCTGGCCGGTAGTTCAGCGCGGCGAACATGTACGCGCGCTGGACATTGCGCTTGAGGCCGACACCGAACACGCCGCCGAGCACCCTGTCGACCAGGCCGTCGGTGCCGACACCGGCATTGTAGTAAACGATCTGCTGGACGCCGTCGGTCGCCGGCATGACCGATTGGGCGAAGCGCACGACGTTGGTCGGCACGCTGGTCTTAGTGACGGTATTCCATGTGCCGTCCATGCAGAGCACAAGTCGTTTCTTCGCGGTCACGACGCCCTCCCGGAGCGCTTTGCGGACTTGATGTTTTGCCTGATTCCGCACGCGGTCAATTGTCCGGCCGGCGCCGCTGTCCAGAGAGCTTCAGCTATGCACCCATGCAGATGTCTGTGCCGTCGACCCGGGCCGACAATGACAGACCTCGGACCCCTATCGGGAGGGCGATGCGATGATGCGCAAGCTGACGGCCGAGTTCATCGGTACCGCGTGGTTGGTTCTCGGCGGGTGCGGCTCGGCCGTGCTTGCCGCCGCGTTTCCTCAGCTTGGCATCGGCTTCGCCGGCGTGGCGCTGGCCTTCGGGTTGACCGTGCTCACCATGGCCTACGCGATCGGCCACGTCTCGGGCTGCCACCTCAATCCGGCGGTGTCGGTCGGCCTGTGGGCGGGCGGGCGGTTCAAGGCGAGCGAGCTTGCGCCCTACATCGTGGCCCAGGTGCTGGGCGCGATCGCCGGCGCCGCCGTGCTCTATGCCATCGCCAGCGGCAAGGCGGGCTTCGACGTCCATGCCGGCTTCGCCAGCAACGGCTTCGCCGAGCATTCGCCGGGCGGCTATTCGCTGGCGGCGGGCTTCGTCTGCGAGGTCGTCATGACCTTCGCCTTCCTGTTCGTGATCATGGGCTCGACGCATGGCAGCGCGCCGCGCGGCTTCGCGCCGATCGCCATCGGCCTCTGCCTCACGCTGATCCATCTGGTGAGCATCCCGGTGACCAATACGTCGGTGAACCCGGCGCGCAGCACCGGCCCGGCCCTGTTCGCCGGCGGCTGGGCCTTGGGCCAGCTCTGGCTGTTCTGGCTGGCGCCGCTGATCGGCGCGGTGTTCGCCGGCATCGTCTATCGCGTCATCTCGGCCGATGAACCCGCGCCCGTCGAGATCGCGGGAGACGCCGGCAAGGCCAAGGCCTAGTCGACAGCGCCGCCGTCGTCGCGATAGGCCCAGCAGGTGTCGGGCGGCAGGGTGAGCGGGATCTCGCCGTTCTGCTCGTGGCGGGCGGCGGTGCCGAGCTCGAGCGCTTCGAGGCGCTGGCCGCCCAGCTCGAGGTCGTAGACCGTCTGCATGCCCTGGTAGCGTCGCTCGAGCACGCGGGCCGCGAAGACGTTGGCCGGCCCGCGCTCGCCCAGCCGCACGTTCTCGGCGCGCAGCGCCACGCGCGCCCTGTCGCCGACGCCGAGCGGCTGCGGCGTCCAGGCCTCGAGCCTGCCGGCGGCGCCGAGATCGATGGTCGCGTGTTCGCCGCTGCGGGCCAGCACCTTGCCGAGCAGCACGTTGGAGGCGCCGGTGAAGTTGGCGACGAAGCTGTCGGCCGGGCGATTGTAGATCTCGCCGGGCGGCGCCATCTGCAGCAGCTTGCCCTCGCGCATGACGCCGATGCGGTCGCCCAGCACGACGGCCTCGGACTGATCGTGCGTCACGTAGAGTCCGGTCATGCCGGTCATCTTGAGGATGCGGCGAAGCTCGTCGCGCAGCCGGATCCGCAGTTTCGAATCGAGGTTGCTGAGCGGCTCGTCGAGCAGCAGAAGCTGCGGGCGATAGACCAGGCTCCGCGCCAGGGCGACGCGCTGCATCTGGCCGCCCGACAGCGAGGTCACCGGCCGTTCGGCATAGTCGCCCAGCCCGACCAGTTCGAGCGTCTCCCTGACCTTGGCGTCGATGTCGCCGCCGCCGTTGCCGTTGCGCCGGTACTTCAGGGGGTAGGCCACGTTCTGGCGCACCGTCATGTGCGGCCACACGGCGTAGGACTGGAACACCATGCCGATGTCGCGCTCGCGCGGCGAGACCAGCAGGCCGCGCCCCGGCTCGCTGACCACGCGCTCGCCGATCGAGATGCGCCCGCCGCTCGGATGCTCGAGGCCGGCGACGCAGCGCAGGGTCGTGGTCTTGCCGCAGCCCGAGGGACCGAGCAGCACCACGATCTCGCCGGCCGGCACGTCGAAGCTCACGCCGTCGACTGCCGGCTTGCCGGCGGCGAAGCGCTTTTCCAGGTTCTCGATGAGGAGCGCAGCCGTCACTGGCGGTATCCGTAGGTCTTGTTCCACTCCTCGAGCCAGGGATCGCGAAGCTTCTCGAACTGCTCGAAGTTCGGCACCCACGCCTTGACCACCTTGGGATCCCAGCCCTTGGGGAAGGCAGGCGGCTCCTTGAGCGAGGTGATGTTGCCCAGCTTGGTGATGGCGAAGGCCTGGCCTTCCTTGGAGAGCCGCCAGTTCATGAACAGCCTGGCGGCGTTGGGGCTCTTCGCCGTCTTGGTGATGCCGTCGGCATAGGGAATGATCGGCACGCCCTCGGGCGCGAAGATGGCCTCGGCCGGCGCGCCCTCGACGATCTTGGTGTAGATGATGTTGTAGAGCAGCGGCGCGATCGAGATCTCGCCGCGCACCAGCGAATCCGACGTGGGCGCACCGGACGGGAAGAGAGAGATGCCGAGGGCGGCCTGCTTCTTCCAGTAGTCCTCGCCCAGCACCTGGCGCTCGAACATGACGCGCGTCCACGTCGTGCCGCCCGACGGGCCGACGACCTGGCCGATCTGCTTGTTGCTGTATTCCGGCTTGGTGAGATCCATCCACGTCTTGGGCGGGTTCTTGACCAGCTGGGTGTTGTAGGCGATCGCCCAGCCGAGCGTGACGCCGGGCCAGAACTTCGGGCTGACCATCGCGTCGGGCCGGTAGTCGGCGGCGTTGGGCGGCGTGTAATCCTGGAACAGGTCGGCGATGTCCTTCATCAGGCCGCGGTCGGAATGGTTGACCACGTCGGCCCCGAGCTTGCCGGCCGCCGCCTCGGTCTTGATGCGGGTGATCAGCTGGCCGCCGGGCGCGCGCACGATCGAGACCTTGATCTTGGGGAAGCGCTTGTTGAATTCCTTGACCACCTCCTGCTCGACTTCGGTGAAGTTGGCCGTGTAGTAGGTGAGCGCGCCTTCCTTCTCGGCCGCCTCGATCAGCTCCTTGGAGCCGAACTCGCTTTGCGCCCCTGCCGGCGACACGAGGGCCGGCCCGGCGGCAAGGGCGCCGAGGGCTGCGATCAGCAGTGTGGTGCGTCGGTTCACGTCGTTTCCTCCTACTTATCCTGTTCTCGCGCTGCTCTGCGCGGCGCCGCGCGAGAGCCAGTTGGTGAGGCCGAGCAGCACGGCGAGGATCGCCGTCTGCACCAGGCTGAAGGCGGCGGTCTTGCCGGTGTTGCCGCCTTCGTAATAGTCGAGCAGCAGCACCGCCATGACTGTGGTGTCGCTGGTGTAAAGGAACAGCGAGGAGCCGAGCTCGCGGATCGCCAGCACAAACAGGAGCGTCATCGAGGCGACGACGCCCGGCCGGGCGAGCGGCAGCACGATGGTGGCGATGGTGCTGAGCAGGCCGCGGCCGCAGATCCAGGCCGCCTCCTCGAGTTCCTTGTGGATCTGCAGGAACGAGGTCGACAGCGCCTTCACCGTGTCGGGCATGAAGCGGGCGATGAAGGCGAGCGCTAGGATCCAGATCGTGCCGTACAGGCCGCCGGGCAGGCCGATCCATGCCCACAGGTAGGCGACGCCGACCACCAGGCCGGGGATGGCGACCGGGATGGTCGAGAGCAGGTCGATGGCGCGGCGGCCGCCGACCGTCGTGCGATTGACGGTGTAGCCGATGGCGAAGGCGAGCGCGCCGCCCAGCACCGCGGTGATGACGCCGACCTTGAGCGTGTTCCAGATCGACAGCATGGTGAGCGGGTTGTCGAACACCGCGTTGAAGTGCACCAGGCTGTAGGCACGGGCATCGAACAGCGCGTCGAAGTCCTTGATGAACAGGAACTTGCGGAAGGCCGCGATGGTCAGCGCGAGGGTCGGCAATACCACCACGATGAACAGGTAGGTCACCGCCAGCCCGAAGGTGAACCAGCGCCATGGCCCGAGGTTGAGGCTGCGCGGCCGGAACGCCTTGCCGGCGACGGTGGCGTAGCTCTTGCCCGACAGCACCTTCTGCTGCGCCCACACGAACACGGCGGTGACCAGCATCAGCAGGATCGCGACGGCGGCGGCGGTGTTGTAGAGCGGCGGGCTCCACGCGGTCAGCTTGAAGATGTAGGTGGTGAGCACGTTGATGTTGGCCGGCGCGCCCAGGGCGGCGGGGATGCCGTAGATGCCGAGCATCACGACGAAGGACAGCAGCGTGCCGGCGAGGATCGCTGGCGCGATCAGCGGGAAGGTGACGGTGAAGATGGTGGTGAAGGCCGAGGCGCCCGCGACCTCCGACGCCTCCTCGAGGCTGGGGTCCATGTTGCGCAGCGCCGAGGCGGTGAACATGTAGACGTAGGGCGCGTAGTAGATGCCGAACACCAGGATCAGGCCGGTCATCGAGTAGAAGTCGAAGCGGAAGTCGATGCCGATCCACTTCAACGTGGTGTTGAGCAGGCCGGTCTTGGGCGAGCCAAGGATGCCCCAGGCGACGCCGGCGACCAGCGGCGGCACGAACAGCGGGATCATCGAGGCGCCGGCGATGAAGCCCTTGCAGGGCGTGTTGGTGCGCACGACGATCCACGAGAAGGCAAGACCGATCGCCACCGCGAGGATGGTGCCGCCGCCGCAGGCAGCCAGCGCGTTGAAGAAGGCGAGATGGACGTTCTCGTTGACCAGGACGGCCGCGAAATGCTCGAGCGAGGGGCGGAACTTGCCGAACCCGTCGACCACCGGGTTGGAGTCGGACAGCGCGCCGAACACCAGCATCAGGAGCGGATAGAGCACCAGGAAGGCGAGCAGCAGCAGCAGCGCGCCCACCCACAGCGGGGCGGCCAGTCGTCGCGGGGCGCCAATGGCTTGTCTCGACTCAGGCAGGGCGGCCGCACTCGTCGCCGTCAACGCTCTTCCTCCCGACGCGTCCGCCATCTTTCCCTGGCGGCTTCTTCACTTGGTGTGCACCGTAGCCCATCAAGCTTTGCCGCGCTACGTTTCGCTGATGAAGCTCGCCGGCCACGACCGCTACGATTACTCGCCCCTGCGCGGCCGACCCGATTACACATGGCCGCAGAAAAAACGGCTCGCGGTCTATTTCGCGCTCAACCTGGAGCATTTTTCGTTCGGCGATGGGCTGGGCGCCGAACTGTCGCCCGGCGGGCCACAGCCCGATGTTCTGAACTTCGCCTGGCGCGACTACGGCAATCGCGTCGGCGCCTGGTACCTGCACGACGCCTTCGACGCCGCGAAATTTCCCATGGCCGCCCTGGTCAACAGCACGATGTACGACTACGCGCCCGAGCTGGTGGCGGCGCACCGCGCGCGCGGCGACGAGATCGTGGGCCATGGCCGCAGCAATTCCGAACGCCAGGGCACGCTCGACGAGGCGGCCGAGCGCGCGCTGATCCGCGATACGACGGCGCGCCTCAGCGCAGGCGAGGGGCGGGCTCCCGAAGGCTGGCTCGGACCGTGGATCTCGCAAAGCCGGCTGACGCCCGATCTGCTGGCGGAGGCGGGTTATCGATACCTGCTCGACTGGTGCATGGACGACCAGCCGATCTGGTTCCGCTGCCGCGGCGGCCGGCGGATCCTGGCCGTGCCCTATCCGCAGGAGCTGAACGACATCCCGGCGATCGCGGCGCGGCGGGCGAGCGCCGCCACCTTCGCCGACATGATCGTCGATCAGTTCGACGAGATGATGGAGCTTTCCGGGCCGCG
>CAZHQA010000007.1:26190-32233 GCA_964533955.1 uncultured Reyranella sp. | reverse complement strand
CGGGTGGCTTTGAGCGAGGGCCGGTCCGCGACGGAGTCGTACCAGGCGGCGAGCTTCGGTGCGGCGTGGCGCCAGTCGGGGCCGTAGCGCCAGTCGTCGTAGCTGCAGGCGACGGCGGTCGTGATCTGGGCCAGGTCGAAGAGGGCGCCGAAGGCCGGGAGATGATCCTGCAGCGCGGCGAAGCAGCGGAACGAACGCTCGCGCATCTTGGCGATGAAGTCGTTGGAGCGTTCCTTGTCCGAGCGCAGCAGCTCGGCGCGCCGCATGATCTGCGCCTCGAGGATGCCGTTGGCGATGGCGATGGTGGCCAGGGCCCGCCACCGCGCGGCGCCCTCGCGCGCGAGCAGGCGAAAGCCGCCGAACTCGGCATTGAGGTAGTCGCAGATCGCATGGGAGTCGGTCAGCGTGACGTCGTCCGTGACCAGCGCGGGAATGCGCAGGACCGGAGTCGCCGCCGCGAAATCGGCCGGCATGCTGACGGTCTGCGTGCCCCAGCTGTGCGGCCAGCGGGTCTGCACGAACTCGAAGCGGTCTTCGATGCCCAATTCGAGGATCGTCACCCTGACCCGCCGGACCCACGGCGAGGCGGGCGTCACGTAGAGGCGCACGGTCAGCCGTGCCGCGCGCCGGGTGCGGTGTCCCTGAGGTAGGTGAGAGCGGCCTGCACACCGCCGGTCTTGTGCGGCACCTTGGCAAGCCCCAGCGCCATCTCGACGCCGGACAGGGTGCCCATCAGCATCAGGTCGTTGAAGTCGCCGAGGTGGCCGATGCGGAACACCTTGCCCGCGACCTTGGTGAGGCCCTGGCCGAGCGAGAGGTTGAAGTTCTCCAGTGCGATCTTGCGGAAGGCGTCGGCGTCGTGGCCCTCGGGCATGACGATCGCCGTCAGCGAGCCCGAGTAGGCCTTGGGATCGCTGCACAGGATCTCCAGCCCCCAGCCGTCGACCGCCGTGCGGGTCGCCTCGGCATGGCGGGCGTGGCGGGCGAACACCGCGTCGAGGCCTTCCTCGAGCAGCATGTCGCAGGCTTCGTTGAGGCCGTAGATCAGGTTGGTCGCCGGCGTGTAGGGGAACCAGCCGTTGGCATTGGCGGCCAGCATCTCCTCCCAGTTCCAGAACGAGCGCGGCATCTTCGCGTTCTTCGACACCGCCACCGCCTTCTCGCTGACCGCGTTGAAGGACAGGCCGGGCGGCAGCATCAGGCCCTTCTGCGAGCCCGCCACCGTGACGTCGACGCCCCAGGCGTCGTGGCGATAGTCGAGCGAACCGAGCGAGGAGATCGTGTCGACCAGCAGGAGCGCGGGATGGCGGGCGGCGTCGATCGCCCGCCGCACCGCCGAGATGTCGCTCACCACGCCGGTCGAGGTCTCGTTGTGCACGATGCACACGGCCTTGATGAGGTGACCGGCGTCTTCCTTCAGCCGCTTCTCGATGGCCGCCGGATCGGCCGGCTTGCGCCAGTCGCCGCCCATGAACTCCGACTTGATGCCGAGCCGGTCCGCCATCTTCTTCCACAGCGAGGCGAAGTGGCCGGTCTCCCACATCAGCACCGTGTCGCCCGAATTGAGCGTGTTGACGAGGGCGGCTTCCCAGGCGCCGGTGCCCGAGGCCGGATAGACGATGACCGGCTGCTTGGTCTGGAAGACCTGGCGCACCGAGCGCAGCACCTTTTTGGCCAGTGCGTTGAATTCCGGCCCGCGGTGATCGATGGTCGGATTGTCCATCGCCCGCAGGATGCGGTCGGGCACATTGGTCGGGCCGGGGATCTGCAGGAAATGGCGGCCGCTGGGATGTGAGTTCAGGCGCATTTCGCTATTCTAGCCGCTGTGACCCCTCTGGAACAAACACTCCGACGCACCATCAAGGGCGACGTCCTTTTCGACAAGGCCTCGCGCGGCCGCTACTCGACCGATGCCTCGATCTACCAGGTCGAACCGGTCGGCATCGTCATTCCGCGCGATGAGACCGATCTTGCCCTGGCGCTCGACGTGGCGCGCGACGCCAAGGCGGCGATCCTGCCGCGCGGCGCCGGCACCTCGCAGTGCGGCCAGACGGTGGGCCAGGCACTGGTCGTCGATTTCTCGCGGTACATGCGCGAGGTGGTGGGCTTCGACAAGCAGCGTGCCGAGGTCACGGTGCAGCCCGGCGTCGTGCTCGACCAGCTCAATGCCTGGCTGAAGCCGCACGGCCTGTGGTATCCGGTCGACGTCTCGACCTCGGCGCAATGCACCCTGGGCGGCATGGCGGGTAACAATTCCTGCGGCAGCCGCTCGATCCGCTACGGCAACATGGTGCACAACGTCGCCGCCATCGACACCATCCTGGCCGACGGCACGCGCGCCCGCTTCGACAGCAAGCGGCCGGAGGACATGCAGCCCGCGGTGCGCGCCATCGCCGACAAGGTGGCGGCGCTGGCCGTCGCCGAGCAGGACGAGATTGCCCGCATGTACCCCAAGGTGCTGCGCCGGGTCGGCGGCTACAACCTCGACATCTTCTTCCCGCAGTCGGAGCGGCCCTACACCACCGACAATTCGGTCAACCTCGCCCACCTGCTGGTCGGCAGCGAGGGCACGCTGGCGGTGACCGAGCGGCTGACGCTCAAGCTCGCGGCCCTGCCCCGGCACAAGACGCTGGGCGTGGTCAACTTCCCGTCATTCTACAAGGCGATGGAATCGGCCCAGCACATCGTCAAGCTGAAGCCGGTCGCCGTCGAGCTGGTCGACCGCACCATGATCGAGCTGGCGCGCGCCAATCCTGCCTTCCGGCCGGTGATCGAGCGCGCCCTGATCGGCCGGCCCGAGGCCATCCTGCTGGTCGAGTTCGCGGGCGAGGAGCGCGACCCGCAGCTGCGCGATCTCGCCCGCCTCGTCGAGCTGATGGCCGATCTCGGCATGCCCGGCAGCGTGGTCGAGATGCCCGAGCCCGCCCCGCAGGCCGCGCTGTGGGAAGTGCGCAAGGCCGGCCTCAACATCATGATGTCGATGAAGGGCGACGGAAAGCCGGTGTCGTTCATCGAGGACTGCGCGGTGCCGCTGGAGCACCTTGCCGAGTACACGCAACGCCTCACCGACATCTTCGCCAAGCACGGCACCCGCGGCACCTGGTATGCGCATGCCAGCGTCGGCACGCTGCACGTCCGGCCGATCCTCGACATGCGCCGCGAGGGCGCCGCCAGGATGAGGGCGATCGCCGAAGAGGCCTCGGCGATCGTGCGTGAATACAAGGGCGCCTATTCGGGCGAGCACGGCGACGGGCTGGTGCGCTCGGAGTGGGTGGCCTGGCAGTTCGGTCCGCGGCTCACTCGGGCGTTCGAGGCGGTCAAGCAGCTGTTCGATCCGGAGGACCGGCTCAATCCCGGCAAGATCGTGCGGCCGCCCCGGATGGACGACCGCGCGCTGTTCCGCTTCAAGCCGGGATACGCGGCGATCGACTACAAGCCGGCGCTCGACTGGTCGGCGTGGAACGTGCAGAACGATCCCCGCACCGAGGAGCTGACGGCGCCCGGCAGCGGCGGCGATGCCAGCGGCGGCTTCGCCAAGGCCGTCGAGATGTGCAACAACAACGGCCATTGCCGCAAGTTCGATGCCGGCACGATGTGCCCGTCCTTCCGCGCGACGCGCGAGGAGGTTCATCTGACGCGCGGCCGCGCCAACACGCTGCGGCTCGCGCTGTCGGGCCAGCTCGGTTCGGAAGCGCTGCTGTCCGACACGGTGGCCAAGGCGCTCGACCTCTGCGTCAGCTGCAAGGGCTGCAAGCGCGAATGCCCGACCGGCGTCGACATGGCACGCATGAAGATCGAGGTGAAGTCGGCACGGCGCATGGCCAGGGGACTTGGCTTGCGCGACCGGCTGATCGGCGACCTGCCGGCGATGGCGCCGTGGGCGCGCCGTCTGCCGTGGCTATTCAATCTCGCCGCGCTCGTGCAGCCCTGGCTGGGCTTTGCCCGGCAGCGGCGCCTGCCGAAGTGGCGGGGCGATACCTTCCTCACGACCACCGCGGTCGACGCCGGCGGCGCCACCGTGGTGATCTTCGCCGACACCTTCTCCAACAACTTCGAGCCCGAGATCCTGCATGCGGCGCGCCGGGTGCTCGAGGCTGCCGGCCATCGCGTGGCCGTTGCCTGGCCCGACCTGGGCTCGCGCGCGCTGTGCTGCGGGCGGACGTATCTGGCGACCGGGCAGGTCGACAAGGCGCGCGCCGAGGCCGAGCGGCTTCTGGAGGCGCTGTCGCCGTTCGTGGCGCGGGGCGTTCCGATCGTCGGGCTGGAGCCGTCGTGCCTGTTCACCTTGCGCGACGAGTTCCTGGCGTTGGGGCTGGGCGAGGCGGCGCGCCAGACCGCCGACAACGCCTTCCTGTTCGAGGAGTTCCTGGCGCGTGAGCGCAGGGCCGGGCGGCTCGCGCTCGACCTCAAGCCGCTGGCGCACAAGAAGGCGCTACTGCACGGCCACTGCCATCAGAAGGCATTCGGCGCCATGAGTGCCGTCCAGGAAGTCCTGGGGCTGGTGCCCGATCTCGAAGTGGCGGCCATCGAGTCGAGCTGCTGCGGCATGGCCGGCAGCTTCGGCTACGAGGCCGAGCACTACGACGCCTCGATCGCCATGGCCGAGCTGTCGCTCCTGCCGGCGCTCCGCAAGGCCGATGCCGACGCGCTGGTCGTGGCCGACGGCACATCCTGCCGTCACCAGATCGCCGACGGCGCGAGCCGCCAGGCCTTGCACGTCGCGCAGGTGCTCGATCGCGCGCTGGCGTGATGACGCTGCTGGCCGGCTTCAGAGTGGTCCAGGTCGGCGGCGGTGCAGCGGCCGCGGTATGCGGCCGGCTGCTGGCCGACCTCGGCGCGCAGGTGACCTGCATCGATCCGGACACCGGCACGGCGCTGCTCGCTTGCCTCAATCGGGGCAAGGCGATCGCCGCGCAGGACAGTCTGGCGGCGGCAGACCTGATCGTGGGCGAGGGGCAGTCCCGCAGCGTGGCGGAGCTTCGCGGCCTCAATGCCTCGGCGACGATCGTCACGATCTCGCCCTATGGCGAGACGGGCCCGCAGGCCAACGATCCGGCGACTGACCTGACGCTGTTCTTTGCCAGCGGCATTGCACGCCTTCTGACGGGGCAAGTGGACGATCTGTCGGAGGCGCCCATCCGTCCCGTCGGCGAGCAATCGGCGTTCATCGGCGGGCTGGCGGCGGCCTGTGCCGGCATGCACGCCTCGCTGGGCAATCAGCCCGGTGCGTCCATCGACGTGTCGATCCAGGAAGCCCTGGCAACGCTTGCGATGACCGAGCTCGCGCGCGCAGCCCTCGGCAAGAAGAGCTGGGACCGCAAGCGCGTCGGCGATGGCAATGGCGCCACCGTGACGATCCTGCCCGCGCGCGACGGCTACGCCGCGATTTCTCCGCGCGAGGAGAAGCAATGGACCTCATGGCTCACGGCGATGGGATCGCCCGCCTGGGGCACCGACCCGCGCTTCGTCCCGAAGGCCAACCGGGTGAAGAACTGGGACGCCCTCCATGCGCTGATGTCGCAGTGGAGCCGGTCGCACGACAAGCAATGGATCGCCGACACCGCGCAGCACGCCCACGTTCCGAGCTTCCCCTTGCGCGAGGTGGCGGAGCATCTCGACACGCCGCAGATGCGCCATCGCCGGTACTACCGGTCGTGCGAACTGGACGGCAAGGCGATCCAGGTGCCGTCCTCGCCGTTCGGCCTCGGCATCGGTGCACCGGGCCGGCCGCGACCCTTGCCGCAGGGTCCGTTGCCGCTGTCGGGCATTCGGGTGCTCGATTTCAGCTGGGTCATCGCCGGTCCGACGACGACGCGCTATCTCGCGGCGATGGGCGCCGAGGTCATCAAGGTCGAAGCGCCCGCGGGCGATCCCGGACGCGCCACGGAACTCCACACGGCGCTCGGGCAGGCGAAGAAGAGCATCGTCCTCGACCTCAAGAAGCCGCAGGCGGTCGAGGTGGCGCGGGCGCTCGCCGCAACGTCCGACATCCTGATCGAGAACTACGCCACCGGCGTGATGGACCGGCTCGGTCTCGGCGCCG
>CAZHQA010000007.1:0-26090 GCA_964533955.1 uncultured Reyranella sp. | reverse complement strand
TGGCATCGCCAACGCCAAGGCGCCGTGGCGCGCGTCGATTTCTCGATGATCGAGGCGATGCTGTGGACGATGGCCGAGCCTTTGGTCGCGACGCAACTCGGCGCGCCCCCGACGCCGCTGGGCAATGCATCGACTCGTCATGCACCGCACGGCGTATGGCGCTGCGCGGGCGATGACGACTGGATCAGCGTCGTCGTGCGGACCGGTGTCGAATGGCGGGCGTTGTGCGGCATCGTTCCGGGGTTGTCGGAAATGACCGCGCTCGATCTCGGTGAGCGCCTTGGCGCACAGCACTCGATTGATGCCGCGATGACGGCCTGGGCCGCTGAACGCCAAGCCACCGCGGCCGCCGACCGCCTGCTGAAGGCGGGAATTCCCGCAGCAGCCCTCGCGCGCTCTGACGATCTGGTGATGAGCGCGCACCTCGCCGCCCGCGATTTCTGGGACGGAGGGTTGCCGGGCTTGCCGTGGCGCGCGAGCTTCGGGCGCGCGACGGGCCCCGCGCCGGCCTTGGGCGCGGATGCCGAGCGGGTGCTCGCCGACGTCCTTGGCTTGTCGCCGGAGCGCATTGCCGAACTGCGGTCGAGCGGAGCGCTGGGTTAGATGCCGGGGCCCCGTTGCTCCAGGGCGCGCCTCCGGTATCAGAACTCGCCGCTGCGATAGGCTTCGTCGAGGCGCCTGGCGTCCTCTTCCGAGAGTTCCGGCCAGCCCTCACCGCGCTTGCGCAACTTGCCGTCGAATTTCGGCTTGCGCTTGGCGTTGAAGGCCAGCCGGCCTTCCTCGCCGTCGGTCGTGGTCTGGATGAGCAGCGAGTTGATCAGGTTCTGCACATGCCAGGCCTGGTCGGTCGGCAGGTCGCCGAAGCGCACCAGGAACTCCTTCATCATTCGCACCGCGACCGGCGGCAGCGTGCAGATATGGCGCGCCATCGTTTCCGCGCGTTCGAGCAACTGGGCGTGCGGCACGACTTCGTTGATCAGTCCGATCCGCAAGGCTTCCTGCGCATCGAACGGTTCGTCCGTCAGCAGGATCTTCATCGCATCGATATAGCGCAATTGCTTGGCGAGCAGGCTGGCGCCGGGGCCGTGACCCAACCAGCCCTGGGTCAGCAGCGCGAACTTGAAGCGCGCGTGCTCGGCGCTGGCGATCCGGATATCGGTCGACGCCAGCAGGATGTAAAGGCCGGCACCGGCCGCCCAGCCGTTGACGGCGGCGATCACCGGTTTCCACACGCGCGGATAGTGATCGCCCATGCGGCCATCGACGCCGGTCCGCTGGCCGTGCACGGTGCCCGCCAGCGGCCAGAAGATCCGCTGGGTGCGCAGATATTCGCGCTCCTCTTCGGTGATGTTCTCGCGCGGCGCCAGATTGTGACCGCCGCAGAAATGCGTGTCGCCCTTGCCGGTCAGGATGGCGCAGCGGATCGAGCGATCTTCCCAGAGATCGATCCACGCCTCCGAGATCGCATCCGAGGTCGGCTTGTCCAGGATGTTGGCCTTGCCGGGATTGTTCAGCGTGATGTAGGCGACGCCGTCGCGCTTTTCGTAGTCGATGGGCAAGGGGAGATCCTCCTATGAGCGGGCCGGCGACAGGATTTTCACGATCTCGTCGGCGTTGGGCAACGTATCAAGCGAGAGCGCGAGCCCCTTCAAGCGGTCTATGTCACTCCGGGCGAGAATGCCGGCCAGGTTGACCGCGAATTTGCGCTCGACCTCCTCGCGCGTCACGGGATTCTCGGGACTGCCGCGCCGATTCAGGACCTCTCGCTCGACGGTGCGGCCGTCGACTGTGCGCACGGCCACCCGCGCGGCATGGCGGAACGCGGGACCCATCGCCTCGAGATCGTCGTCGACGAAGACCCTGATGCGCGGGATGAAGGCCAGGATCTCGGGGTCGGCGATCCGGTCTTCCGTGTAGTCGCGGGCGGCGACGTCGCCGCGCAGCGCCATCACGGCGATACCGTAGAACATGTTCATCTGTGCCGCCGTCACGCCGGCCGGACGGTAGGCCCAGCCGGTGTGGACGAAGGTCATGTGGCTGCAGCCGATCTCGATCGACCGGATGTCACGCGGCGCGACCTGGGTGTCGCGCAGGGCGTCTAGAGCCGCATGGATGCTGGTGACGTTCGGATACATCTTGAAGCCGACCTTCGCGGCTTCCCACTCGCTGCCCAGTCCGGCGAGCAGGCGCGCGGGATTGGGCGTGCGGGCGATCGCACTCAGGAAGCCGCCATAACCCGCTTCGAGCACGTCGCTGATGCCGGTAAAGCCGCGTTTCGCCAGGAGCGCCGCGGTCATGCCGCCCTGCGCGGCACGGCCGGCGTGCAGGCGCTTTACCATCGCGCCCTCCTGGGCCGCCATCAGGCCCGCCCCCAGCGAGCCTGCGATGCCGATCGCCTGCTGCATCTGGTCCGGCGACAGCTTCAGCAGGTGGCCGGCCGTCACGGCAGCGACGAAGGCGCCGGACGTGCCCTGGGGATGGAAGCCGTTCAGGAACAGCGCCACGGTCGCGGCATTGCCGATCCGGGTGCCGACCTCGGCGCCCATCGCGATGGCCGCAACGATGTCCTGGCCCGTGAGTGTCGGGTCGGCCTCGGCGAGAGCCAGGGCCGTCGGCACCGACAGCGAGTTGGGATGCACGATCGATTCCTTATGGATGTCGTCCATCTCGAAGGCGTGGCCGGCCGTGCTGTTGACCAGCACCGCGCCCGTGAGCCCGATCCTGGCACCGCTGTTCCAGACTGAGGCGATCGGATTTCCGCCATCGGCAAGGGCCACGTCGCGTACCATCTTTGTCCACGGCAGGGTCGAGCCGAGCAGGCAGACCCCCAGCCCGTCGAGGATGCTGAGCTTGACCTTGTCGATCACCTCGGCGGGAAGGTCGGCATAGCGGGTTCCTGCAGCGAAGCGAGCCAGGTCGCGCGTGGCGTGTGGCAGGAGGGGCGGTAGGGAGCTGCTCATGCCCACAGTCTAGCTGGGCTCGCGGAGCGGCTCGACCGGGCGGAACAATTGCGACTCCGGCCCCCCTATGGCACGGTCCGCCCGCATGTCCCCACGTTCCAGAAATCCCTATTCGAGCGCCGAAATCGACCGCTCCAGCCACGAACGCGAGAATGAGGAGCGCATGATCGAGCTAGCCTCGTCCGGCGCCGCGCGCTTCGTGCCGATCGACAGCGAGCGCAATCTGGTCAACACGGGCAGCGGCAATCCCGAGCCAGTGTTCCTGCAGGGCATGATGGCACGCGCCGTGGCGGGCGCCGCCGACCATCAGATCTTCCTGGGCTATGTCGAGGGTACGCCCTATTTCGCGGTCGATGTCACCGGCAAGGAGACGCCGCTCGGGGAGCTGGGCGAGTTCGTCGACCTCCGCCAGGTCGGCGCGCTGCTGTTCGCGCGCGAAGGCTCGATCCTGGCCTATGCCCGCGGCATGACGTACTGGCACCGCCGCCATCGCTACTGCGGCGTGTGCGGCGCCAGCACAAAGGTGACGCGCGGCGGCCACGTGCGCGTTTGCACCAACCAGAACTGCAAGACCGAGCATTTCCCGCGCACCGACCCGGCCGTGATCATGCTGGTGCATCACGGCGATAAGTGCCTGCTCGGGCGCGGCAAGCAATTCCCCAAGGGCATGCATTCGACCCTGGCGGGTTTCGTCGAGCCGGGCGAAAGCTTCGAGGACGCCGTCGCCCGCGAGGTCTACGAAGAGGTGAAGGTGCGGGTGAACAACGTGATCTACCGTTCCTCCCAGCCGTGGCCGTTTCCCGCCTCGGTGATGATCGGCTTCCATGCAGAGGCCGAGTCGATGGAATTCGAGGTCAACCCGGATGAGCTCGCCTCCGCGCGCTGGATGAGCCGCGAGGATCTCAAACCCGAGAACATGCCCAAGGACGGCTCGTTCTTCATGCCGCGCCGCGATTCGATCGCGCGCCGGCTGATCGAGGAATGGCTCGGGCACGAGGCGGGGCCGTCGATTTCCGGTTAAGAGGGCACCATGACCGCCAAGCTGTTCACGCCCGTCGAGCTGGGCGGCATAACCTTGTCCAACCGCATCGTCGTATCGCCGATGTGCCAGTACGCCGCCGTCGACGGCAGTGCGCAGCCCTGGCACCAGGTGCACTACGGTATGCTGTCGATGTCGGGCGCGGGCCTGCTCTGTCTCGAGGCGACCCATGTCGAGCGCGCGGGACGCATCACCCAGGGATGCCTCGGGCTGTACAGCGACGACAACGAGGCGGCGCTGAGGCCGATCGTCGAATGGGCACGCGGCTGGATGCCCCAGGTGAAGCTCGGCATTCAACTCGCCCATGCCGGGCGCAAGGCCTCGGCGCAGCGGCCGTGGAAGGGCGGCGGGCCGCTCAGCCAGGCCGATGCGCCTGATTTGCCATGGACGGCCTTTTCGGCCTCGGCGATCCCTTTCGACACGAGGTGGCATACGCCGGTGGCGCTCGACGGCGTGGGACTCAAGCGGGTCAAGCAGGCCTTCGTCGATGCCACGCTGCGCAGCCTGCGGCTCGGCTTCGACCTGGTGGAACTGCACGGCGCGCACGGCTATTGCCTCGCCCAGTTCCTGTCGCCGCTCAGCAACCGGCGCAGCGATGAGTATGGCGGCACGATGGAAAAGCGCCGGCGCTTTCCGCTCGAAGTGTTCGAGGCGTGCCGCGCCGTGTGGCCGCGCGACAAGGCGCTGGGCGTTCGGCTCTCGGCCGTCGAATGGGTCGAGGGCGGCGTGACGCTCGAGGACACGATCGAGACCGCGCGCCAGCTCAAGGCGTTGGGCTGCGATTTCGTCGATGTGAGCTCGGGCGGCAATTCGCCGGCTCAGAAGATCCAGGTCGCGCCCGGCTATCACGTCGGCTTCTCGGCGCGCATCCGCAAGGAAGCGGCGATCAAGACCTGGGCCGTCGGCGTCATCACCGAGCCCGAGCAAGCCGAGCGCATCATCGAGGGCGGCGAGGCCGACTGCACGGCGCATGCTCGCGCCTTTCTGATCGATCCGCGCTGGGGCTGGAATGCGGCACGCGCACTCGGCGTCGAGCCGCCGGCGTTGCCGCTGCCGGCAGTCCGCGGCGCAACCATCCTGCCGTTCAAGCCAAACCCTGCGATGGCGAGGGCAGCGGAGTAAGCGTATCCTTGCGGGCATGAGCCCCGACACAGCCCAAACTGTGCCGTCGGAGAAGGTCGAGCCCAAGCCTGCCGCCGCGCGGGAGGCGGAGCCGCCGGAGCAGCGAGAGATCCCCGACGGTCCGGCGGCGCCCGGCCCCGTGCGCGAAGATGCGCCGGTCCCGAAGCAGGTGCCAGCTCCGGCTCCAGCCGCCGCCCCCGTCGCTGTCTCGCCGCCGATATCGCCCGTGGTCCGCAGCCGATGGCGCCGAATCATTACCGTCGGCGGAACATTGCTGTTCCTGTTCGCCGCCTGGGAGATCTTCACCTATTTCATCGCCTACACCGACGATGCCTATGTGCGCTCGGACCTCGTGGCTGTGGCGCCGGAGATCACCGGGCCGATCATCGCAGTCCACATCGTCGACAACCAGCCGATCAAGAAGGGCGACAAGCTGGTAACCATCGATCCAGTGCCGTTCCAGCTCGAGGTCAACCAGCGCCAGGCGCAGATCGACGAGTCGGCGGCGCTGCTGAAGGTTTCGCAGGAAGAACTTTCCACGGCGAAAGCGATGCTCGACTCGGCGACGTCGGCACATACCTATGCGGCGCAGGAACAGTCGCGCTATGCCGATCTCGCCAAGAGCAGCTACGCGCCACGTGCCGAGCTCGACAAATGGAACGACGAGCTGCAGCGCTCCCAGGCGCAGATGACGATCTCACGGGTCGCCATTGCCAAGGCCCAGACCAACATCGCCGCACAGCAGGCAGCACTCGACCTCGCCAAGGCCGAGATGGCGACGGCGCAGTGGCGGCTCAGCAAGACCCAGATCTTCGCGCCGACCGATGGCACCATCACCAACCTGACGGTGCGGATAGGCGATACCGGTACGGTGAACATCCCGTTGATCGGTATCGTCGATGCCAATGCCTGGCGCATCATGGCCAACTACAAGCAGTACTATGTCCGCGCCTTCAAGGTCGATGGCGAGGCCTGGGTGTGGCTCGACAGTTCGCCCTGGCACCTGCACCGCGCAAAGATCACGGGCATCGCGCGCGGCTTCAGCCGTGACCTGCAGGCGCCGATGCTGTTGCCCTATGTCGCTCCGACGACCGACTGGATCCGCCTGCAGAGGCGCATTCCGGTGACCATCGTGCTGCTCGACCGGCCGCCCGACGGCATCCTCTATATGGGTGCGGATGCCCGCACCATCATCTTCCCGCGATGAAGTTCAGCGACTTCACCCGCGAGATGAGGGAGGACATCGCCGAGATCGGCGATATCGCCTGGCAGTCGCTCGACGGCTATTGGCGCGAGCTCGGCGAGCTTGGCCAGGATCCGGCGCGCACCAAGCAGGGCATCGTGGCGGCTTCCTCGGTGATGCTCGCCACGACGCTGGCGCTCCTGTTCGAGCTCGACTCGCCGTGGTGGGCGGCGATCAGCGGCTTCATGTCGCTGATGACGAACGGGGCGGGCTCGGTGCGCAAGGGCCTGATGCGCATGACGGGCACGATCGCCGGCGCCCTGCTGGGCTTCGTCATGGCGCGCTGGCTGCCGTACGACCCACTGGCGCTCTATCTGTTCCTCGCCGCCGTCACCATGCTGGGCGTCATCGGCATGCAGGTGAGCCCGCATGGGCTGAGCTGGCTGTTCCTCAGCATCACCTTCAGCCTGGTGATGCTGATGAGCCTGAACGATCCGACCCTGGCCTTCACCGTCGCCTGCAACCGCACGCTGGAAGTGGGCGTCGGCGTGATCGCCGCGATCATCGTCGCCAACCTCCTGCAGGACTGGCATGCCGAGCCGCCGCCGATCGTGCCGGGCTGGCGGCACCTGCTCGGCGCGCAGTGGCCGGTCGTGCTGCACGGCGTGCGCTCGGCGATCGCCGTCGTTGCCGTGCTGATGATCTGGATCATGATCGACCTGCCGCAGGTCACCGAGATGGCCATCACCGTGGCCGTCGTGATGTCGGCGCCGGTGATCGCCGACGGCGGCCTCGGCACGCGGCATGCGGTCGCCGTACGGTCGATCCATCGTTTCGTCGGCTGCCTGATCGGCGGCGTCATGGCGCTGGCCTGCCTGGCGCTCAACGTGGACGCGTTTCCCTGGTGGCTGGCGATGATCGGCGCCGCCGTGTGGCTCGGCATGCATGTACAGATCGGCAAGCACGGCGTGGGCTATGTCGGCACCCAGGCGGCCTTCGTCTTCATCATCACCATGATCCAGGGCGCGGCGCCGCCCGACAGCATCATGCCGGGCGTGGATCGCTTCGCCGGCATCACCGGCGGGCTCGGCATCCTGTTGATCATCTCGCTCCTGCTGTGGCCGAGCGACGCGGAACAGGCGGAGAAGGGCTAGAAAGAGGGACCCTTCGAGCCGCCGCAAAGGTCCCCCGCTTGGCTGCTGTCAGAGGGCGGCCTCTTCGGATGACACCGGCAATGGTGACCACTAGTTTGCCCGCGTGACCTTGAACACGCCACCGCCGACCGATCGCATCCTGCGCGCCATCCTGTCGACCGTCGTGGCAATGTCGTGCTTCTCGGTGCTCAACGCCATGTCCAAGACGCTGACCACCGACCACTATCCGGTGATCGAGGTTATCTGGGCGCGCTACTTCTTCGCCTTCGTCTTCATGTTGGCGATGTTCCTGCCCCGGAGTGGCTGGAAGCTGTTCTCGATCCGCCGGCTCGATACCCAGATCGTGCGCGGAATGCTGCTGTTCTTCTCGTCGTACCTGTTCTTCCATGGCATCGCCCATATGCCGCTCGCCACGGCGGCCTCGATCTCGCTGTCGAGCCCGATCATCGTCACCGCGCTGTCGCCGCACTTGCTGGGCGAGCGCGTCGGCCCGCGCCGATGGGCGGCCGTGGCCGTGGGCTTCGCCGGTGCCATGATCGTGGTGAGGCCGGGCCACGAGCACTTCGACTGGCACGTCCTGCTGATCGTGGCGAGTACGGTGTGCAGTGCGTTCTACCAACTGTTCTCGAGGCGCTACGGCCAGACCGAGCGGCCCGATGCCTCGGCCACCGTCGCGACCATCGTGGGCACGGTGGCGGCGAGTCCGTTCGTGCCGTTCGAATGGGTGACGCCGTCGCTGGGCTGGGACCTCGCGCTGTTCGTCGGCATGGGCGTGATGGCCGGCACCGGCCACTACTTCCTCACCATTGCCTACAGCCAGGCGCCGGCCGCCGTCGTGTCGCCGTTCAACTACACGCAGCTGATCGGCGCGGCGATCCTGGGCTACCTCGTGTTCGGCGACTTTCCCGACTTTTGGACCCTGGTCGGTGCCGGCGTGATCATCACGTCAGGCCTCTACATCGGCTATCGCGAGCGGGTGCGCTACCGGATGAGCCGTCGAACGTAGGCTATCGCGTCGCCGTGATGATCTTGTCCGGCAGCCACATGGCGATGTCGGGCACGAAGCTCAGCACCACGACCGCCAGGGTCATCAGCACCACGAACGGCATCACGCCCCAGATCACGTCGCCGAGCGGGATGTCGGGCGCGATGTTCTTGATGACGAAGATGTTGAGGCCGACCGGCGGATGGATGAGGCCCATCTCCATGACGATGGTCATGACCACGCCGAACCACACCAGGTCGAAGCCGGCTTCCTTGAGCGGCGGCAGGATGATCGGGGCGGTCATCAGGATGATCGATACCGGCGGCAGGAAGAAGCCAAGCACCACCACCATCAGCAGGATGGCCGCCAGCAGCACCCAGCGCGACAGGTGCTGCGCCACGATCCATTGCGCGACCGACTGGCTGATGTGCAGGTAGCTCATCACGTAGGAGTAGAACAGCGACATGCCGATGATCAGCATCAGCATGGTCGATTCGCGGATCGTGTTGACCATGATCGGCTCGAGCTGCTTGGGCCGCCAGGTGTTGTAGATCAAGGCGATCAAGAGCAGCGCCAGCACCGCACCGAGGCCTGCCGTCTCCGACGGTGTGGCAAAGCCGCCGTAAAGCGCGATCATGACGCCGGTCAGCAGCAGCACGAACGGCAGCACACGCGGCAGCGCCTCGAACTTCTGACGAAGGGTGAAGTGCTCGTCGGCCAGCAGGGCCGAGCCCGCCTGGGCACGCCTGGTTTCCCGCGAATAGCGCCACGCGGCATAGGCGGCGAAGAAAGCCACCAGCAGGAGTGCCGGCCCGATGCCGGCCAGGAACAGCCGGCCGAGCGACTGCTCCGAGGCGACGGCGTAGAGGATCATCGTGATCGAAGGCGGCAACAGGATGCCGAGCGTGCCGCCGGCGGCGATCAGGCCGGCCGCGAAGCCACCTGGATAGCCGCGCCTGCGCATTTCGGGAATGCCGGCCGACCCGATGGCCGAGCAGGTGGCCGGGCTGGAACCCGCCATGGCGGCAAACAGCGCGCAGGCGAAGACGTTGGCGATGCCGAGTCCGCCGGGAATCCGGCTCATCCAGACGTGCAGCGCCGAATAGAGGTCGCGTCCGGCGGGCGAGCGGCCGATCGCGGCGCCTTTCAGGATGAACAGCGGAATCGACAGCAGCGTGATCGACGACATCTCCTCGTAGACGTTCTGAGTCACTGTATCGAGCGCGGCATGCGGCATGAAGCAGACCATGAACACGGTGGCCACCAGCCCGAGCGCGAAGGCGATGGGCATGCCCGAGAACATCACGAGCAGCGTGAAGCCGCCGTACAGCAGCCCGATCTCGAAGGTGGTCATGACTTGCGAAAGGCCTGCACGAGGATTTGCACGGTGAGCAGTGTCATGCCGGCCGACATGGCAAGGTAGGGGATCCAGAGCGGGGGCGCCCACGAGGTGGCGCTGACATATCCGTCGACCCAGGCCTCGTGCAGCAGCGTCCACGATTTCCAGGCGAAGAAGGCGCAGAACAGTGCGCTCAACATGTCGACGACGAACATGCGCACCCGGTTGACCTCGGGCGGCAGGATCGCGGCCAGCGCCTCGATGCCGATATGGCCACGCTGCGAATGGACCCAGGCGGCCGACAGGAAGGTGACGCCGATCAGCAGGAACACCGAGAACTCGTCCTGCCAGTCGGTCGGCTCTGGCGAGAAATAGCGCAGCACCACCGAGTAGGTGAGCACACAGGAAGCAACGACAAGGGCGATCGCCGAAAGAACGACGATCGCCCGGTTGAGGTAGCCGAGAACCCTCACGCCGCCGGCACTTCCTGCGACAGCTTCAGGAACTCGGCATTGCTGGCCGATTTCTCGGCATAGTCCTTCCAGCAGGTGTCGCGCGCCACGGCCTTCCACTTGTCGGCCTGGGCCTGATCGATGTCGTAAGCCTTGATGTCGCGCTTGGCGTAGACCTTCACGACCTCCTCGTCGTCAGCCTTGGCTCGCTCGATGCCGAACTTCTCCATCTCGGCGCCAACGTCCATGATTGCCGTCTGCTGTTCCTTGGGCAGGGAATCGAAGACCTGCTTGGACATCAGCAGCGGCTCGAAAATGAAGAAGAAGCCCTTGTTGCGGCCCGTGGTCAGGCTCTTGGCGATTTCTTCGAGCCGGAACGAGATCAGGCTGGTGGACGAGGTCATGGCGACGTCCATCGTGCCGGTCTGCATCGCCGCATAGAGCTCGTTGGACGGCATCGATACGACCGACGCGCCGGCACCCTTCAGCATCAGGTCCATCTCGCGGCTGCCACCGCGCACCTTCTTGCCCTTGACGTCCTCGGGCACGAGGATCGGCTTGGCGTCGCGGCAGGCCGTACCGCCTGCTTGCCAGAGCCAGGTGACGCATACGGCGCCTTTTTCGGCCATCAGCGCGGTCAGCCGCTTGCCGATCTCGGCCTTCTTCCAGGCGTAGGCCTGATCGTAAGAGCTGATCACGCCCGGCATGAAGCCGATGTTGTATTCGCTGACCTCGCCGCCGGCGTAGTTCAGCGGGTAGAGCGTCATGTCGAGCGCGCCGCGGCGGATCGCCGAGTACTGCGCCACCGTCTTGACCAGCGAGGAATTGGGATAGACCTCGGCGGTCAGCGCACCATTGGTACGTTTGGCGAGGCCGGCGGCGAACCGCCGGCAGAGCTGGTCGCGGAAGTCGCCGCTGTCGATCGTGCCGCCCGGGAACTGGTGCGAGATCTTGAGCTGCTTGGTCTCCGCCCGGGCGGTGCCGGCGATCCAGGGAGCGGCGAACGGGGCAGCAGCCGTGGCGGCGAGGAGCCGCCGGCGCGTCGTGGACATTTGCGTTTCCTCCAATCGTTACAGGGTCTTGCTGGTTGGGGCGGATAAGGATTCATCCGTGCTTCGATGTCAACGGGGCGGGGCAGGATTTGGTCAGTTGAACAAGAATTGAGCGCGTGCAGTGCAGCAAAATCGGGCGATCGGGACTGTGCGAATAGTTCGTCGGCAGTGGCACAGGCTTTGCACGTTTCCTGCGCAGCGCAGGCCGCTCATGCGGTTCTTCTCGGTTGGCGTGCCGACAATTTCGCAATGGCTGTCCGCTTCGATGGCCGGCTGGAGTCGTCAGAGCCCAAGCACCGAATACCCCGTCAAGCTCCCAACAGACGATCGAGGAGGCAGGTCATGTGTGACCGTATTGGCTGTACGCACTTTCCCAGGCTGCAGGACATGGATTTCTCCGGTGCCGCCATCGCCTCGCGGCGCAGGTTCCTCAAGGGAGCGGCCGCGGTCACGACGATCAGCATGGGCATCGGCGGCGGCCTGATGGGCCCGGCGCATGCCGCGGCCGGAATCAAGTCCACGCACGGCTCGGGCTTCTGCAACCTCAACATCTTCCTCGCCCATTCGCGCCAGTATTCGAAGGCGGCCGGCACCGAGTTGGTGTTCATCAACACGCCGACGTCGGCCGAAATGGTGACGTTCCTCGGCATGGGCCAGGTCGATATCGGCCTGATGCCCTACACGTCCTTCATGGCGCTCTACGACAAGGGCGCGCCGGTCAAGATCGTCGCCGGCGGCGGCGTGGAAGGCTGTGCCATCGTGGCGAGGCCGGGCCTCGACAGCCCGCAGAAGCTCAAGGGCAAGACGCTGGGCACCTTCCAGATGGATACCCTCGAGGTCATGCCCTACGACTACCTGAAGAAGAACGGCATCTCGTTCAAGGATGTCACGGTGCGCTACATGGGCAACACGCCCGAGGCCGTCGAGGCCTTCAAGGCGGGCGCCATCGACTGGATCTGCACCATCGAGCCCTATGCCTCGGCGCTGGTGAACGACGTCAAGGGCGCCGTCATGCTGACCGATGGCGTCGACCTCTACGGCAAGGGCTACACCGACTGCGTGCTGGCGGCGCGGGCGAGCCTGATCAAGGACAATCCGGAAGGGCTGAAGGCCGTCATCAAGGCCATGATGCAGGCCCAGTACGACGCCGAGACGCAGACCGAGGCCGTCCTCAAGGAGCTGGTCGGCAAGTACTACAAGACCTCGATGGAGAACGCGAAGATTGCCCAGGGCAAGCAGCCGGCGGTGGTCGACGCGCGCGGCCAGACCGACTTCATCCTTCAGCGGACCGACAGCGTGGTCGAGATGGGCTACATCAAGAAGAAGCCGGGCCGCGACGCCATCGACTGGACCATGCTCGAGGCGGTGATCAAGGAAAACCCCGAGCTCTACGGCAAGCTCAAGTACAAGTCTGCCTGAGATGGCGGTCGTCGAACGCGACGCCAGCGCGGGCGCCGCCGCCGGGACATCCCGCCCGGCGGCGGCAACGCGCCTGTTCGCCTCGATGGCCGGCTCGGATTGGTTGACCAAGGCCTGGTGGACCTGCCTGTCGGTGGGCCTGTTCGCGGGAATGTGGGAACTGTGCTGGGCGCTGGGTTGGGCCGACGAGAAACTGCTGCCGCCACCTCACATCTTCCTGAGCAACTTTGCCGAGCAGGGCAGGTACTTCAACACCGCGACGCGCTGGCAGGTCGGCAACGCCATGGGCGAGGGTCCGTCGGCGCTGGAATCGGTGCTGATCACCGTCGCGGCAACGACCATGCGCGTTTTCGTCGGGCTGCTCATCGCCTCGGTCCTGGGTATCGGGGTCGGGGTGTTGGTCCGCTACTACCAGTTCTTCGACAAGCTTGTGCTGCCGACCGTGACGCTGCTGTCGCCGGTGTCGCCGATCGCCTGGCTGCCGGTGGCGATCTTCCTGTTCGGCATCGGCAATGCGCCGGCGATCTTCATGGTCGTGGTGGCGCTGTTTTTCCACATGGTGCTGGCGACGATCGCCCAGGTCGACGGCGTCAGCAACAACCTGGTCAACGTGGCACGAACCATGGGCGCCTCGAAGCCGCAGATCTACGGCCGGGTCATCATTCCGGCCATCTTGCCCGGCATGCTGCAGGTCCTGCGGATGAACCTGTTCGGCGCCTGGATGGTGGTGCTGGTCGCCGAATCGACCGGCGTCGGCTACGGCATGGGCCAGGTCATCATGCTGGCGCGCAACACGTTCAATCCGTCGCTGGTGTTCTTCACCATTGCCGTGATCGGGGTGCTGGGTTTCACCTTCGACTGGCTGTTGCGCCAGGCCCAGCGCCGCATCCTCTACTGGCTCCCCAATGCCCCGGAGCGGCTGCGTGCCCTCTGAGACGCCGCAGAGCTACTCCTCGAAGGACGCCGTGGTGTGCCGCGGCGTCGGCAAGACATGGGCGGCCGGCACGGCGCGCGCCCACGAGGCACTGCGCGACGTCGACCTCGACATCAAGCCCGGCGAGTTCGTGGTCTTCCTCGGCCCCTCGGGGTGCGGCAAGAGCACGTTGCTCTATCTCATCTCCGGCCTCGAGGAAGCGACGGAAGGCCAGATCTGGTCGTTCCGCGACCGCGTCGAAGCACCGTCGCCAGAGCGCAGCCTGATTTTCCAGGAGACGTCGCTGTTTCCCTGGCTGACGGTCTGGGAGAATGTGAGCTTCGGCCTGTCGATCCGCGGCGCCACAAAGCAGGAGCGCCGCACGGTGGCTGCCGAGTCGCTCCAGCGGGTCGGCCTGATCGCGGCCATGGACAAGCGGCCGGACGAGCTGTCCGGGGGCATGCGCCAGCGCGTCGCCGTCGCCCGCGCCCTTGCCATGCGGCCCAAGGTCCTCCTGATGGACGAGCCGTTCGCGGCGCTCGACGTGCAGACGCGGGCGCGCATGCAGGATTTCCTGCTCGACGTCTGGCGCGACAGCGGCGCTTCGGTCCTGTTCGTGACCCATCACATCGACGAGGCCGTGGCGCTCGCCGACCGCGTGGTGGTGTTCACCGCACGACCGGGCCGCATCAAGACGATCGTGCCGATCGAACTGGCGCGGCCGCGCAACCTGTTCTCGCGCGAGGCCGAGGGCCTGCGCATCAGGCTCACCGAGCTGTTGCGCGACGAAGTTGACCGCGCTTTCGCCGAACAGGAAGCTCTCGCCCCAGTCCTCTAAGGAGAAGCCGCAATGGCCATCAGCCTGATCCGCAGCCGCGCCGCCATCACCGGCACGAACGACCGCCTGTCGTGGAACGAGATAAAGGACGGTGCCGTCCTGCAGGAAGACGGCGTCATCGTCGCCGTCGGCACCTACGACGACCTTCACCGCAAGCATCCGACCGTGCCGGTGATCGGCAGCGGCAAGGAGATCCTGCTGCCGGGCTTCGTCAACGGCCATCACCATGTCGGCCTGACGCCGGTGCAACTCGGCTCTCCCGACATGCCGCTCGAGCTCTGGTTCATCACCCGCATGGTGATCCGCAACCTCGACCTCTACCTCGACACGCTCTACTCGGCCTTCGAGATGATCGGATCGGGCATCACCACGGTGCAGCACATCCAGGGCTGGATGCCCGGCACCCTGCCCGACGTCGAGAAGCGGGCGACCGAGACCATCAGGGCCTACGAAGATGTCGGCATGCGGGTGAGCTACTGCTACGCCGTGCGCGACCAGAACAGGCTCGTCTACCAGGCCGACGAGGAGTTCGTGAAGAGCCTTCCCAGGGAGCTGCAGGGGCCGATGCAGCGCTGGTACGACCGCTTCAAGATGTCCCTCGACGACGCGATGGACATGTTCAAGTCGTTCCATTCGCAGCACCACAACAAGCGCCGGGTGAAGATCCAGCTTGCGCCTGCCAACCTGCACTGGTGCTCGGATACGGCGCTCACAAAGCTCTCCGACGCCTCCTCCAAGTACAACGCGCCGATGCACATGCACCTGGTCGAGACCGCCTACCAGAAGGAATATGCCCGCCGCCGCGGTGACTGCACGGCGCTGGAATATATCGACCGCTTCGGCATGGTGAACGAGCGGCTGACGCTCGGCCACGGCGTGTGGTTGAACGAGAAGGACATCGATCGTCTCGCCGCCGCCAAGGGCTGCGTCTGCCACAACTGCTCATCCAACTTCCGACTGCGCTCGGGCGTGGCGGCGCTGAACTTCTTCGAGAAGAAGGGCATCAACACCGCGATCGGCCTCGACGAGGCGGGCATCAACGACGACCGCGACATGTTGCAGGAGCTGAAGCTGGTCCTGCGCGCCCATCGCGTGCCCGGTATGGTCGAGGAGGACGTACCGACCATGGCGCAGGTGCTGCGCATGGCGACGGTGGGTGGGGCGAAGACCACGCCCTACGGCGAGAGCCTGGGCACGCTCGCGGTCGGCAAGGGCGCCGACATGGTGCTGATCGACTGGGACAAGGTCGCCTATCCCTATCTCGACGAGCTGACGCCGACCCTCGATGCGGTGGTGCAGCGGGCCAAGAACGATGCCGTCACCATGACCATGTGCGACGGCGAGGTAATCTACCGCGACGGCAAGTTCACCAAAGTCGACAAGGTGGTGGCGCTGAAGGCGCTGCACGACGATCTCAGCAAGGCGCTGAGCGACGACGAGGTCGAGCGCCGCAAGCTCTCGGTGGCGCTGCTGCCGCACGTGCGCAAGTTCTACGCCGACTACATCGACACCACGAAGCACCAGCCGTTCTACCGGCCAAGCTCGATGGTGTAGCCTCAATTCGCGGAGCCAAATCGCCTTTTCCGGTCCCATCCGCCGAGGGGCTCGCCCCCAGGATGAGGTCAGGTGCCGATCGGCTGCGCCATCCCTTCGGTTTCGATGCTGTCCAGCGGCTCGTCGCTCATCAGGGCCTCGAAGGCGCGCAGGCGTTTGTAGATCGAGATCAGGGTGACGATGGTGGACCAGGAGTTGACGAGGTACTGGAACGAGCTTTCGACGCGGCCGAAGGCCCGAATGGTCTGGTTCATCACGCCGAGCGTCAGGCCGCCGGCCACGATCGCGGGCGCGAGCGCGATGTAGGGAACCAGCACGCTCGCCTGCAGGTAGCCGTAGCGGGCGATGTTGAAGTAGAGGAAGTTCAGGTACAGCCGGAAATAGTTCGCCCGCACGTTGCGAAACAGCGCGTCGAGGGTCGGCGGCTGCGCACGGTCGGGATTGTCTTCGCCCAGCACCAGCTCCTTGCGGAAAGCCGCCTCGACGCGCTGGTTGCGGAACTCGAGCCCGGGCAGGCGTATGCCGGCGACGGCGAGCAGCGCCGTGCCGATTGCCGCCCATATCACCGCGACGAACACAAGTGCCTGGGGAACTTCGCCGACGAGTGGAAGCGCCTTCACGTATTCCGACAGCCCCCACAGGATTGGCAGGAAGGCGATCAGTGTCATCAACGCATTGATCAGGCTCGCCCCCAGGCTTTCCAGGGTCTCGGCAAAGCGCATCGTGTCTTCCTGGACGCGCTGCGAGGCTCCCTCGATGCGCCGCAGGCGATGCCAGTTGGCGACGTAGTAGTCGTTCATCGCCGTGCGCCAACGGAAAATGTAGTGGCTGGTGATGAAGGCGGTCACCACCGAGGTGGTGATGGAAACGAGCGCGATGCTCGCGAACGTCGCGAGCTGCCCGAAGAACTGTTCCTGAGTGACGGCGTTGGGCTTCGCCAGGGCCTGCTGGACCATGTTGTAGAAAGTGCCGAACCAGTTGTTCAACATCACGTCGAGCTGAACCCGGAACCACAGGAAAAAGATGATGATCGCCGACACGGCGACGGACCACCGGAGCCAGCGGTGCGGCAGGAGCCAGGCGACCAGGCCGACGAAGATGGCGCTGGCCACGATCATGTATTGGTAGGCCCAGATGTTGCGCGCCGTCTCGACCGCGATGTCCGCTCCCTTGGCGTCGGCCGGCGGATAGGGAAAGCCGAACAGGTTGCCGATACTGAGCGAGGTGCCGAGGTCGCGGGCGATGGTGTACCAGAGGGTCATGCTGAGCGCGGTCCACAAGAGCGCGGCCAGGAAGAACCGTATTGGGTTCGGGAAGAATGATGAAAACATCGCTCATCACTAGCGTTTCGGCTTCGATCAGGCCAGCCGCGAGCATGGCTACCCTGCTGTGGGCGCCGGGATTGCACCTTTCCCCGGCGGGGAAATCGGCGATGATGGGGCGTCCGACCACCGACGGGTGCCCATGTCGTTGTCCTTTCGCCCGCTTTCCCACGCCCTCGGCGCCGAGGTCCAGGGTGTCGATCTCGCGGGGCCGCTCAGCAACTCCGAGTTTGACCAGATCCATCGGGCCTTCCTCGAGCGCGGCATCCTGCTGTTCCGCAACCAGAAGATCACCCGAGAGCAGCACATCGCCTTCAGCCGCCGCTTCGGCGAGCTCGATCGCCACGACTCGCTGCCGCGCGACCGGCATCCCGACTATCCCGAGCTCCTGCTCGTGACCAACATCCCGGAGAAGGACGGCAAGGAATCGGCGTCGAAGTACACCGGCCAGCAATGGCATTCCGACATGTCGTTCACGCTCGAGCCGTCGCTCGGCTCGCTGCTGCGCGGCATCACCATCCCGCCGGTCGGCGGCGACACCATGTTCACCAACATGTACCTGGCCTATGACACGCTGTCGGACGGCATGAAGAAGATGATCGAGCCGCTCCACGCCATTCACAGCGGACGGCGCAAGGTCACCGATCCCAATACCGAGCGCGAGAGGGAGCAGGCCAGGATCAATCCGCCGATCGCCCAGCCGATCGTGCGCGTGCACCCGGAGACCGGCCGGAAGGCGCTCTATATCGGCGAGAAGGTCTCCTGCCTGGTCGACATGACTCCGGAAGAGAGCAGGCCGCTGATCGACTACCTGGTCAGGCACGCAACGCGGCCGCAGTTCATCTATCGCCATCAGTGGCAGCAGGACGATCTCGTCTTCTGGGACAACCGCTGCACCATGCACATCGCGCTCGGCGATTATCAGGATGGCGAGATCCGCCATCTCGAGCGCACCACGGTCAGGGGCACGCCGTCGGGCTACTACCTGCAATGAGGCGTCATGCCTTTCTGAAGGGGCTGGCTGCAGCAGCCTTCGTCCCGGCCGTTGCACGCGCCCAAGGGTATCCCGAGAAGCAGATCCGCATGGTCATCCCGTTCGCGCCGGGCGGCACGACCGACCTGCTGGCGCGTGCGGTCGGTCAGCACATGCAGGAGACCTGGGGCCAGGTCGTGGTCGCCGACAACCGCGCCGGCGCCAACGGGGTCGTGGCGGCAGAGATCGTCGCCAAGTCGGCCGGCGACGGTTACACGCTGTCGACGGTGGCGATGGGCCACGCCATCAACCCGCTGATCTACAAGAAACTGCCGTATGACGGCATCAACGATTTCACGCCGATAAGCCTGCTCGCCACATTTCCGCAGCTCGTGCTGGTGCATCCGTCGCTGCCGGTGAGGACGCTGCAGGAGTTCATCGACTACGCCAGGAAGGCGCCGAAGCCGCTCAGCTACGGCTCGGGCGGCAACGGTTCCTCGCAGCACCTGGCCGGCGCGCTGTTCGTGCACATGGCCGGGCTCGCCATGACCCATGTCGCCTACAAGGGCGGCAACCCCGCCCAGCTCGATCTGATGGCGGGCAATCTCGACATGGTGATCATCCAGCCGAACGCGAAGGAGGTCGTGACCTCCGGCAAGTTGCGCGCGTTGGCGGTGAGTTCGCCCCAGCGCAGCCCCGACTATCCCGACGTGCCGACGGTCGCGGAGGCGGGGGTGCCGGGTTACCAGTCGGTGGCGTGGTACGGGCTGGTCGGGCCGAAGAACATGTCGGCCGGCCTGCTCAAGAAGCTAAGCGACGAGACGATCCGCGCCGTCGGCTTGCCGGCGGTGCGTTCGGTCGTCTCGACGCAGGGTGGCGTTGCGGTCGGCAGTACGCCGGCGGAATTTGCCGGCTTCATCACGGCCGAGCGCCAGCGCTACGAGACGATCGTGCGCGAAGCAGGGATGGCCGTGGAGTGAATACAAGAAAACCACCGGAGGAAACATGCTGCAACGGAGAAGCCTGGCGGCTCTGACTGTCTGCCTGATCGCGAGCGCCGCGGCCGCCCAGCCGAAATACGGACCGGGAGCATCGGACCAGGAAATCAAGGTCGGCCAGACCATCGCCTATAGCGGTCCGGCCTCGGCCTACGGGCAGCTCGGCAAGGTCGAGGACGCATACTTCAAGTCGTTGAACGCCAAGGGCGGCATCAACGGCCGCAAGATCACGTTCATCAGCCTCGACGACGGCTATACGCCGCCCAAGGCGGTCGAGAACGCGCGCAAGCTCGTCGAGAGCGAACAGGTGGCTGTCGTCTTCAACGTGCTCGGCACGCCTCTCAACATGGCGATCCGGCCCTATCTCAACCAGAAGAAGGTGCCGCAGCTCTTCATCGCCGCCGGCGCGACCGACTTCAACAATCCGTCCAAGTTTCCCTGGACGATGGGCTGGCAGCCAAATCTGCAGGCCGAGGCGGGCTTCTATGCCAGGGACCTGCTGGCCAAAAAGCCCGACGCCAGGGTGGCGGTGCTCTACCAGAACGACGATTTTGGCAAGGACCTGCTGCACGGCCTCGAGATCGGCCTGGGCGAGAGGGCGAAGGCAATCATCGTCGGCGTCCAGAATTTCCAGGCCACCGACCCGACGATCGACAGCCAGCTCATCGCGCTCAAGGCGACGGGTGCCGACACGCTGTTCCTGTTCACCTACGCCAAGCAGGCAGCGCAGGCGATCACCAAGCTCGACGACCTGTCATGGAAGCCGCGCACCTACCTGCATCTCGGGGCGGCCTCGGTCGGCGCGACCTTCAAGCCGGCCGGGCTCGACAGGTCGAAAGGCATCCTGTCGGCCGGATTCCTCAAGGACGTCACCGACGTCAAATGGGCGAACGACAAGGACGTGCAGGAATGGAAGGCCTGGATGAAGGAGAACATGCCGACCGCCGAGCTCAGCGACAGCCTGAACGAGGCGGGCTACATGTACGCCAAGACGCTCGAACAGGTGTTGCGCCAGTGTGGTGACGACCTGACGCGCGAGAACATCATGAAGCAGGCGGCCAGCCTCAAGGACTTTCACCTGCCGCTGCTGCTGCCGGGGAGCACGATCAACACCAGCCCGACCGACTACCGCGTGATCCAGTATATGAAGCTGCAGCGCTTCAACGGCAACAGTTGGGACTTTGCCGAGGACTAGAGTTCCGCAGTCATCCCGAGCGCAGCCTTCGGCCTCGGGATGACATGTTCAAGCGAGCCGCAGCCGCGCGATGTAGAATCCGTCGATCCCGCCGCGCTCGGCCCACATCGAGGGAAGCGTGCGAACGTCGCCCGTCGGCGTGATCGCCTCGGCGAGGCCCGGCAGCTCGGCTGCCTGCACGGGCACGCGTTGCAGCCGCTTCTCCCGCGCCAGGAGGCCTTCGATGCGAACCGGCCCCTCATCGGCCTGCAGCGAGCACACGGCGTAGACCAGCGTGCCGCCGGGCTTCAGCAACTCGAGCGCGTGAATCAGCAGCCGATCTTGCGTCATGGTGAGGCGGCTTACGTCCTCCTCGTCCTTCAGCCAGGCGATGTCGGGATGGCGCCGCAAGGTACCGGTGCCGGAGCAGGGCGCGTCGAGCAGGAGAGCGTCGAACTTTTCGGGCGGCGCCCATTTGCTGGCATCGGCCGTCACCAGCTCGGCCGAGAGCCCGGCGCGCGCCAGGTTCTCGCCGACCCGGGCCATGCGGCGCGCCGAGATGTCGACGGCAGTCACGGCACCGCCGGCGGCGCTGAGCTGCAAGGTCTTGCCGCCGGGGGCCGCGCAAAGATCAGCGACGCGCTTGCCGTCGAGGTCACCGAGCAGGCGCGCGGGGAGGGCGGCAGCGGCGTCCTGCACCCACCAGGTGCCCTCGGCGAAGCCGGGCAGGTCTGAAATAGCGCCTCCTGAGGCACGCCGAAGCGTGCCGGTCGGCAGGACCTCGGCGTCGAGGCGTCCCGCCCAGAAATCGCGATCGGCACGGGTCGTCAGATCGAGGGGCGCTTCGATGAGATGGGCGGCGGCGATCGCGCGGGTCGCTTCCTCGCCGTAACTCGCAGTCCAGCTCTCCCACAGCCAGCCCGGCGTGTTGAGCCGCGCTGGATCGCGATCGCCCAGCAGGGCCGCGCCCTGGCGGGCGACCCGCCGCAGCACCGCGTTGGCCAGCCCCTTGAGATGCGTCTGGTTCGTGCTCTCCATCAGGCCGACGGCGGTATCGACCGCTGCGTGTGCCGGGGTGCCGAGGAAGAGAAGCTGTGCCGCACCCAGCCTGAGGACTTGGTGTCCGAGGGCGTTGGCGCCTTGCAGCGGTCGCTCGATCAACAGGCCCAGAACCTCGTCGATTTCACCGAGGCGTCGCAAGGTGGTGGCGAGCAGCAGCCGCACGAAGGCCCGGTCGCGCGGGTCGAGGGCCGGGAAGCTGTTGTCCCGCGACAACGCCTCGTCCAGCGGTTGGCCCTTGTCGAGGCAGGCAACCAGCAGCTCGAGCGCGGCGCGCCGGGGGGCCAGAGAATCTTCCATTTCGGTGCGGCCTATAAACCCGGTATGTTGGGAGTACAAACGAATAACGGAGGAACGCCCAAATGAAGAAGCTCGCCCTGGCGGTCGCCCTCGGACTGCTCGGCATGCCGGCAATGGCGCAGGACAAGACGGTCGATCTCAAGATCTCGATCTGGCTGCCGCCGGCGCATCCGCTGATACCGGCGACCAAGGAGTGGGCGGCCGACATCGAGAAGCAGTCGGGCGGCACCCTCAAGACCACGATCTTTCCGTCCGAACAGCTCGGCAAGGCATTCGACCACTACGACATGGCGCGCGACGGCATTGCCGACGTCACCTACGTCAATCCGGGTTACCAGCCTGGCCGCTTCCCGATCATCTCGGCGGGACAGTTGCCCTTCATGTTCTCCGACGCCAAGAAGGGAACGGCGGCGCTCGATGCCTGGTACCGCAAGTACGTTGCCGCCGAGATGAAGGATACGCACTTCTGCTTCGCCTTCATGCTCGAGCCGGGCGGCTATCACGGGCGCAAGAAGGTCGTGCTGCCCGAGGACATCAAGGGCATGAAGATCCGCCCGCCGCAGAGCACGATCGGGCAGATGGTGACCATGCTGGGCGGCACCAACGTGCAGGCTTCGGCGCCCGAGGCGCGCGACGTGCTGGAGCGCGGCGTCGCCGACGGCATCTTCTTCCCGTGGGGCTCGATGTTCCTGTTCGGCCTGGACAAGGTCACCAAGTACGACATGGACGTGCCGCTGTTTACCGCGGTCTTCACTTATTCCATGAACAAGGCGAAGTACGACGCCATGTCGCCGGCCCAGAAGAAGGTGATCGACGATCACTGCACCACCGAGTGGGCGGTCAAGGTCGCCTCGCCGTTCGCCGACTTCGAGAAGGCCGGCCGACCCAAGATGCTGGCGACGGCGGGCCACGAGGTCTATCCGCTGACGCCCGACCAGCTGAATGCCTGGAAGGCGGTGGTCGCGCCGCTGCAGAAGCAGTGGGCCGAAGCGGTCACCAAGGCGGGCGGCAAGCCGGACGAGATTTACAAGGAGCTCCAGGACAGCATCGCCAAGAATGGCGCGGGCCTTTGAGGTCAGGCATCTCGCCGCCGTTCCCTTCCCTGCCGCGCTCTTCGGGAGAGGTGGTCCGAAGGGCCGGGGGCAGCCGGCAATGGGAGCAGGCTGGTGAAGCGTAGCGTGATGGACCGCATCATCGACACGATCGAGGCGATCGCCGCCTTGTTCGTGGGGCTGGTGGCGGCCGACATCTTCATCTCGGTGCTGCTGCGCCGCTTCTTCAGCACGCAGATCCCCGACGCGTACGACTTCGGCTCGATGCTGCTCGGCATCCTGATCTTCTGGGGGATCGCCGCCACTTCCTATCGTGGCGGCCATATCACCGTCGACCTGGTGTGGGCGCAGGTCGGGCCGCGCTGGAAGCGGGCGATCGACGTCTTCGCCACGCTGGTGCTGCTGTTCGTCGTGACGGTGCAGACCTACACGCTGTTCGACAAGGTGCGGGCCACCTACAACGACCACGTGCTGACGTTCGACCTCGGCCTGCCGACCTGGCCGTTCTTCGCCGTCGCCTGGGCCGGCGACGTTTCGGCGGTCGTGCTGATCGCCATCCGCACCTATCGACTGATCTTCCATCCCGAGGACATCCACGATACGGGACGTGCCGCGTGAGCGCCGATACCGTCGCCGTGCTGGGCTTCGTCGTGTTGTTCGCGCTGATGCTGTTGCGCGTGCCGGTCGGCATGGCGATGGGGCTGGTCGGGGTCACCGGCTACGCCTACCTGAGCGGTGGCGCGCCGGCGTTGAAGCTGGTCGGACAGACGTCGATGCGCACGGTGACCAGCTACCAGTTCGGCGTCATCCCGATGTTCCTGCTGATGGGCGCCTTCGTCACCCATTCGGGCATCAGCCGCGAACTGTTCCGCGCCGCCAACACGTTCATCGGCCACCGCAAGGGCGGGCTCGGGCTCGCGACCATCGTCTCGTGTGGCGGCTTCGCGGCGATCTCGGGCTCGTCGGTGGCGACTGCGGCGACGTTTTCAGCCGTCGCCTATCCCGAGATGCGCCGTTACGGCTACCCACAGAGCTTCGCTACTGGCGTGATCGCGGCCGGCGGGACACTCGGCGCCATGCTGCCGCCGTCGACCGTGCTCGCGGTCTATGCCCTGATTACCCAGCAGGATGTCGGCAAGCTGTTCCAGGCCGGCATTCTCCCCGGCCTGCTCGCCATGACGATGTACATGCTGACCATCGCCGTGATCACGCGCGTACGGCCGAACTTTCTGCCGACCGTACCCAAGTCGTCGTGGCAGGACCGGCTGGCGGGTCTCAAGGACGTGTGGGCGCCGGTGGCGTTGTTCCTGCTGGTGATCGGCGGCCTCTATGGCGGTGTCTTCACGCCGACCGAGGCGGGCGGCATGGGCGCCAGCGGCGCGTTCATCCTCGGCATGCTGCGCGGCCGGCTGGGCAAGGCCGAGATCCGTGCGTCGCTCCTGCAGGCTACTCGGACGGCGGCGGCGGTGTTCACGGTGCTGATCGGCGCGCTGCTGTTCGGCTACTTCCTCACCATCACCCAGGTGCCGCAGAAGGTGACGGAATTCCTGACCGGCCTCGGCGTCGGCGCCTACGGCGTGCTGGCACTGATCATGCTGATGTATCTGGTGCTGGGCTGCCTGATGGATGCCCTGGCGATGATCATCCTCACGGTGCCCATCATCTTCCCGGTGGTGACTGCGCTCGGGTTCGATCCGGTGTGGTTCGGGGTGATCATCGTGATGACTGTCGAACTCGGCTTGATCCACCCGCCGGTCGGCATGAACGTCTTCGTGATCAAAAGTGTAATTCCCGACGTCACGTTCTCGTCGATATTCAAGGGTGTGCTGCCCTTCATCGTGACCGACATGCTGCGGTTGGTCATTCTGATCGCCTTCCCGATCATTGCGCTCTGGCTGCCCAGCCAGATGTGACGCAGAACGTGGCAGCTCGCAGTTGCCTGACGAGACAGAGTTATTTGCAGCCGTCGAGGGTCAATGTTTACATATGCTCAAGGCCCCGCCCTCAAGAAGCTGCTGGACTCGAAGGTCGACGGGGCAGGCATCGACGACTGGCTTGAAGGTTGGGCGATCGGCACGCTGACCTCGCTTATGGCCGGCAAATGGCCGGCGCGGATCCTCGACATCGAGATCGGCGGCGGCGCGAGGCCCTATCGGAAGGCCGCGGCAGGGTCCTCGCTCACGCCCGTCCAGGCGGGCAAGCTCGACTCGATTTCCCAGGCGTTTGACCTGGTTCTTGCCTTGTCGTTCGAGCGCGCCGAATGCCTGGCGCCGGTCGATCCGGATCACGCCTACCGCCAGGCCGATCTTCTCAGTACGGCGGCCCGACGCCTGGCGCCTGGCGGGATCATGATCTGGAGCTATCTCTATGCGTATGCCGATGACGACACGGTCTATTCGCTGCTGGAACCTGCCGCGCTGTTTCGCAATCTCGTCCTCCGCGGCCTCGAGCCGATCGATCGCGGCATGGAGGCCCTCGAGAAGGTCCGGCTTTACCATGACCCCAGGACGCTCTTCGTCAATCAGCGCGCCGTGCTGCAGCACTCGGACCGGCAACGACGCATTGTCCGTGTCTTCGGCGCGGTGCGGTCGCCCCACGAACCGACCTCTCCGTGGTGGAAAAGATGGCGGGGCCGGCGATGATCGGGGAGCCGGAACGGATGAGGACGCATGATGTTTGACTGGGCGCGCGGCTCGATGATGCCACACCTCATCAAGGCAAACCTGTTCTTTGCCGGCTGGGACGACGACCATTTGTCGGCCTGGCTCAGGAACTGGAATATCCCGTGGTTTCAGGGTGCGATCGAGTTCCGGCGCGGCTTGCGCATATTGGATGTTGGCTCCGGCAATCCCAAGTTCGCCCAGTATCTCCACACCAAGTTTGGCTGCGAGGCGCATGCCCTGGATGTGCCCAGCGAAGCCGCAGGGCTCGAGAATTGGGGCATCGGCCAAGATGCCAATTCCGAGTGTCCCGACGTCACCACCCACTACGGTCTCGCAGGACAGGATAGACTGCCTGCCGAGCATTTTGACGTCGTCTATTGCAACTCCGTCATGGAACACACGTACGACAGCCGGGATGCCGTCGACCCCGCTGCGCCGCTTGCCCACCAGGAAGTGCTTCGCGACATGGTGCGCATGCTGCGGCCTGGCGGGCTGCTACTGATGAACTGGGATACCTTCCTGGATGGCGTGCCTCACCA
>CAZHQA010000006.1:0-48281 GCA_964533955.1 uncultured Reyranella sp. | reverse complement strand
CCTGCGCGGCCCGCCTGCGCGACGAGTTCGTCGACGATCCCAATCCGCGCTGGCCACTGCCCTGCCGCGCCGATGCCGCCCCTGATTTTGCCGCCGCCGCCGAACGCGTGAAGGCCTTAACGTCGCGCGACGGCGACAGGAAAAACTAGCCGGTAGCCAGTCCGTTTTGATTTGCCTCAAGACAGGTGGAACTCGGACGTGGTTCAATAGACATATTATACATAAACGTTTGGTTAAAATGAGCGTAGAGTCGAGCGCATCGTTCGTCGAGCCGCGTCCCAGCTTTCGCGAGCTCTTCACGCCCAAGCTGGTCACGATCCTCTCCGAGGGATACGGGCTCGGCGCGCTCCGCGCTGACATCGTTGCCGGCTTGACCGTCGCGATCGTCGCGCTTCCCTTGTCCATGGCGATCGCCGTCGCGTCGAACACCACGCCCGAGCGTGGCCTGTACGCCGCAATCGTAGGCGGCTTTCTGGTGTCGGCGTTGGGCGGCAGCCGCTTCCAGATCGGTGGACCTGCGGGGGCGTTCATCGTGCTGGTCGCGACAGCCGTCGACCGACATGGCATCGATGGCGTGTTACTCGCGACGGCGATGGCCGGCGTGCTGTTGATGTTGGCGGGATTCCTGAAGCTCGGCACCTACATCAAGTTCATTCCCTATCCGGTGACGGTCGGATTCACGGCGGGCATCGCCGTCATCATCTTCGCCAGTCAGATCCACGACCTGCTGGGTCTCAGGCTACCGGGAAAGGAACCTGGACCGATCGTGCCCAAGCTCGCGGCATTCGCCGAAGCGAGCGCCACCGTGAATCCGCTTGCCGTCGCGGTCGCGCTGGCCTCGATCGGCCTGATCGTCGGACTGCGCAGGTGGCGTCCGCATCTGCCCGGTATGCTGGTCGCGGTGGCGGCGACCGCCGTCGCGACCTGGGCGTTCGGCCTTCCGGTCGAAACCATCGGCACGCGCTTTGGCGGCATTCCTTCGGCATTTCCCACGCCGCAGTGGCCGGCCTTCTCGCTAGCCAAGATGCAGGAAGTGCTGCCCGACGCGCTTGCCTTCACCCTGCTGGGCGCGATCGAATCGCTGTTGTCGGCTGTCGTGGCCGACGGCATGACCGGCCGACGCCACCGCTCGAACTGCGAGTTGGTGGCGCAGGGCGTCGCCAATGTCGGCAGCGCACTGTTCGGCGGCATCTGCGTCACTGGCACGATCGCGCGCACGGCGACCAACGTCCGGGCCGGCGCGCGGGGGCCAATTGCCGGCATCGCGCATGCGTTGTTCCTGTTCCTGTTCATTCTGCTTGCGGCACCGCTTGCCAGCTACATCCCGCTCGCCGCCCTCGCCGGCGTGCTGGCGACAGTGGCCTGGAACATGGCCGAAAAACACCAGGTCGCCGCTCTCCTGCGCAGTTCGCGCGGCGACGCGGCCGTACTGCTCGCCACTTTCGGGCTGACCGTTTTCCGCGACCTCACTGAAGGCATCGTCGTCGGCTGCGCGATTGGCGCCATCCTGGTGCTGCATCGGATGGCGCAGAGCGCCGGCATTCAGTCGGGAACGCCGCTCGTGCCTGGCGATCGGGCAGATACCGCCGAACCGCGATCGGCCTACGACTCGCACGCCGCCAGCAGCGACAAGGTTGTGGTTTACCGCCTGACCGGGGCATTTTTCTTCGGCACTGCCTCGATGGTGGGTGCCGTGCTGGATCGGATCGGCGATCAGCACCGGGCATTCGTCCTCGATTTCACCGCCGTGCCACTCGTCGATTCCACCGCCGCCAACGTGATCGCGTCACTTGCCCGCCGGACTGTGCGACATGAGGTGAAGCTCTATATCACCGGTGCGAGCCCAGCCGTCCGGCGTGTGCTGCTCGCCGCCGGCATCCGCCCGCCAAAGGCGACCTATGTCGGCACCATCGACGATGCCCTGCGTGAGGCGACAGCCGTGTAATATCGGTCGATGCCCAAGCTTCTGCTGTCCGCCTTCGCGTTGCGTACCTGGGGTCCTCGCATCGAGGCCGCTGTTCCCGCCGGTAGTCTCACGTTCCTGACCGCGGAAGAGGCGCTGGCAGTCGAGGGGCCGAGCGACGCCGATATCGCCTTCATGACGCGCGAGGTCACCGGCAAGTCGAGCTCGAACAATCCGACGGCGGAACTGCAGGGCTTCGATGCCGCGGTGCGCAAGTCGCCCCGCTTGAAATGGCTGCAGATCCATCCCGCCGGCGCAGAAAGACCGATCTATCGCGAGTTGCGCGGCCGCGGCGTCAAGGTCACCACGGCCTCCGGCGCCACGGCGATGACCGTCGCGCATAGCGTGCTGGGTGCGGTGATCGCCATCAACCGCCGCTTTCCGTTGCTGGCCGACGCCCAGCGCCGGCATGCCTGGGAACCCCGGCTGGGCGAGCGCTCGCCGCGCGATCTCAAGGGACAGTGTGCGGTGATCGTCGGACTGGGCCCGATCGGTCGGAACATCGCGACGCTGCTCAAGGTTCTGGGCGTGAGCACGATCGGCGTGCGGCGCAGCGCCGAGCCGGTGGCGCCGTGCGCGCGTACCATTGCCTATGCCGACCTGGCCGGGGTCCTGCCCGGCGCCGACTGGCTGATCCTTTGCTGCCCGGCCTCGCCGCTCACGCGCGGCATCGCCAACGCGGCGGTCTTCGGCGCCATGCCGGACGGCTCGCATCTGATCAACGTCTCGCGCGGCGAGATTGCTGTCGAGAAGGACGTGATTGCGGCCTTGCAGACGGGCAGGCTCGCCGGGGCCTATCTCGACGTCTTCGAACGCGAGCCGCTCGACAAGGACTCGCCGCTCTGGGACATGCCCAACGTGCTGGTCTCGCCGCATACCGCCAGCCATTCGCTGGGCCAGAACGAGGCGATCTTCGAGATCTTCCTCGACAACCTCGCCCGCTTCCGCGGCGGCCAGAAGCTGCGCAACGACGTCGACGACCTCGGTTGATCTAGCTCTTCGCCGCCAGGCTCTTGAACAAGGCGTCGCTGCGCTCGTCAGCCGGGAAGAAGCATTCGATGCGCACTTCCTGCAGGGTGACGTCCTGTGGCGTGCCCAGGGTGGCGATGGTGGTGAAGACCGACAGCGATTTGCCGCCGACGATATAGTCGAGGGTCAACACCGGCGGCGGCCGATCCTCGAAGCGCAGCTTGCGGAACGACGCCGGTACATCGGGATAGCCCATCACCTCCTCGATGAAGGCAAGCGCCCTGGGCTCGCCGCCATCGGCCAGGATTTCGGCATAGGTGGTCGACACGAGATAACGCGCCACCTCTTCCCAGTTGGCGAGCTTGGGCCGCAGTCCCTTGGGATCGAGCAGCGAACGCAGGAGGTTGGGCTGCTTGCCGGGCGGCGGCGCGGGCGGAGGGCCTTCGTGCAGGAACATGGTGAACGCCACGGCGGCCTCATTGGCCTCGAGCAGGTTCCAGAGCCGGTCGATCACCACGGCCGGATAGGGCTCCTGCTGCTTCAGCATGCGATCGATCGCCTGCCTCACAGGAGTGAGTTCGGGTGCCGCAAGGTTGCTTTCGCGATAGACCGGCGCGAAGCCTGCGGCCAGCAGCATGGCGTTGCGCTGGCGCAGCGGCACGTCGAGGGCGGAGGTGAGCTGCACCACCATCTCGCGGCTCGGTCGGGCGCGACCGGACTCGAGAAAGCTGACGTGGCGCTGAGATACGCCCGATTGCAGGGCGAGGGCCAGCTGGCTGGCGCCACGCCGGCGGCGCCAGGCCCGCAGCATTGGGCCGAACAGGTCGGGCTGGGCAGGGACGACGGCGTGCTGGTTGACCATGGCACGAGGCTAGCACCCGACCTCGGGTCTGCCGATTACCTCGGGCATAATTGCTGGCCAGGTGCGTCGCCGCTAGGTAGGGACGTCAAGGGAGGCCCGCGATGGACAAGGTTCAATTCCTCAACGACCGCCAGCTGCCGTTCGCCAAGGTCCTCGGCCTGCGGTACCTCGTGGCGAGCGAAACCGGCGTGAAGGCCGAGATGGTGGTGCGCGCCGACCTCTGCACGCGTCCCGAAATCCTGCATGGCGGGGCGATCATGGCCTTCGCCGACACGCTGGGTGCCGCCGCCACCGTCCTCAACCTGCCCGAGGGCAAGGGCACGACCACGATCGAGAGCAAGACGAACTTCCTGGGGCCGGCGCCGCTCGGCGCCACGGTGATCGGCGAGACCACGCCGGTTCATCGCGGCCGGCGCACCATGGTCTGGACGACGCGCATCACCACTGCCGAGGGCAAGCTGGTGGCGGTCGTGACGCAGACCCAGATGGTGCTTTGAGCGGCCGCCCGGGTTATTGCATCAGGGCCGGGACAAAAGCGCTGAGCGCCTTGTCGGCGTCGACCACGGTCGCACTGTCGGCCTGGCTCCACTCGGCAATGATCTTGACGAAGCTGTCGCGGTATCCGGTCAGCAGGAACTTGCCATAGACGCGTCCATTGCCCGACGCGGCGCTGTACACTGTGCAGCTGAAGACGATGGCGCCGTAGGTGCAGCTGGCGGGAGCGGCCGGCTTCTCGAAGCCCGTAAGGCCTCCGGCGCGGGCCTGCTGTTCGGCCTCGGCCATTTCGGAGCTGAATTCGGTGATGATGGCCGGGCTGACGCTGCCCGCCGGTACCCGCCGACCTCCGTCGAAAATCTGGACGGTGAGCTGGACCTTGCCGGCAAGATACTTGTAGCTGACGGCGTTGCCGTGATTGAACGACGCCATGAAGGTCGCCCCGCCGAGCGTGGGCGGAAAGTTGAGCTTCGTGCCGGGATGCGTCGTCGGCGCCGCGGCGGGCTGGGCGACGGCCGCGCCGGCCCAGCACAAGAACGCAGCGAGGAGCACAAGAGCCCTAGACATCGAGATTCGCCACCTTGAGGGCATTCTCCTGGATGAACTCGCGGCGCGGCTCGACCACGTCGCCCATCAGGGTGGAGAAGATCTCGTCGGCTTCGTCGGCGTGGTTGATCTTGACCTGGAGCAAGGTACGCGCCTCCGGATCGAGCGTGGTTTCCCAAAGCTGGTCGGGATTCATCTCGCCGAGACCCTTGTAGCGCTGGATTGCGACACCTTTGCGGCCTGCCTCGAGCACCGCCGCAAACAGCTCGGTCGGCGAGGCGATCGGCGTCTCCTTGTCCTTGGTCACGAACGTCCCGAGCCGCTGGTAGACGGCCTGCAGTTCGGGCGCCAGGCCGTCGAGCTTGCGCGCCTCGGCGCTCTTGATCAGCGGCCCGTCGACGACGTGGCGTTCCTGTACACCGCGCAGGCGGCGGCTGAAGGCCAGTCCGCCATCGGGTGTGGGATCGCCTGTCCAGCCGCGCTCGAGCGGCGAGCTGACGGCGTCCAGGCGGCGGGCGATGTAGTCCGCAGTCTGCCGGGCAAGCTCGGCGTCGTTGAGGATGTCGGGTTTGAAGGCCCCGGCGATGGCGGCCTGTTCGATCACCGCCTGGCTGGTGACGCGGCGCGACAGGGACAGCGGCTTGACCAGGTTGGTGACCGAGCGGGCGATGTCGACGGTGCGGCGCAGGTCTTCGCTCGCCTGGACCGTGCCATTGCCCAGCCGCAACGTGGCGCCTTCCAGTCCGGTGGCGATCAGGTGATCGTCGAGTGCACGCTCGTCCTTGAGGTAGATCGCCGACTTGCCCTTGGCCGCTTTGAAGAGCGGCGGCTGGGCGATGTAGAGATGGCCGTGATCGATCAGTTCCTTCATCTGGCGATAGAAGAAGGTCATCAGCAGCGTGCGGATGTGACTGCCGTCGACGTCGGCGTCGGTCATGATGATGATCTTGTGGTAGCGCAGCTTTTCACGGTTGAAGTCATCGTGGCCGATGCCGGTGCCGAGCGCGGTGATCAGTGTGCCGATCTCCTGCGAGCTCAGCATCTTGTCGAAGCGCGCCCGCTCGACGTTCAGGATCTTGCCGCGCAACGGCAGGATGGCCTGGTTGGCGCGGTTGCGGCCCTGCTTGGCCGAGCCGCCGGCCGAATCGCCCTCGACGATGAACAGTTCGGACAGCGCCGGATCGCGCTCCTGGCAGTCGGCGAGCTTGCCCGGCAATGAGCTGACGTCGAGAGCGCCTTTGCGGCGGGTGAGTTCCCGGGCCTTGCGCGCCGCCTCGCGTGCCGCGGCCGCTTCGACCACCTTGGTGAGGATCTTGCGTGTCTCCGACGGATGCTCCTCGAACCATTGGCCGAGCTTTTCGCCGACCACCGATTCGACCACCGGCCGGACCTCGGACGAAACCAGCTTGTCCTTGGTCTGCGAGGAGAACTTGGGATCGGGCACCTTGACGGACAGCACGCAGGTCAGTCCCTCGCGCATGTCCTCGCCGGTGAGCGAAACCTTCTCCTTCTTGGCGATGCCGCCTTCGTCGGCGTACTTGTTCAGCGTGCGCGTGAGCGCACCGCGGAAGCCCGCCAGGTGGGTGCCGCCATCACGCTGCGGGATGTTGTTGGTGAAGCACAGCATGGTCTCGTGGTAGCTGTCGTTCCACTGCATGGCGACTTCGACGGAGATGCCTTCCTTCTCGCCGCGGATCGACACCGGCGGATTGTGCAGCACCTGCTTGTTGCGGTCGAGATACTTGGCGAACGCCTCGACGCCGCCCTCGTAGAACAGCTCGGAGACCTTGGGTTCGGCGCCGCGCTCGTCGCACAGCACGATGCGTACGCCCGAATTCAGGAAGGCCAGTTCGCGCAACCGGTGTTCCAGGGTCGAGAAGTCGAACTCCGTCTTGGTGAAGGTGCCGGTCGAGGGCAGGAAGGTGACCTCGGTGCCGCGCTTGCCGTCGGGGGCGTCGCCGACCAGCTCGAGATCCCTCTCGGGCTCGCCGTGGCGGAAGCGCAGGAAGTATTCCTTGCCGTTGCGCCAGATGTGCAGGTCGAGCTGGGCGCTCAGCGCATTGACCACGGCGGCGCCGACGCCATGCAGGCCGCCCGACACCTTGTAGGAATTCTGGTCGAATTTCCCGCCGGCATGGAGCTGGGTGAAGATCACATTGGCGGCGGAAATGCCCTCTTCCTTGTGGATGTCGACCGGCACGCCGCGGCCGTTGTCGCGCACCGTGACCGAGCCGTCGCCATGCATGATCACGTCGACGCGGTCGCAATAGCCCGCCAGCGCCTCGTCGATCGCATTGTCGACGATCTCGTAGACCATGTGGTGCAGGCCGGTGCCGTCGTCGGTGTCGCCGATATACATGCCCGGACGCTTGCGCACAGCCTCGAGGCCGCGCAGGACCTTGATCGAATCGGCGTCGTAGTCGTCGCCATTGCCGTTGCCGTTGGGACCCTGATCGTTGTCGCTCATTACTGTCACTGTCGTCCTGAAAGAGGGTTTCAGCTCGCCGCGATCGATCCGTCGGCCACGCGCAAAAGCTGCGCGCGGCCGGCGAGCGGCTTGAAGAGGTCGGCGTCGGTGCCGGTCATCCAGCTCTGCACGCCGAGCGCCAGCACTTCTTCGAACAGGGCGGCCCGGCGTTCAGCATCTAGATGGGCAGCAATTTCGTCCAAAAGGAGGAGAGGCGGGCGGCCCCGCGACAGAGCCACCAGCCTGGCATGGGCGAGCGCGATCGACACCAGCAGGGCCTTCTGCTGGCCGGTCGAGCCTTCGGCCGCCGGCAGGTCGAGGTCTAGGTGGCGCACCGCAAGGTCGCTGCGGTGCGGCCCACAGGATGTCGTGCCGGCCTCGGCATCGCGCGAGCGGCTGGCCGCAAGCTCGGCGCGCATCCTGTCCTCGGCATCGATGGCCGCCATCGAGGCGAGCCAGCCGTCGATCTCGCCCGTCATGGCAAGCGAGGCCCGCGGAAAGGGACCGACGCCCAGCCGCGCCGCGGCGTCGAGACGTTGCACGGTGTCGGCCCGATTGGCCGCCAGCGCCACGCCGTGGCGGGCCAGGGTATCCTCGAGGGCGGTAAACCAGTGCGGGTCGCGATTCCCCTCGCCGAGCAGGCGGGCGCGCTGGCGCAACGCATTGTCATAGGCCGCCGCATCGCCGGCATGCTCGGGATGGAGCGCCGTGACCAGCCGGTCGAGGAAACGGCGGCGCTCGCCGGGCCCGTCGAGAAACAGCCGATCGAGCTGCGGGGTCAGCCACACGGCCGCAACATGCAGGCCGAGCGCAGTCTGGCTGGATGCCGGACGGCCGTCGATGCGCACCACGCGGCGCGGCAGGGCGGTCTCGCTGCGGGCCGGCTCCAGGCCGGTGCCGATCGCCAGGCGCCCGTCGGGCGTGTCCAGGGTGGCGGCCACCGCCCAGGCGGTCGTATCGGGCTCCTCGCCCCGCCCGTTCGCGCCGATCCGTCGGCGGCAGACCTCGTCCAGTCGCGCCCGGCGAAGCCCGCGGCCGGGGACCAGGAAGCTCAACGCCTCCAGGAGGTTGGTCTTGCCCGCGCCGTTGGCACCCACCAGCACCACCGGCGAGAGATCGCAGTCGAGCCGGAGCTGGCGGTAGTTGCGGAAGTCGGTCAGCCGCAGCTGGCGCACGGCGAGCAGCGCCGGCGCTGCACCGGTAACGGCGTCGGGAGAACAGGCGAGGGCGTTGATCGGCGGCGCCGTCATACCCGCATCGGCATGAGCACGTAGAGCGCGCTCTCGTCGGCACCGTCGCGTACCAGCGTGGGCGACCCGGCGTCGGCCATCAGGAAGCGCGCCTCCGTGCCGGCGATCTGCTCGGTGATGTCCAGCAGATATCGGGAATTGAAGCCGATCTCCAGCGCAGCAGCCTTGTACTCGACCTCGATCTCCTCGCTGGCGCTGCCGGCATCGGGGCTGGTGGCCGACAATGTGACGACGCCCTTGGCGACCGCGAGCTTGATGGCGCGCGACTTCTCGGTCGAGATGGTCGAGACGCGATCGACGGCGTGGGCAAATTCCTTGCACGGCACGTTCAGCACCTTGTCGTTGCCAGTCGGGATCACCCGCTCGTAGTCGGGGAAGGTGCCGTCGATCAGCTTGGAGACCAGGGTGACGTTGCCGCTGGCGAAGCGGATGCGGGTATCGGAGAGCTCGATGTCGACCGAGCCGTCGCTTTCGTCGAGGAGCTTGCGGACTTCGCCCACGGTCTTGCGCGGCACGATCACGCCCGGGATGTCGCCGGCGCCCTTGGGCAGCGGGACCTCCACGCGGGCCAGCCGATGGCCGTCGGTGGCGACGCCGCGCAACACGTCGGTGCCGCCGGCCTTGGCGGCATGGAAGTAGATGCCGTTCAGGTAATAGCGCGTCTCCTCATTGGAGATGGCGAACCGGGTGCGGTCGATGATGCCCTTGAGGTCGGTCGCCGGCAGCTGGAAGCGATGCGGCAGGTCGCCCTCGTTCATCGCCGGGAAATCGGCCGGCGGCAGGCACTGCAGGGTGAAGCGCGAGCGACCGGCGCGGATGGTGAGACTGTTGCCATCGCTCGAGGTCTCGAGCTCGACCTGCGCGCCGTCGGGCAGCTTGCGCACGATCTCGTAGAGCGTATGGGCCGGCGCCGTGGTCGAGCCGGCCTTGGCGGCGGCGGCCTCGACGGTCTCGGTGATGGCGAGATCCATGTCAGTGGCGGCGAGGCTCAGGCGGCCCTTCTGCGCGGTGATCAGGACGTTGGACAGGATGGGAATCGTGTTCCGCCGTTCGACAACGCTCTGGACATGGGCCAGAGCCTTCAGAAGCGCTGCCCGTTCGATCGTCAGTTTCATGGTTTGCTCGCCGTAACGAGGGGCCAAAATAGGCGGTTTAGACACCCCGTTTCGCAGCCCCGAAAGAGCCATTGCGGAACGGTTGCAGAGTATAGCATGCAAGGCCGCCGCGGGAAGCAATTTCACCCGCAATTTGAGGCTCTTAAGGCCTGATTTAGCCACGAAAAACGGGGCCTTTCCGGCCCCGTTTCACATCTCCCTGCGATGGCCGCCTAGCCTTGCAACTGGCGCTTGAGCAACTCGACGTCCTCTGCAATCGAAAGGTCGGAAACCTTCAGTTCCTCGATCTTGCGCACGGCATGCATCACCGTGGTGTGGTCGCGGTTGCCGAAGCGCTTGCCGATCTGCGGCAGGCTGAGCGTGGTCAGTTGCTTGGCGAGGTACATCGCGACCTGCCTCGGCCGGGCGACCGAACGGGCGCGCCTGGGCGAGCTCATCTCGGCGAGCTTGATGTTGTAGTGCGCGGCGACCCGTTGCTGGATCTCGTCGACCGTGACCTTGCGGTCGGCCTGGCGGAGGAGATCGTGCAGGACGTCCTGGGCCATCTCGACGGTGATCTCGCGGCCGATCAGCTGACCATGTGCAACCACCCGATTGAGCGCGCCTTCGAGCTCGCGGATGTTAGTGTTGATCTTGTGCGCCAGGAACTCGAGCACCGCCAGCGGCACCGGAACGCGCGCACCCTCGGCCTTGGTCTGCAGGATGGACAGCCGCAGCTCGTAGGTCGACGAATGGATGTCGGCCACGAGGCCCGAACCCAGCCGGGACCGCATCCGTTCCTCGATGTCCTGCAGTTCGCTCGGCGGCTTCTCGGACGACAGCACGATCTGCTTGTTCTGCTCGACCAGCGAATTGAAGGTGAAGAAGAACTCGTCCTGAGTCGCCTCCTTGCCGCAAATGAATTGCACGTCGTCGACCATCAGGACGTCGACATTGCGGAACAGCTCCTTGAACTGATTGGTGTTCTTCGTCCTCAGCGCCTGGATGAAGCGGTTCACGAAGCTTTCGGCCGTAAGGTAGAGGATACGCTGCTTGGGGTCGCGCTCGCGGATGGCATGCCAGATGGCGTGCATCAGATGGGTCTTGCCGAGTCCCACGCCGCCGAAAATGTAGAGCGGGTTGCGCTCGGGCAGCGGCCGATCCTGCTCTGCAATATTGCGCGCGGCCGCATAGGCGAACTCGTTCGGCTTGCCGACCACGAAGTTCGCGAAGGTGTAGCGCGCCTCGGGCCCCTGGAACGTCTCCTCGGCGCCGCGGCCGATCGACGGTCCCAGTCGAGGCATCGGCGCCTGATAGATGTTCTGCGGCGTGGGAACCGGCGGCATGGCAATGATGTCGTTGGGACGACGCGGCGCGGGCGGCGGCACGAGGTTGACCTCGACGCTCGACACCGTGGTGTTGACCGCCTGCCAGTAGGCGAGCACGCGATCGCCGTAGTGGCGGCTCACCCAGTCGCGCACGAAGCGCGTGGGCGCGTAGAGGCGCAGCTTGCCGGCCCTCAATTCGCCCAGCTCGACCTCGCCGAACCAGGTCTTGAAGGCCTTGTCGCCGATTTCCTTGCGGAGCCGATCGCAGACGCGTGTCCAGTGCGTCTCAAGTTCTTTGCGGCCCCCATCATCCATTTCAACCCCCGCCACGCTCTTTTGACTGTACGCTGCGTCGTTGCCCGACGTCGGAAAAAGAATTTTGTTCACGTTTGTCTCCAGGGAAGTCCTGCTGCCTTCCATCCGCCCGCCGAACCGCGTCTCGCCTGCGCGTCCAGCGGACCCTCGAACCCGTCCGCCACATTGAGACATGTACTGTAGCCGGCCGCGGACAAGGCTTTCGCCGCCGCGGCCGATCGAGCTCCACTTCTGCATATGAAGAGCAGCGGCGTCTCCTTGTCCGCGATGGCGCCGGTCAGCGCGCTCACGAACTCGGGGTTCGGCTGCATACTTGGAAAAACCTGCCATTCCAGGAGGGCTGGTTTTTTGGCGAGCGAGTCGAGGTCGGGCAGGCCGACATAGCTCCACTCGGCGCGGGTGCGCACGTCGATCAGCACCGCATCCTTGTGCTCGCTCAGGATCTTCCAGGCGGTCGCCGGCGCCACGTCGCCGGCGTAGCCGGCAGCGGGGGACACTTGATATGTGCCAGCGATCTTATTGTTGTTCGACATGGCCCCCGCTTCATTCATTGTTCGACCAGGGCACGGATGGCGAGCCACGGACCCGAGGATGAAACGCAGCATAACACCGGCGACGGAATTCTGTGGCGAGCGTCGTAGAGGAGACGCTTCTTCTGGACCGTCGCTTGTGCTAATTGCTGCGGCTGTCTCCCCTTGGTCTTGCTGGCGAAGAGGATGCCCCCCGTCTCCGCCTTGGCTCGCGATCAGCGCCCCACGCCCCGTCGCGACAAGCCGACTCTTAGACAGACTCCTTCAGCAGCGCAAATGCCTCACGGCGCATCTCCGCACGTGATTCATATTTCTCGTCGCGCGAGTCGATTGACTTCATCTTGTGATTCGATTCCTCGCGGACGGCGCAGCACTCGCAATCGATGACGCGCCTCAACATCTAGCGCTGGCGCCGCGTCGTGCTTCGATAAAGGCGAATCGTATGGAATTCGCCAAATTGCCAACCAAGCTTTCTTGTCGGAACGACGCCAAAATAATTTCAGATTTTTTTTGGCGCCGCGCAAAAAGCAAAACGCCGCTCGAGCGAGCGGCGTTCACATCGTCTGCAGGCGAAGTTGCATCAAGCCATTGCCTTGATGCGCGCATTCAGCCGTGACACGCGCCGCGCTGCAGCGTTCTTGGCGATCACGCGGCTGGCGGCACCGCGCTGAATCTCCGGTTGAGCTGCGCGCAGTGCGGCGGCCGCCGCCTTCTTGTCGCCAGCGGCGATCGCCTGCTCGACCTTCTTGATCGAGCCGCGTAGCTGGCTGCGGCGGGCGCCGTTCACGGCGGTGCGGCGCTTGGTCTGGCGGGCGCGCTTCTCGGCCGACTTGTGATTAGCCATTCGATCCTCGTTCCTCGGAAGGGCGCGCTTATACGAACCGCGGCAGGGCCGGTCAACCCCGCCAAAAGACCCAAATTAGCGGTGTTTCCAGGCCGGCTTGCGCTTGTCGGCGAAGGCGCTCATGCCTTCGGCGCGATCGGCGAAGGAGAAGGTCGCATGGAAGGTCCGGCGCTCGAAGCGTACGCCTTCGGCCAGCGTGGTCTCAAACGCCCGATTGACCGCTTCCTTGGCGACCATGGTGGCGGGCAGCGACATGCCGGCGATCTTCTCGGCTGTCGCCACTGCATCGTCGATCAGTTGCGCCAAAGGTACGACCCGGCTGACGAGACCGCACCGCTCAGCCTCGCTGGCATCCATCATGCGACCGGTCAGCACCATGTCCATCGCTTTTGACTTGCCGATGAAGCGCGGCAGGCGCTGGGTGCCACCGGCGCCCGGAATGGTGCCGAGCGTGATCTCGGGCTGGCCGAAGCGTGCATTGTCGGCGGCAATGATGAAATCGCACATGAGCGCCATCTCACAGCCGCCGCCGAGGGCATATCCAGCCACTGCGGCGACGATCGGCTTGCGCACCTGGCTCACCTTTTCCCATCCGACGGTGATGAAGTCCTGCAGGAAGACGTCCTGGTAGGTCTTGTCCTTCATCTCCTTGATGTCGGCGCCGGCGGCGAACGCCTTGTCGCTGCCGGTCAGTACCATGCAGCCGATGCCCGGATCGGCTTCGAAACCGTCGAGCGCCTGCCCAAGCTCGCGCACCAGGTCGGCGCAGAGCGCGTTGAGTGCCTTCGGGCGGTCGAGGCGGATGATCCCGACCCGGCCTTTGGTCTCGGTCTTGATGTTCTGGTAGGCGGCCACGGTTTCCTCCCGGCTGAGCGGCGGCTCTTGGCTGAATGTGCGTTAGCGCTGGCAGTGAGCGCAATAGAAGGTCGAGCGACCGGATTGCACCAGCCGCCTCACGGTCCGGCCGCAATCGCGGGTCGGGCAGACCGCTCCTGCACGGTCGTAGACGTTGAACCGGGTCTGGAAATAGCCAAGCTCGCCACCCGGCTGCACGTGATCGCGCAAGGTCGAGCCGCCATCGTCGATGGAGCGCAGCAGCACAGCCTTCAGGGCTCCGACCAGCCGATCGGCCCGCTCGCCCTGCACAGTGTGGGCCGAACGCCGGGGTGAGATCCCCGACAGGAACAATGCCTCGCAGGCGTAGATATTGCCGACACCGACAAGTGTCTTCTGATCGAGCAGTGCTGCTTTTATGGGCGTGCGTCGTCCCTTGAGACGCGCTGCCAAGGCGGCGCCGTCAAAGGCATCGTCGAGCGGCTCCGGTCCAAGTCCCTTGAATAGCTTGTGTCCTTGTACCTTTTCGGAGGGCAGCAGGAGCATCAACCCGAAGCGGCGCGCGTCGTTGAAGCGAACCTGCCAACCCTCGTCGGTCTCGAGAACGACGTGGTCGTGGCGTTGGAACGGATGCTCGGCCGCGCTCGTCGCGTCGTGCAGGGTCATGCGGCCCGACATGCCAAGATGGGCAACCAGGGTCTGGCCGTCGTCGAGACGGACGAGAAGGTACTTGGCGCGCCGGTCGATGGCCTGCACGGTACGGCCCTCGACCCTGCGGGCGAACCGGGTGGGCAGCGGCATCCGGAGGTCGCGCCGCCGCTGGATCAGACGCACGATGCGCCGGCCGACCAGGCGGGGAACCAGGCCGCGGCGAACGGTTTCGACTTCAGGCAGCTCAGGCATTCGGCTTCAGTGACGCGTCCCGAACAGTGCACTGCCGACGCGGACATGCGTGGCGCCCAGCCTGACGGCGATCTCGTAGTCGGCGCTCATGCCCATGCTGACCTTGCCGAGACCGTTGCGTGCCGCCATCTTGACCAGCAGGGCGAAATGCAGCGCCGGCTCCTCGTCGACTGGCGGGATGCACATCAGGCCCACCACCGGCAGCTTGTGGACGTCGCGGCAGGCGGCGACGAATGCATCGAGCGCGGCGGGCAGGATGCCGGCCTTTTGCGGTTCCTCGCCGGTATTGACCTGGATGAAGCACTCGGGCCGTCGCCCGGCCCGCGCCATCTCCTTGGCGAGCGTCGCGGCCAGCCGTTCCCGGTCGACCGACTCGATGACGTCGAACAAGGCCACCGCTTCGCGTGCCTTGTTGGTCTGCAGGGGGCCTATCAGGTGGAGCTGCAGGTCCGGGTATTCCGCCTTGAGCGCCGGGAACTTTTCTTCGGCTTCCTGCACACGGTTCTCGCCGAACACGCGCTGGTCGGCGGCAAGCAGCTCGCGCACCTTGTCGGGGCCATGGGTCTTGGATACCGCGACCAAGGTGACGTCGGCGGGGTCGCGTCCGGCCGCTCGCGCCGCTTCAGCGATACGGCGCAGGACCTCCGCCAGATGATCGGCGCCCTCACTCATGACCGGCGCTCACGCGTCGAGGCTCGTGCGGGCCTCCAGCGCCTCGGCGCTGGCGGGATTGGCGGCTAGAGCGGCGTCCAGCGTCTCGCGCGCCCTGTCCTTCTCTCCCAGGACCGAGAGGCAAATGCCGTAGTTGGTGAGGAGGCGGGCATCGTTTGGCAGGCCACGTAGCGCATGCTCGTGCAGCGAACGCGCCTCCGTGGCGCGGCCCAGGTCGACCAGCACGCTGGCGAGATTGGTCAGGACCAGCGGATCGTCCGGCGCCAGACGCGACGCCCGCTTGAGCGTGCGCCGGGCCTCGTCGAAGCGCTTCAGCCCGCGCAACGCCAGGCCAAGATTGTTCATGGCGCGGACGTCGTCGGGCATCGCCTTGAGATGCGCCTCGAGCAGCTCGGTCGCCGCGGCGTGACGCTTGCCTTCGATGTGGAGCACCGACAGGCGCAACAGCGCATCGCGGTCGCGCGGGTCGTGGCGGAGCGCCTGCTGCAGTGTCTCGCTCGCTTCGTCGGCCTGGCCGGCCGCGCTTTGCGCCATGGCCAGGGTCCGCAGCGCCGGCATCAGCGTCGGGTCGATGGCCAGCGCGTTGCGGATCGGTGCCATCGCATCGGAGATCCGCCCGGCGGAGTACAGCACGAAGCCCAGCACATGGTTGAGCGTGGGATTTTGCGGCATCAGCGCCAGCGCCCGCTCGGCCTCGGGGATCGCCTGCTCGTGTTCGCCCAGTCCACTCAGGGCAAGCGCCCGGTCGCCGCGGATCTGGGCCTGCCGCGGCACATCATCGCCCGCATCCGCCATGGCCATGTCGAGGACCTCGACCGCCGTCGAATGATTGCCGAGGCGATAAAGCACGTGGCCCAGCATGTTGCGGCAGCGCGCGGCCAGCGGCTTCAGCTTGTCGCCGTCGGGCTGCTCGATCGCCTTCTCGATGTTCGCGATGATCTCCGCGAGCTCGCGCTCCGCGGCGGCAAGGCGGCCCTGGTCGACATGGAGCGAGGCGAGCGCGAGCCGCGCGTCGATATGGAAAGGCTGGCGGCGAATGGTGTCGCGGAAGCGCTTGGCGGCTTCGTCGAGCTTGCCCTGCTGGCGGGCCACCAGGCCGAGGTTGTAGGACAACATCGGCTCGCTGGGATCTTTGGCGATCGCCTTGCGCCACAGCGTCTCGGCTTCGGCGAACGCACCGCGCTGAGACAGGCAGACGGCAAGATAATGCAGGATCTCCGGCCGGTCGCCGTAGCGTCCGTGGGCCGAGCGGAACAACGGTTCGGCGCGGTCGAACATGCCGGCACGCAGCAGCTGCAGGCCGCTCTGCAGGTCAGGGTCGGGCTGGGTGGGTAGCGGTCGGGCCATGGCGCGCTGTGTAGACCCGGCCAACGGCCAAGGCTAGACGAAATGCCATGGCCAGGGACCTCGATCTGTTCAAGGCGGCGATGGCGGATGTGCGCCCGCTCAAGGGGCGTCGCCGGCCTGTCGTCGCGAAGCCGCAGGCCGAGCGCCCGGCGAGATCCGGCGAACGATCGCTGCCATCGCCGCCGCCCCAGACGAAGTCCCGTGCCCTGCAGCCATTCGATCGCGACGTCGACCGCGCCCTGTCGCGCGGACGGCGGGTGCCCGAGGCGAAGCTCGACCTGCACGGCATGACGCTGGTTGCCGCCGAGCGGGCGGCCGCGCAATTCCTCGCCGAGTCGAGCGAGCAGGGACTCCGCATCGTGCTGATCGTCACCGGCAAGGGCCTGCGGCTGGAGGGGGGTCGTGTTTTCGGTGGCCGCATCCGGGCTGAATTCCCGGGTTGGCTCGAGCGTGCCGACAATCGGGTATCCGTGGCGGCCATTCGCACGGCGCACCCCCGTCACGGCGGCAGCGGCGCCTTCTATATCCTGCTGCGCCGGCGCAGGGTGTCCGCATGAGGTGATCCCGAGAGGAAGCCGCTCGCGGGAAGTTGAGCGAGACTGCCTTGCGATCGACCGATTCGAATTCGATGTCTGGTGTTCCTGCGGACCAACTGCGGAGGACGCGAGATGCGCCGGATTGTCCTGATCTCTTGGCTGGTGATGTTGACCGCGACTGTCGGCGGGGGCGTATGGGCCGCCGAGCGCATCACGGCGAGGCCGTGCGCGGCCGCGCTGCCGTCGGCAACGCTTTCCACTCTCCGACCGGTCGACGAGCTTGCGTTGGTGACCGGCAAGATTGTGGCTGTCGATGCCAAGGACGGCCGCCTCACCGTCAGCCATCGCGGCGTGTCGCGCTACTATCTCGAGCCCGGCACCTTCATCTTCCATGTCGAGGATCGAGACTTGCTCAGCGGCCTGGCGCCGGGTGACAGGATCCGGTTCGACGTCGAGCGCGCGGGCAAGCGCTACACTATCACGCGTATCGAGAACTCGCTCTAGGCTGCCCGTCGGCTTCGTTCGCCGGCGAGCAGGCGTTCCTTCCGTGCCACGCCCCAGCGGTAGCCGTTGAGGCTGCCGTTGGCGCCGATGGCGCGATGACACGGAATGACTCCGGCTGCCTGGTTGGTTGCGCAGGCGCGGCCGACGGCTCGCGCCGCGGTGGGCTCGCCGATGCGCTCGGCGATTTCGCCGTAGGTACGGGTCTCGCCCGGCGGGATCTCGGTCAGGGCCTTCCAGACCTTCCATTGGAAGGCGGTGCCGACGATGTCGAGGGGCACGTCGGGCGCGTCGAGTGCCGATGGCTTTCGGCCATAAAGGCGCGCCAGCACCCCTTTGACACGCGACGCCAGGGCCGCGTCGTTACGCTGGAGTTCGGCGGCCGGAAAGTTCTCCTTGAGATCGCCTTCAAGACGCTTGTCGCTGTCTCCGAGGAACACCGCTGCGATGCCTTTTTGGGTGGCCGCCACCAGCACGCGGCCATAATCGGACTCCACGGTCGTATAGTTGATGTGTGCACCCGCCCCGCCCTTGGCGTAGGTGGCGGGCGTCATGCCGAGTGCCTTGTCGCTGTTCTCATAGACGCGAGAGGGTGATCCGTAGCCCGCGCCATAAAGTGCGCCGGCGACCGACTCGCCCGAGCGCAACGCCTTGCGGAAGCGCTCGCGCTTGCGCGCGACCAGCCAGTCGCGGGGCGTCAACCCAAGTTCGGCAATGAAGCGCTTGCTCAGCGTATTGGCCGACACGCCGACCTTGCGCGCCACTTCGTTGAGGGACGGCGGGCTGTCGCTGCCGGCGCCCTCGAAAAGGGCGCAGGCGCGCGCCACCGGCTTGCTGAGGCCTGCCTCAGCCTGCCAGTCGCGCGGCTTGCAACGCTTGCAGGGACGGAACCCCGCAGCCTCCGCTTTCTCCGGCGAGGCGTGGAATTCGACATTCTTGCGCAGCGGCGGACGCGCCGCGCACGACGGCAGGCAGTAGACCCCGGTCGACTTGACCGAGAACCAGAACCGGCCGTTGAAGGCCCGATTGCGCTGCTGAACGGCGTGCCAGCAGGAATCCGGGTCGGGGAACGTGCCAGGGTGGGAGTTACTGGCGAGCGCCACTGGGGGGAGCGGGTGAATAGAGAAGTGTTGGGTCATGAGGCCCATATAGGCCCCCCACCCAACCTGCTCTATCCGGCGCCCGCCGGCAATTCCCCGACCCGGAAAGCCAGATCTAGGCCCAAAAGCTCTTACCGGCCTCGAAGCGGGCTTTGCTGCGGTCGAGCCCGATATCGCGCAGCAGGCGGTCATCGAGCTCGGCGAGCTGGCGTCGCGAACGCTGCAGTTCGGCGCGGGTCAACAGAGCCTCGACACCGACCACGACCGTTCCGGCGAGCAGCGCGAGGGCGCGGCCGAAGGAAAAGGAAGGGACTTCCGCGCGGGCGAGTTCCCGCACGCTGGACAGGGTCGACATGACTTAGCTCCGTTTGAGGCGACAGGGGCAGAAGTGCCCGCTTAACCTCGTTTCTGTCCCTAATTTGCTGTAGGGTTCCGAGACTCGCAAAGGATGAAAGCTAAAGCGAGACCTACAAAAACTATGAACGTGTTGCCTTAAATGAGCCGCTCTCAACTGCCCCTGAACGCGCTGCGTGCCTTCGAAGCCGCCGCCCGTCACGCGAGCTTCACCCATGCCGCCGAAGAGCTCCATGTCACGCAGGCCGCCGTCAGCCACCAGGTGAAGGCGCTGGAGGAAAGGCTCGGCGTGGCGCTGTTCGTGCGCCGGCCGCGCGGACTTGAAATCACCGGCGAGGGCCAGGCGCTGCTGCCTGATCTGCGCGATGCCTTCGACCGCATGACCAACGCCCTCGAGCGGGTCGGCCGCAAGGCCAACTCGGGCACGCTCAATGTCAGCCTGGTGACGACCTTCGCGCTGGGCTGGCTGGCGCCGCGCCTGCACCGCTTTCAGGCCAAGCATCCCGAGATCGAGGTGCGCATGACGACGGCGCTGCGCCGGGTCGATTTCGCGCGCGAGGATTTCGACTGCGCGATCCGCTTCGCCGTCCAACCCGAGCCTGACCTGCACGCCACGCGCCTGTTCAGCGACGTGCTGACGCCGCTCTGCGGCAAGCGTTACAAGGACAAGCTCAAGACGCTCGACGATCTCAAGCGTGTGCCGTTCATCGACATGACCTACGATCCCGAATGGTCGATCTGGCTGCGCGCCGTGGGCATGGGCGACTTCAAGCCCAAGCGGGTGCTGACCTTCGACTCGACCATGATCGCCGTGGAAGCGGCGATGGAGGGGGCGGGCGTCGCCGTCGGACCGCCGCAGTTGTTCCGCGAGGAGTTGTCCGAAGGCCGGCTGTTCCAGCCGTTCCCGCAAATCGTCGACTCCGGCAAGGCCTGGTGGTTCGTCTGTCCGCCCGCTTCGGCCGGCCGGCCCAAGACGCGGGCCTTCGAGGAGTGGCTGGTCGAGGAACTGAGCGCGCCACAGACCCGCCCGGGTCGGCCGACGGTCGTCGCCGCGGCTCGCCGCTGATGGCCGGCGTTGATCCCGCGACCCGAAATAAGCTAATGCCGGTCAGGTCATGACCATCGACATCCGCCAGCCTTGGGCGCGCACCGGGCACACCCACACGAGCGCCGCCATCGAACCCGGAGTCGCGGGTTTCATGACCCTGGCAAACACCGGCAGCGAGCCCGACCGGTTGCTCGCCGCGGCAAGCCCGGCGGCCGAAACGACGGAAATCCACGGCATCAAGGTGGTCGGCTCCGAAATTGCCATGCGTCTGCTGGAGAAGGGGATCGGGCTGCCGGCCGACACCACCATCACGCTGCGGCCGCGCGGCTACCACCTCATGATGCGAGGACTTCGGGCGCCCCTCGCCAAGGGGCAGCGCGTACCCGTGACGCTCACCTTCGAACGGGCGGGCAGTCGCGAGATCGAGTTGATCGTCGAGGACGAAGGCGCGATCGGCGACGAGACGCTGCACGAAAAGTAGCGCACGCCTGTCGCAGCAGTCCTATTGTGGCGGGTAGCGATGCCGCTCGCCGAACGCGTCGTCGACCGTCAGCGCCGCCGGATCGTCGCCCAGGTAGGCGGGGCCGATCGGCACCTTGCCGTGACCGCCGGGCACATCGAGCACATAGGTCGGCTGGGCGAGGCCCGACAGGCGCCCACGCAGCGCCCTGACCAGCGCCTGGCCGCGCTCGATGGAGACGCGGAAATGGCCGGTGCCGCGCACCAGGTCGGGATGGTGCAGGTAGTAGGGCTTCACCCGCGCCGTCACCAGCGCGCGCATCAGCCGGTCGAGCGTATCGATGTCGTCATTGACGCCGGCCAGCAGCACGCTCTGGCCCATCAGCGGGAAACCGGCATCGGCCAGCCTGGCGAGTGCCGTGCGCGCCGGGGCGGTGAGTTCGCGGGCGTGATTGCAATGAATGCCGAACCAAAGGCTGGCGCGCCGGGGCTTGAGCGCGGCCACCAGTTCGTCGCTGATCCGGCCGGGATCGACCACCGGCACCCGGCTGTGGATGCGGATCACCGCGACATGGGCGATGGCATCGAGGGCCGCGATCAGCTCGCCGAGCCGGCGCGGCGTCAGCATCAGCGGATCGCCGCCGGTCAGGATCACTTCCCAGATCTCTCCGTGGGCGCGGATATAGCTCAGCGCTGCCTCGAGCTCGGCGACGCTCAGCGCCTCGCCGCCCGGCCCGACCTTCTCGCGACGGAAGCAGAAGCGGCAATAGACCGGGCAGACATGCAACGGCTTCAGCAACACGCGATCGGGATAACGGTGCACGATTCCCTTCACCGGGGAGCGCGCCTCATCGCCGATCGGATCGGCGAGTTCCTCGGGTGCGATCTCGGTCTCGCGCACGCTCGGCACGAACTGCTTGGCGATCGGATCGTCGGCGAGGCTTGCGCGGTCGATCAGCGCCACCATTTCCGGCGTGATGGTGATCGCCATCGACCGGGCAACCGCCTGCAGCCGCGGGTCGGGTGTGACCAGCCCCTCGCGTTCAAGGGCCTCGAGTGTGCGCAGCGGCGGCATGGCACCGTCAATTAGCGGGAAACACCGCCGTCAACCAGTTAGATCTGAGCGCGCCTGACGCCCGCCCGGCTGATCGACCGGCGGGGAGGAAACGCTCAGCCGAACCAGCGCACCGCCACCATCACGATGTCGGGCCAGACGCAGATCATGGCGATCATCGCCAGCAGCGCGATGACGAACGGCGCCGAACCGATCTCGACGTCGCTCAGCTTGCCGCGGCCGCGAATGCCGTGAATGACGAACAGGTTGATGCCGAACGGCGGCGAGATCATCGCGGTCTGGATCAGCAGCACCAGCAGGATGCCGTACCACACCGAATCGTAGCCCGCCTGGACCATCAGCGGCGTGGTGATCGGGATGGTCGAGATCATCATGGAGAGCTCCTCCATGAAGGTGCCGAGCACCAGGTAGAGCGCGATCACCGCCAGCAGCACCTGCACCGGCGAGAGCTGGTAGTGGGCGATCAGGCGGCTCAACTGCTGAGTCAGCCCGATGGTCTGGATGATCACGTTGAGGAAGAAGGCGCCGACCAGGATCGCCACCACCATCGAAGTGGTGCGCACGGTGTTCTCGCAAACGTCGCGCAGCATGCGCCAGGTCAGCCGACGGTCCTTCGCCGCGAGGATCAGCGAGCCGACGATGCCGACGGCCGCCGCCTCGGTTGCGGTGGCGACACCGAAGAAGATCGCGCCGATCACGACGATCAGCAGGACGAGGGGCGGCAGCAGGTCGGGCAGGAGCTTGATCCGCATCTCCCAATTGGTCGGGATGCGGGTGCCGCCCCAGTGCGGCTTCCAGAGGCAGGCGACCAGCACGGTCAGGCTGAACAGCACTGTCAGGATGAAGCCCGGCAGGAAGCCCGCGAGATAGAGCTTGGGGACGGAGGTGTCGGTCATCACGCCGTAGATGATCATGTTGATCGAGGGCGGGATCAGGATGCCGAGCGTGCCGCCGGCCGCCAGCGTTCCGAGGAACAGCGGCTCGTTGTACTTGTATTTGTCGATCTCGCCCATCGCCACCACGCCGATCGTGGCGGCAGTGGCGACGCTCGAGCCCGAGACCGAGCCGAACAGGGCGCAGGCGCCGACATTGGAATGCATCAGGCCGCCGGGCAGCCAGGACAACCATTGCACGAGCGCGGCGTACATGCGCTCCGCCATGCCGGAACGCAGCAGGATCTCGCCGAACAGGATGTAGAACGGGATGGCGGTCAGAATGAAGTTGCTGGTGGTCGACCAGGTGAGCTCGCCGACGATGCGGCTCATCGGCATCGAGGAGTAGAGGTTGTTCAGCACCACGCCGGCCAGCCCCATGCCGGCGGCCACGGCGATCGAGCTGCCGAGCAGGAACAGCAGGACGACGAGCGAGACGCCGGCGGTCATTGATGCTTCTCCTGCTCGAGTCCGTGCTGGGTGGCGGCGATCTCTTCTTCGGCTTCCTCAAGGGCAGACTTCGAGCCGATCAGCTTGAACAGCTCACCGTAGCGGCCCTGGGCGAAGGCGAGCAGCCCGCGCGCCAGCAGCAGCAGGCACAGCAGCACGAAGAAGAGCAGGCCGGCGAACCACAGGGCCTGCGGGATGATCAGTGGCGTCTCGATCGCCGACAACGAATGCGAATCGGCGACCCACGACTGCCTGACCACTCCCCAGGCGTAGAAGGTCACCAGGCCGAAGAAGAAGAGCATGGTGGCGAGGCTGGCCAGGTCGAGCAGCGCGCGCGCGGTGATCGATTTCAGGCGGACATAGACTGTATCGATGCGGATGTGGCTGCGGCTCAGCAAGGCCGTCGAGAAGCCCCAGGCGCTGGAGATGGCCAGCGCATAGCCCGACAGCTCGTCGGCGCCGCCCAGGGTCACCGCCATCGTGTAGCGCAGCGTGATGTCGATGCAGATCAGGATTGAGGCGATGAGCAGCATCGCGCCGCCGACCACCGCGCCGACCTTGCTGATCTGCTCGGCCGCGGATTGGAGCTTTTCCATATCCTAGCCTTCCCTTCGCCCGCCTTCGGGGGAGGGGAAGTTGTGATGCATCGTCATCTCAGGGAACCGGCGCCTTCAGCTCGAGGGCCTTGCCCACCGTGTCGTTCCATTCCTTGGCGCATTCGACGCCGCAGCGCTTGGCCCAGCCGGCCAGCACCGCGCCCTCGACCAGCTTCTTGTGCGCGTCCATCTCCTCGGGCTTGACCGGCACGATGGTGGTCTTGGCGAGCTTGCCCATGGTGCAGGGCTGCACGCCGCTGTTGCAGTTGTCGGCCTCGGACGTCGTGACCTTGATGGTCTGCCACATCTTGTCCTCATAGGCCTTGGTCTGCTCGGTCATGAAGGCCTGGACCTTGGGATCGAGCCGCTTCCAGCTGTCGAGGTTGACCGCCAGGACGTTGATGCTCCAGCCGAGCGACATCGGATAGATCGATTTGGTGACCTCGGCCCAGCCCGCGGTGTTGCCCGACAGGCTGCCGGTCACGCCGCAATCGACCACGCCGGCCGACAGCGCGGGCACGACCTCGGCGAAGGCCATGCTGACCGACGAGGCGCCGACGCCGCCCAGGAAATCGCGCATGGTGTTGTTGAAGACGCGGATCTTCTTGCCCTTCAGCCCGGCCAGGCCAGGCACAACCTCGCGGCACCAGAAGACCTGGGGCGTGTTGCCGCCGAAGGCGAGCAACTTGACGTTCCAGTTCTTCTGCATCTGCCGGTCGATGACGCCGCGATAGGCGCTGCAGGCGGCATGGGCCTTGTCGGGCGTGAGGGTGAGGCCGGCGAGATCGCAGGCCTCGAAGCGCGGGTCGTCGCCCGCCATCTTGGAGATGTCCATGCCGGCAAAGTCCATGACGCCGAGCTTGAGCAGCCGCAACATGGTCTTGTCGTCGATGCTCATCTGATCGAGCGGCGTGATGTCGGCCGTGACCGCGCCCTTCGACGCCTCCGGGATGGTCTTGCGCCAGAACGGAATCTCGTCGTGGATCGAAACCGGCGTCGGGCTGTTGAGCCCGATCACCTTGAACTGGCTCTTGGGCAAGTCTTGCGCCGATGCGCTTGCCGAAACTGCGCCCGTCACCGCGGCCGCCAACGCCAGGCCCACCAACCAACGCTGCAGCATGTCCGGTTCCCCCTCGTTACCCCTCACCAGGCTTTTCTGGTGAGCAAGATGCGCGCCAACGGGAAGCTCGTCCAGATTCGTTTGCCGCCAGATTCATTTGTCGCTCTGCGTCAAACCCGGCAACATGCCGGCATGGTCGAACCTATTGATCCCATCGTTTTCGAGCTGTTCAAGAACGCCATCTTCTCGATCGCCGACGAGATGGCGCTGACGGTGTTTCGCACGACCTATTCGGGCGTGCTCAAGGACAACATGGACTATTCGACCGGCTTCGCCGACGCCGACGGCAAGCTGGTGGCCCAGGGCCTCACCTTGCCGGGCCATCTCGGCTCGGTGCCGACGGCGCTCGAATCGATAATGAAGCACTACCGCGACGACATGGTCGAGGGCGACGTCTTCATCATGAACGATCCGTTCGACGGCGGCATGCACCTGCCCGACATCTTCGTCTTCAAGCCGCTCTATCACGCGGGCCAACGCATCGCCTTCGCCGCCACCGTGTGCCATCACTCCGACGTCGGCGGTCGCGTCGCCGGCTCGAACGCCTCGGACTCGACGGAAATCTACGCCGAGGGCCTGCGCATCGCTCCGCTCAAGCTCTACGAGGCGGGCAAGCTCAACAAGACCATCATGACCTTCATCGAGCGCAACGTGCGCCTGCCGGTCCAGGTGGCGGGCGACCTGCGCGCCCAGCTCGCGGCCTGCCACATCGCCGAGAAGCAGTTCGCCGAGCTCCTGGCGCGCTATGGCGTGGCGCAGACCAAGGCGCTGATGCGCGAGACGGTCGACTATGCCGAGCGCCTGACGCGCGCCTCGCTCGAGAAGCTGCCGGACGGCGAATGGAGCTTCGAGGACTGGATCGACGACGACGGCGTCGACTACGGCAAGCCGATCCGCCTGTTCGTCACCATCCGCAAGAAGGGCGGCCACATGGTGGTCGACTGGACGGGCACCAATCCGCAGGTCAAGGGCGCCATCAACAACACGCTGTCCTTCACCAAGGCCGCCTCCTACACCGGCGTGCGCTCGGTGCTGGCGCCCAACATTCCCAACAACGAGGGCGTGTTCCGCGCCATCGAGGTGATCTGCCCGCCCGGCACGGTCGGCAACGGCGTGTTGCCGGCGGCCTGCGCGGCGCGCGGCCTGACCGGCTTTCGCATGACCGACTGCATGTTCGGCGCGCTCGCCATGATGCTGCCCGACAAGGTCAAGGCGGCGGGCGACGGCGGCAACACCGGCATCTCGATCGGCGGCTACCATGCCGACCGCAAGCCCTTCGTCTACGTCGACTTCACCTGCGGCGCCTGGGGGGCCCGGCCGTGGGCCGACGGGCTCGACGGCAACAGCCACATGTTCGCCAACATGGCCTCGCACTCGATCGAGGTCACCGAAGCGGAGCATCCGATCCAGCTGCTGGCCTACGAGTTCGTCGCCGACAAGGCGGGCGCCGGCAAGTATCGCGGCGGCGTGCCGTTCAGGCGCGACTACCGCTTCCTCGAGGAGGAAGGCACGCTGCAGGTCCGCGCCGACCGGCGCGACCACCGCCCGTTCGGCCTCTATGGCGGCAACCCCGGCGGACCGTCGGAGAACTACCTCAATCCCGACGGCGAGAACCGTACCTTGCCGGCGAAGTTCACCATGATCATCAAGCGCGGCGACGTGTTCCGCCACGTGCTGGCCGGGGCCGGCGGCTGGGGTGACCCGCTGGAGCGCGATCCCGCCGCGGTGCTGAAGGACGTGCGCAACGAGCTGCTGTCCTCGACCAAGGCTGCCGCCGACTATGGCGTCGTCGTCGACACGACGCGCTGGACCGTCGATGCCGGCGCGACGACGGCTCGCCGCGAGGCGATGCGCCGGGCGCGCGCCTGGAAAGAAACGCCCAAGGTGCAGCGGCAGGATCCGCCCGCGCTCGCCGCCGCGGCGGAGTAGGCGACATGGCCAGCTATCGCGTCGGTGTCGATATCGGCGGCACCTTCACCGACATCGTGCTGCTCGGTTCCGACGGCACGATCCACACCAAGAAGATCTCGTCCAGCGTCGACAACTATGCGAGCGCCATCGTGCAGGGCCTCGACGAGCTGTTCGCCGAGACCGGCCTGGCGGGCGGCGCCATCGAGGAGATCCGACACGGCACCACCGTGGCGTCCAACGCCATCCTCGAGCACAAGGGAGCAAGGGTCGGGCTTATCACCACCAAGGGCTTCCGCGACGTGCTGGAGATCCGCACCTTGCGCATGCCCAAGCTCTACGACATCGGCTGGACCAAGCCGGCGCCGCTGGTCGAGCGCTACCTGCGCCAGGTCGTCGACGAACGCGTCGATGCCGGGGGCCGCATCGAGCGGCGGCTCGATCTCAGGGAGGCCGAGCGCGCCGTCGATGCCCTGCTCGCCGAGAAGGTCGAGGCGATCGCGATCTGCCTGTTGAACTCCTTCGCCAATCCCGCGCACGAGCTGCTGATCAAGGACATCGTGGTGCGCAAGGCGCCGCAGCTGCCGCTCAGCGTCTCCTACGAGGTGCTGCCCGAGATCAAGGAATACGAGCGCACGTCCACGACGGTGATCAACGCCTACGTCATGCCGATCGTGGCGAGCTACCTGCGTTCGCTGCGTGCCGGCCTCGATGCGGCGGGCATTCCGGCCCGGCTGATGCTGATGCAGTCCAATGGCGGCATTGCCAGCGATCAGGCGGCGATCGCCAAGCCGATGAACATCATCGAGTCCGGGCCGGCCGGCGGCGTGGTCGGCGCCCAGGCGGTGGCGCGGGCCAAGGACCTGCCCAGGATCATCACCTTCGACATGGGCGGCACGACGGCCAAGGCCGCGATGGTCGAGGACGGCGAGATCAGCCGCGCCTCGGAGTATTCGGTGGGTGCCGGCATCATGATCGGCTCGCGGCTGCTGACCGGCGCCGGCTACATGCTGAAGGTGCCGGCGATCGACCTCGCCGAGGTCGGCGCCGGCGGCGGTTCGCTGGTCTGGATCGATGGCGGCGGCGCCCTGCAGATCGGCCCGGAGAGCGCCGGCGCCTCGCCCGGCCCCGTCTGCTACGACAAGGGCGGCGAGACGCCCACCGTGACCGACGCCAACGTGGTGCTGGGCTACATCAATCCCGGCCAGCTGGTCGGCGGCGCGCTGAAGCTCAACGCCGAGAAGGCGCGCCGCGCGTTCACCGACAAGGTCGCCCGGCCGCTCGGCATGTCGGTCGACGCGGCCGCCCATGGCGCACACCTGATCGCCGCTTCCAACATGATCCGCGCCATCAAGTCGGTGTCGACCGAGCGCGGCCGCGATCCCCGCGAATTCTCGCTGTTCGCCTTCGGCGGCAACGGTCCGTTGTTCGCTGCGGGCATGGCGCGCTCGCTCGGCGTCGGGCGCGTCGTGGTGCCGCCGTCGGCCGGGCTGTTCTCGTCCTTCGGGCTGCTCTACGCCGACGTCGAGCACCACTATTCGCGCACCTTCCGCCGTCTCCTGCGCAAGGCCGATCTGGGCGAGATCGCGCGTGCCTGGGGCGAGCTCGGCCGTCAGGCGATGGCACAGCTCGCCGCCGAGGGCTTCTCGGGCGCCAACGCGCAGCTGCGCCGGTCGGCCGCGCTGCATTATCACGGCCAGAGCTACGAGCTCACGGTGCCGGTGCCGGACGGGCCGATCGACCGGGCGATGACGGCTCATCTCGAAGAGGCGTTCGGCAAGGAGCACGAAAAGACCTATGGCCATCGCGCCGGGCCTGACGAGCCGGTGGAACTGGTGTCGATCCAGACGGTCGGCCAGGGCGTGCGCGCGGGCAGCGGCGTGCCCGAACGGGTCAAGCCCAGCCGCGCCGAGCTCGTGCCCTCACCGCCGCGGCGCGCCTATTTCGGCGACGCAGGCTGGATCGAGACACCTGTGCTGAGGCGATCCGATCTCACCGGTGTCCGCAACGGTCCGCTGATCGTCGAGGAATACGACGCGACCTGCGTCGTGCCACCCGGCGCCGCCGCCAGCCTGGATGCCGGCGGTAACATCGTCATCACGGTGGGGTAGTGCGAGACACGCCTTTCGCCCGCGTCATCGCGGGGGAGGATTCGTCTGGCGCTTTTTCAGGTCCACCGCGCGGTGTCCTGCCTGTCGCGGGCAGTGAGCAGGGTCGCCGTCGAGACCACGGTCCAGTCGCAGAGGTCGTAGCGCCGGCTCAGCATGTCGCGGACCATCGCCTCGTCCTTTCCTTCGGGCAGCTTGGAGCGCTCCCACATGGCGAGGTTGGGACGGCGGGTCAGCAGCAGGCTGCGCACGCCGCCGTGGAAGCCGGCCCCTGTCACCTCGTCGCTCTCGATGCCGGTGCGCTCGCCCGTCGCCTGCCACAGCCCGATCACCTGCGAATCGTAAGCCTCCTCGAAGCCGGGCCAGGCGCGGGCGCAGAGGTCGAGGAACTCGCTCCAGTGCCGCTCGGGCGTGGCGAACCAGCGGAAGGCGTAGTTGCCCTGCCGGGTCGGAGGCGTGGTGTCGACCGGCCTCAGCGTCGGCGCCAGGGTTTCGCTGCGCTTGATCCAGACGTCGGTCTCGCCGTCGAGCAGCGCGCGCTCGGCGTCGGCGGCGTGCACGGTGCCCGGCCAGGCGGTGATCGCCTGGAGTTCGTCGCGCGGCCGGCCGATCTGGCTGCGCCAGATGCCGTAGAGCGCGCCGCCTTCGCCGGCGACCCGCCGGCCGCCCAGGGTGGAGAGTCGTTGCGCCACCGCCTGCCACTGCCGCGGCGCGGCGTCGATGCGATGATGGACGAAGCGCGCCTTCAAGCGTCGACGGCGGCGTGGCGCGTGAGGCTGAAGCCCTCGTAGCCCTTGGCTGCAACCTCGTCGCAACGCTTCTTGTAGCGGTCGAAGCCGCCGACATAGGGCATGAAGACGCGCGGCTTGCCCGGGATGTTGGCGCCCATGTACCAGGAGTTGGCCAGCGGATAGAGCGTGCTGTCGGCCACCTGGTTGACGTGCTGGACCCACGCGGTCTCGGCCTGGGGCGTGGGCTCGATGCGGTCGAGCTGATGCTGGTGCAGATGGTCGATGGCGCCGGCGATCCAGTCGACGTGCTGCTCGATGGAGGCGATCATCTGGGTCTTCACCCCCGGACTGCCGGGACCGGTGACCACGAACATGTTGGGAAAGCCCGCGATCATCAGGCCGAGATAGGTGAGCGGCCCGCCTTCCCAGTGATCGCGCAGCACTGCGCCGTCGCTGGTGCGTACGTTGATCTCGTTCAGGGCGCCGGTCATGGCGTCGAAGCCGGTGGCGAAGACGATGGCATCGAGCTCGAAGGCGGCGCCTGACTTGAGCTTCACGCCGGTCGCGGTGATCTCGTCGATCGGGTCGCTGCGAACGTCGACGAGGTCGACATTGGGCCGGTTATAGGTCTCGTAGTAGTTGGTATCGAGGCAGAGCCGCTTGGTGCCGATCGGATGGTCCTTGGGCGCCAGCAGCTCGGCGGTGCGCCGGTCCTTCACCGTGGCGCGGATCTTGTTGCGCACGAACTCCGAGGCGGTGTCGTTGGACTGCTTGTTCACCAGCAGGTCGTTGTAGGCGTAGAGGTAGCTGATCGAGCCGCCCTCCTGCCACTTGGCCTCATAGGCTGCATTGCGCTCCTCGTCGGCCGCGTCGAGCGCCGACTTGATCGGCTTGGGGTAGCCGGCGATGGCGAAGGGCGTGTCGTGGGCGGCGCGCCGGCGGGCAGGGTACTCGGCCTTGTGCCGGCTCTCGCGCTCGGGCTCCATCGGGCCGTTGCGCGCCGGCAGGCTGAAATTGGCGGTGCGCTGGAAGACCGTCAGGTGCCTGGCCTGCTGGGCGATGATCGGGATCATCTGCACGCCCGACGAGCCGGTGCCGATGACGCCGACACGCAGGCCGCGGAAGTCGACACCCTCATGCGGCCACAGGCCCGAGTGGTACCACTTGCCCTCGAAGTCCTCGAGGCCCTTGAAGTCGGGCACGCGCGGCGTCGAGAGGTTGCCTGCCGCCATGACGCAATAGCGCGCGCCGACGATTTCGCCGCCATCGGTCGTGAGCGTCCATTGGTTCGACGCGCGGTCGAATACCGCCGACTTGATGCGGGTGTTGAGCTGGACGTCGCGGCGCAGGTCGAAGCGGTCGGCGACGTGGTTGATGTATTTCAGGATCTCGGGCTGGGTGCCGTAGCGCTCCGGCCACTTCCATTCCTGCTGCAGCTCGTCGGAGAAGCTGTAGGAGTATTCGAGGCTCTCGACGTCGCAGCGCGCGCCGGGGTAGCGGTTCCAGAACCAGGTGCCGCCGACCCCCGAACCGGCCTCGTAGGCGCGCACCTTGAGGCCGAGCCCGCGCAGGCGATGAATGGCATAAAGGCCGGCGAGGCCGCCGCCGACGATCGCGACATCGAGCTGGCGGGACGGGAGATGGGAGGCGTCGGGCATGGGCGTTTCAACCGGATTTTTGCAGTGCGAGCCAGAATGCAGCCGAGGTGAACGGTCCCTTGAGCGGCGAGCTTTGGCAAGGGCGTTCGCCCGCCTTGCGGCAGGGCCGGCATGCGGGCAGCGCGCTGCTGCAAGTCCACCTGAACGCGTGTGGAAATAATGCTTCAGTTTTATGCTGTGCCGATGACATCGAGTGCCGTCCCGGTCGCCGAGTAGGCCTTTGGATCAATCGGTTACCACCCCGCCCCCCGGGCTTGCCCGTTCGCAAGTTGGCGCGCTGTCGCGCCGGTCGTCTTGGGCGCCGACGGGACGGAGCCGAATCCTGCGGCCCAAGATCCTGGCGGCTGTCGCCGCGGTTCTGCTGGTGGTGGGCTATGGCGCCCGCGAGACCTATCTGCGCTTCACGCACATCTACGAATATGACGCCCGCGCGACCGCCGACATCGTCACCATCTCGAGCCGCGCCGACGGCTGGGTGGTCGACATGCCGGCGCTCGAAGGCATGCAGGTCAAGGCCGGCGACGTCGTCGTGCGGATCGACGACCGCATCGCCAAGCTGAAGATCGATGCGCTGAAGGCCCAGATCGAGGGGATCCGCGCCGAGCGTACCCGCCTCAAGGCCGAGCGGACCTTCTCGCGCGGGCAGGTCGAGACCTCGATCAAGACCCGCACCTCGGGCGTCGCGGTGCGCGAGAAGGCGCGCGAGGCGCTGCAGGAGGATCTCGATTTCGCCAAGCTCGAGCTCGAGCGCGCCAAGAAGCTCTACGCGACCAAGGTGGTCAACGAGAAGCAGCTGCAGACGGCGCAGACCGCGGTGACCAAGCTCGAGGTCCAGATCCTGCAGATGGAGGCCGAGTACCAGCAGGCCGAGGGCAGCCTCGACGAAGCCAGGGCGGGCGAGGAGCGGCTGAAGGTGATCGACGCGCAGATCGAGGCGCTGACCCACCAGGTCGCCAATCTCGCGGCGCAAATGTACCAGCAGCAGGTCGACGTCGAGGACCGCACGATCAAGAGTCCGGTGCCGGCGGTGATCGATCGGACCTTCGTGCTGCCCGGCGAGTACGTCGCCTCGGGCCAGCGCATCCTGATGCTGCACAACCCCGCCGAGGTCTGGGTCGAGGCCAACATCAAGGAGACGCAGGTCGGCCGGGTGAAACTCGGCCAGCCGGTCAACGTCAGCGTCGACGCCTATCCCGGCGTGGCGTTCACCGGCAAGGTGACGCGCATCGGCAGCGCCACCACCGCCCGCTTCGCCCTGCTGCCGACGCCCAACCCGTCCGGCAACTTCACCAAGATCACCCAGCGCGTGCCGGTCAAGATCGACATCGTCGATCCGCCCCATCCGCTGACGCCGGGCATGATGGTCGAAGTCGAAATTGACCTACGATAGCGCGCAGGCCCTCGGCGAACGCTACGGACCGAATTACCGCTGGTACGTGACGATCACCGGCATGGTCGGCGTGGTCTCGATGGTGCTGGCCATGACCACGGTCAACGTCGCGGTGCCCGACGTGATGGGCGCCTTCGGCATCGGCCAGGACCAGGCGCAATGGATGTCGTCGGCCTACGCCGCGGCGATGACTGCCGGCATGCTGATGAACGCCTGGATCACCGGCGTGCTGGGCGAGCGCCGCACCTTCGTCGGCGCGCTGTTCTTCTTCTCGATGGGCGCGCTGATGGGCGGCGCGGCGCCGACCGAGGACGTGCTGATCATCTTCCGTACCGTGCAGGGCTTCAGCGCCGGCGTGGCGCAGCCCCTGGTGATGGCGATCATCTTCTCGGTCTTCCCGCCCGAGCGGCGCGGCATGGCGATGGGCGTGTTCGGCTTGGGCGTGGTGTTCGCGCCGGCGATCGGCCCGACGCTGGGCGGGATGATGATCGAGTACTTTTCCTGGCGCTACGTCTTCTACATCTCGCTGCCGTTCTGCGCCCTGGCCGCGGTGCTCGGGCTGTTCTTCATGCCGAGCCGGCCGATGCCGCGGCAGATCCCGCCGTTCGACTGGCTGGGCTTCGCGCTGTTGTGCGCCGCGCTGCTCGGGCTGATGACCGGGATCGCCGACGGCCAGCGCGAGGGCTGGGCCTCCGACACCATCGTCCTGCGCCTCGCTGTCGGCGGCCTCGCGGCCGCAGGCTTCATCCTGTGGGAGCTGCACACGCCCCGGGCGATGATCGACATCCGGATCTTCGCCAACCTCGAATTCGCCGCCGCGGCGATGATCGCCTTCGTGTTCGGCTTCGGCATGAATGGATCGACCTATGTCATCCCGGTCTTCGTGCAGACCAACATCGGCTTCACGCCGCTGCTGGCCGGGCTGATGATGATGCCGGCCGGCATCATGCTCGCCTTCATCTTCCCGCTCGCCGGGCGCATGGCCGACGTGATCCCGGCCTCGACCATGATCATCGCCGGGCTCGTGCTGTTCTCGACCGGCTTTGCCTTCATGTGCACGGCCGACGTCAACACGACCTTCTGGACGCTGGTCGGCATGGTGATGATCTCGCGGCTCGGGCTGGGTTTCATCAATCCCAGCCTCAATGCCTCTTCGCTCAAGGCCCTGCCGGCCGACAAGATTCGCCAGGGTGCGGGCATCGCCAACTTCATGCGCCAGCTCGGCGGCGCCTTCGGCACCAACCTGCTGGTCGCGTTCTTCGAGGTGCGCACCCACTTCCATGCCGAGGCGTTGACCGCGACCCAGGACTGGGGCAATTTCACCAGCCAGCGTCTGATCACCCTGATCGAGCAGCTGATGGAACGGGCCGGCGGCCTGCCGTTCCAGCAGCAGAAGGCGGGCGCCTACGAATATCTCGGTCAGATGCTGCACGTGAAGGCGGAGATGCTGGCCTTTTCCGACACCTTCATCGTGATCGCCGCCGCCGGGATCGTGGCGATGATCCCCGCCGCCATGCTGTCGCGCTCGCAGCGGCGGGCCCGGCGGTTGGCCTGGAGCCTCCGGTGAGCGGCGACGAGCCGTCGGTCGAGATCATTGCCCGGCTGACACCCGCCGTCCTGCGCGCCCTGCATGCGCTCGAATTCACCGCCCGGCATATCTCGCCGGGCTCCCTCGGCGAGCTGATCAAGGCAGTGGGCCAGCGGGAGGACGATCTCGGGCCGGCGCTGGCCGCGTCGCGCGCCGCCGACTGGCCCGAGCGGCTCGGCCCGGTGCGCGCCTGCCTCGAGCGGGCGGGCGAGGCATCGGCCGAGGGCATCGCCGCGTTCCTGCGGGCGGGCGAGGATCCCCAGCCGATGCTGGCGGCCTACCGCGCGCTGCGCGGCTATGCGCGGGCCGCCGAGGCGCTTTATCCGCTGGCCGCGCACCTCAAGCCGGTCAGCCAGTTTTTCCTCGAGACCTCGGCGCGCGACGACGCGGCACTGGCCGCCAGACTCGCGGCGGCCGATCCGACGCGGGAGGGCGTGGGTTTCATGCATGTCGGCGGGCCGGCCGGAACGCGCGGCGCCTTCTCGCTCTATGTGCCGGAATACTACGACGCCGGACGCGCCTGGCCGCTGGTCGTGGCCATGCACGGCGGCAGCGGCAATGGCGGCGCATTCCTGTGGAGCTGGGTGCGCGAGGCGCGCACCCGCGGCTTCATCGTGCTGGCGCCGACCGCCCAGGGCCAGACCTGGTCGCTGATGGAGCCCGAGCTCGACGGCCCCAACATCGACCACATGGTCGAGCAGGTCGGCCACGACTGGACGCTCGATCCCGCCCGCCAGCTGCTGACCGGCATGAGCGACGGCGGCACCTTCACCTATGTGCTCGGCTTGCGGGGCGACTGCCACTTCACCCATCTCGCGCCGGTCGCCGCCGTGTTCCATCCCATGATGATGATGTCGGCCGATGCCGCGCGCCTCAGCGGACTGCCGGTCCACATCGTGCATGGCGTGCAGGACTGGATGTTTCCGCCCGAGATCGCCCGCACCGCCGAGCGCACCCTCAGGGAGGCGGGCGCCGACGTCGTCTACCGCGAGATCGCCGACCTGTCGCATACCTATCCGCGCGACGAGAATGCCAGGATCCTCGACTGGTTCCTGAAGTGAGTGGAGTGACAGATGATCGATGCCGACGTGAAGACCAGGATCATGAAGGAGGTCGACCGCCAGTTCGACGACCAGACCAGGGTGCTGGCCGACCTGGTGAAGATCCCGTCGACGCGGTTTCGCGAGGCGCCGGCGCAGGACATGATGGCCCGCCTGTTCAAGGAGGACGGGCTCGGCGTCGATCGCTGGCAGATCAAGATCGATGACCTCAAGCACCTGCCGGGCTACTCGCCGCACAGCCAGGATTATGACGATGCCTGGAACGTGGTCGGCGCCTGGCGGCCGTCGAACCCGAAGGGCCGGTCGCTGATCCTGAACGGCCATATCGACGTCGTGCCCGAAGGGCCGCACGAGATGTGGGCGCGCAATCCCTTCGACCCCGCGATCAAGGACGGCTGGATGTACGGCCGTGGCGCGGGCGACATGAAGGCGGGCCTGATCCTCAACGTCTTTGCGCTGCGCGCCCTGCGGGCGCTGGGCTGGCAGCCGGCGGCGGATGTCTACCAGCAGTCGGTGGTCGAGGAGGAATGCACCGGCAACGGCGCACTCGCCTGCCTGCAGCGCGGCTATCGCGCCGATGCCGCGCTCATTCCCGAGCCGTCGTCGGGCGTGCTGACCATCGCGCAGGTCGGCGTGATGTGGTTCCAGGTCAAGGTCACCGGCCATCCGGTCCATGTCTACAAGGCCGACGCCGGCTCGAACGCCATCGAATCGGCGTATCGATTGATCCAGCAGCTGCGCGAGCTCGAGAAGAGGTGGAACGAGAAGAAGGCGCACGACCAGCACTTCTGCGATCACCATCACCCGGTGAACTTCAACGTCGGCAAGATCGCCGGCGGCGACTGGGCGAGCTCGGTGCCGTCGTGGTGCACCTTCGACATGCGCGTCGGCGTGCTGCCGTCGCAGAACCTCAAGGAGTGCCGCCAGGAAGTCGAAGACGTGATCCGCCGCGCCGCCGCCAACGATCCGTTCCTCGGCAACAACCCGCCGACGGTGAGCTGGGAAGGCTTCCAGGCCGAGCCGTTCGTGCTCAAGAACCACGAGCAGGTGCGCGCGGTCCTCGCCGAGGCCCACAAGACGGTGTGGGGCTCGACGCTCGAGGACAAGACCTCCACCGGCACTGCCGACAACCGGTTCTTCGGCCTTTACGCCGGTATCCCGGCCTTGGTCTACGGTCCGCAGTCGGACGACATCCACGGCTTCGACGAGCGGGTGAACCTCGAATCGGTGCGCAAGATCACCCAGGCGACGGCCTTGTTCATCGCCGAATGGTGCGGCCTGTCCAAAGTCTGAACGAGAGTCGGAACCGGCTTCAGCGCCAGCGCCGGCCCGTCACGAACATGCCGGCCGCGACGCCGCCCAGCACGACGACGATGCCGAGCAGCCTCAGCCCGCCGATCGTCTCGCCGACCAGCAGCGAGGCGAAGGCCAGGGCGCAGCACGGAACGAGCAGCGACACCGGGCCGACCTTGGCGGCGGGATAGCTGCGCAGGAGCGTGCCCCACAGCCAGTAGCCCAGCCACATCACCGGCACGACCGAATAGAGCAGCGACAGCCACATCTTCCAGCTCGGCGCGCGGATCGGTGCCAGCGCCGCGTCGACGCCGTCGAACAGCGCGCTCGCCGCCAGCATCGGCAGGACGGGAAGCAGGCACACCCAGGCGGTGACGGCAAACAGCGAGGCGCCGCGCGTCTCGCGCAGGAACAGATTGCCGGTGGCCCAGCTCAGCGCCGACAGCAGCGCGATGCCGACGGCGAGCACGGTCGTGCTGCCCTCGACCGAGCACGCGATCAGCACGACGCCGACCGTGGCGATCGCCAGCCCCAGCCATTGGCCGGCGGTCGCCCGTTCGCGCAGGAAGAGCGCGGCCAGCACCAGGGTGAGCGGACCATGCAACTGGACCAGCACGGAAGACAGCCCCGGCGGCAGGCCGGCCTGCATGGCGAGAAACAGCAGCACGAACTGGCCGGTGAACAGGAACACCGCGATGCCGAGAAGGACCTTCCACGGGATCCTGGGCCGCGGCAGCACCAGGGCCGGCAGGGCGCCCAGCACGAAGCGCCAGCCGGCGAAGGCGAACGGCGGGAGCTCGTCGAGGCCAAAGCGAATGACCGTGAAGTTCAGACCCCAGATTGCCGCGATCAGCAGGGCCGCCGCGACATGCAGGGGCTTCAAGCGTGGCTCACGGCCCAACCGCTCATAGCCAGGTCCAGGGCCGGGCCGATCGGTCGGCCTTCTGCCATGCGACGATGTCGTCCCTGTGGGTCATGGTCTGCGCGATGTCGTCGAGACCGTTGAGCAGAGCGTGCTGGCGCCGCGCATCGACCTGGAAGGGGATGACCCGGCCGGTCGGCGAGACGACCGTGCAGTTCTCCAGATCGACGGTGACGCGGGCGTTGCCGGGCGAGGCGCGCATCTCGTCGGCCAGTGACTGAACCTCGTGCAGCGGCAGCGCCACCGGCAGGATGCCGTTCTGGAAGCAGTTGCTGAAGAAGATGTCGCCGTAGGACGGGGCGATCACCGCCTTCACGCCCATCCCGGCGAGCGCCCACACCGCACCCTCGCGGCTCGAGCCGCAGCCGAAATTCTCCGCCGAAAGAATGATCGGCGCCCCGCGATAGGGGGCCTGGTTGAACACGCAGTCGGCATTCTCCGAACCGTCCGGCTTGAAGCGGATCTGCTCGAAGCAATAGGGGCCGAGCCCCTGGCGGCCGGTGTTGCTGACCAGCCGTTCGATGCGGATGATCAGGTCGGTATCGACGTTCTGGCGCATCAGCGGCGCCGCGACACCCGTGACCTTGGTGAACTTTTCCATCTTCAGCTCTCCTGTCGGGCGCGCGCCCCGGCCCTAGAATTTGCGGACATCGGCGATGGCGCCGCTGATGGCGGCGGCCGCGGCCATCGCCGGACTGGCGAGGTGGGTGCGCGCGCCGGGGCCCTGGCGGCCGACGAAGTTGCGGTTGGAGGTCGACACGCTGCGCTGCCCGGGCGGCACGCGCTCGCCGTTGGAGGCGATGCACATCGAACAGCCCGGCTCGCGCCACTCGAAGCCCGCCTCGGTGAACACCCTGTCGAGCCCTTCGGCCTCGGCCTCGCGCTTGATGCGCTCGGAGCCGGGCACGATCCAGGCGTTCACGTGCGGCGCCTTGTGGCGACCCTTGGCAATGGCGGCGGCGGCGCGCAGGTCGGAGATGCGGCTGTTGGTGCACGAGCCGATGAACACCCAGTCGACCTTGGTGCCCTCGATCGGCTTGCCGGGCTCCAGCCCCTGGTACTGCAGGGCCGCCGTCCACGCGGCTCGCTTTTCTTCCGGACCGGTCGCCGGATCGGGGATCGGCCTGTCGACCGCGATCACGTGCTCGGGGCTGGTGCCCCAGGTGATCTGCGGCGCCACTTTCGCCATGTCGATCGTGTGCTCGCGATCGAACTCGGCATCGGCGTCGGAGGGCAGCGTGCGCCAATAGGCGACGGCGCGATCCCACATCTCGCCCTTGGGCGCATAGTCGCGTCCGTGCAGGTACTCGTAGGTCGCATCGTCGGGAGCCACCATGCCGGTGCGGGCGCCCATCTCGATCGAGAGATTGCAAAGCGTGAGGCGCGCTTCGATCGGCAGCGCACGGACGGCGGCCCCGGCATATTCGACGGCATGACCGGTCCCGGCCGCCGTGCCGACATCGCCGATCAGGTGAAGGATCATGTCCTTGGCCGTCACGCCCGGCGGCGCCTTGCCCTCGAAGTGCACGCGCAACCGCCTGGGCTTGCGCTGGATCATGGTCTGCGTCGCAAGCACGTGCTCGAGCTCCGACGAGCCGATGCCGAAGGCGAGCGCGCCCATGCCGCCGTGGGTGCAGGTGTGACTGTCGCCGCAGACCAGCGTGGCGCCGGGGATCGACAGGCCCTGCTCGGGCCCGACGATGTGCACGATGCCGTTGCCGTCCTGGCCGATGTCGAACAGCCTGATGCCGAACTTCGCGGTGTTGGTGCGCAGGCCGCGCAACAGCGGCGCGCCCGGCGGAAATGTGTCGTCGGTGCGGCCTGGCCGGGTCGAGATGGCGTGATCGGGCGTGGCGAAGACCAGCCGGGGCTCGGCCGGCGTATAGCCCTTGCCGGCAACGTCGTTGAGCGCGCGGGCACCCGACAGGTCGTGCAGCAGCAGGCGGTCGATATGCAACAGCACGAAGCCGTTGCCGAGATCCTTGACGACGTGGCTGTCCCAGATCTTGTCGAACAGGGCCTTGCCCATGGCTTCCTCCGCGCTAGGGCGCGGATATCAGCACTCGGCGAGACGCGCCGCCAGTCCGTCGCCGTCGTGGGCGGACAGCACTTCGAGATTTGCATACCACGGCGACTTGCCGGTCCGTGGCCCCCACAGCCAGTCGGCCGGCTCCGTCAGCAGCAGGATGGTCGGCACGCCGAGCGCTGCCGCGAGATGCGTCGGCCAGACATCGTCGCCGACGACGAGCCGGCAGCCGGCAGCGCGGTCCGGATCGCGTTCGACCTCGAGGCCGGCCGGCGGGTCGTTGAGGCTGAACCAGCCGACCGTCGAACCGCCGTGCGGCTTGGTGCGCAGGACCGGAGGCGGCGGCAAGGCCTGGAGCGTCCAGTCGAGCAGGTGGGGGAGGCTGCGCAGGGGCGCGGCGGCGGCGAAATCGTACAGCGGCTCGCCGCGGCCGATCGTCGGCCCGTCGAGCAGGCGCGCCAGCGTCGCCGAGCATTGCACCGTCGCCTCGACGCCCCGTGCCAGCATCAAGGTGTCGCGCAGCGCGGCGTCGCTCTCGATGTCGCTCTGCTCGGGATAGATCAGCAGCCGCCCGGCGAGCGGCTCGCCCTGCCAGCGCGGCAGGTCGGGCAGATAGCGCTGGCCTACGATCTCCAGCCGCGCCTCGTGATCGGGCAGGCCGCGCAGCCAGTCGCCCTGGCGCAGCAACAGCTCGCCGCGCCGCAGGCGAAGCGGCGCATCGCCGGGCTGGTTGGTCAGCGCCATGTCGAGGTCGGCGAGGGCGCCCATCCACTCGCCGCGGCGCGCCAGCAATTCGGCGCGGGCGCGCAATGAGGGCATGAGGCGATGGTCGATAGCCAGGGCGGCGTCGTAGGCGCGCTCGGCTTCCTCGGGCTGCCCCAGCGCCTCGAACGCGCGGCCGCGATTGTGCTGGATCGCCGCGTCCTGCGGGCGCAGCCGCAGCGCCTTGTCGAGCGCGGCCAGAGCAGCAGCGTGTTCGCCGAGCACGCTGAGGCAGCCTGCGAAGTTGACCTGCGCGGCGGCCTCCCTCGGCAGGAACTTGGCGGCGCGCTCGAGCGGTTCGCGGGCCTCGGCGAAGCGGCCGAGCTTCAGCCGTGCCTGGCCGAGCAGATGCTGCGCCTGGCCCGAGTTGGGCCGCGCCTCGGCGACCTGGGCCAGAAGCGGCTCGGCGGCGGCAAAGTCGCCCGCGGCCGCATGCTGGACGGCGTCGCGCGCGAGGGCCTGGAGCTGGAGATCTGAAAGCGCCACGCGCGGCGTCTAACGCATATTTCGTCCGGCTGGAAGGAGCCAGCCCGTCAGGCTCGCCAGAACGGCTTGCCCGCCTCGAACTTCAGCTGGCCGGGCGTGAGGCCGAGGTCGCGAATGGTGCGTTCGTCGAGCAGCACGATGTCGCGTCGCGAGCGGGCGCGGCGATACCACTCGATCAGCAATCGCTTCGGTTGGAGGTGCTTCATGACCCCACTCCATCAGGAGGGCGCCGGCCGCTCTATCCGGCAGAGGACGGCCAATTCAAAAAGAAAAGGCCGGCGGTCGACAGGGAGGCTGTGAAATCGACCGCCGGCCAGTGTCCGGAGGGGATGGAGCCCGGCAGGGTAAAAATCAGGCTCCGCTCCGGAAGTGCAGGGCGCCTCGAGCGCGTGCGCTCGAAGGCACCCGATCAATCGCGCCAGAACGGCTTGTTGGCTTCGAACTGGACCTGGCTTTCGGTCAGCCCGAGGTCGCGCATGGTGCGGTGGTCGAGCCGGGTGAGTTCGCGGCGCTCGCGCGCCCGCCGACGCCAGGCGTTCAGGATCTGGTTGAACGCGGTGTAGGTGCCGGCCAGCGGCGCCTTGGAGCTGAAATGCAGCGAGATGTCGGCCATGGGACCTCTCCCGGAATGAGAAACACGATCTGTTGTTCGGTAATTGCGCTGGGGGAGGGGCCTTTACAAACGACCCTTTGTCCTGTTTTGATTAAAATAGCTCATGTGAAAGACACTGTTTTCCGAAGGGATTTGGCATGAAGCGGACCCTCCCGCCATTGAATGGCTTGCGCGCTTTCGAGGCGGCGGCACGTCACATGAGCTTCACGGACGCGGCCGAGGAGTTGAGTGTGACGCAGGCCGCCATCAGCCACCAGGTGCGTGGGCTGGAGCAGCGACTCGGATTAAAATTGTTCGTGCGGCGAAACCGCTCCCTGCTGCTCTCCGAAGCCGGCCAGGCCTACCTGCCGTCGGTGCGGGCCGCCTTCGATCAGCTCAACGAGGCGACCGAGAAACTGTTGCACAAGGATCGCGGCGGCCATCTCACGGTGACGACCACGGCCTCCTTCGCCACCAAGTGGCTGGTACCGCGACTGGGCGGCTTCCAGCGCTCCAACCCCGAGATCGACGTGCGCATCTCGACCGGCACCGGCCTGATCGACTTCTCGCGCGAGGACGTCGACATCGGCATCCGCTACGGCCGCGGACAATGGTCCAATCTGATGGCGGAGCGGCTGGTCGGCGAGGACATCATGCCGGTCTGCGCGCCGACACTGGCCAAGGGGCCCAATGCGCTGCGCAAGCCGGCCGACATCAAGCGCTTCACCTTGCTGCACATCGCACCCTTCCCCGATGACTGGCAGGTCTGGCTGACGGCGGCCGGAGTGAAAGGCGTCGACGCCACGCGCGGCGTCACCTTCGACAATTCGATCGTGGCCTATCAGGCAGCGATCGACGGGCTGGGCGTCGCGCTGGGCCGCGATCCGCTGGTCGCGCCCGACCTCAAGGCCGGCCGGCTGGTCGCGCCGTTCGATTTCAAGATGCCGTCCGACCTCGCCTACTACGTCGTCTATCCCGCCGAGGCGATCCGGCGGCGCAAGATCAAGGCGTTCCGCGACTGGCTGATGACCCTGGCCGAGCTCAAGACCGCTGCCGCCGCGGCTTAGCGCGGGCCCAACCTGTTCATGGGAATGAGGAAGTTCCGGAGGATCAACTCGACCTTCTCGTCGCCGCTCAGGCCATCATAGTCGTCGGGATCGCGAGCCGGGCCGACCTTGCGATCGATGCTCATACATTTGCCAGTCTTGAGAGATTGGGTTTGCCGGGTAGAAAAGGGCGGCAAAAACGAGCGCGTGACGCTCGATTTCCGTCAACTCGTGCTGCTTGTCCTTGAGTCTCTCGTCGAAATAGATGGCGTCCAATCCAAGCAGTGCCGCTCGCACCTCATCGGGTATCGCTGCGACCGAGTCGACCGTGCACGGCAGGCGCTCGCCCTCGATGTACGGCATGGCTACTCCCGTCGCGCGATCGAACTCCAGTTCGTACTGGGATGTCACCGTACGTGCCCGGATTGCCGAGCCGCTGACCTCGAGCGCGCGGCAGATCAGGCTGGCACCGTTGGGCGAGCTCGCGTGAAGGAGGTCATCGACGGCAATTGCGGCGAGCGAAGTCTTGCGATCCGCCGCCATCAGTTGCACCGCTCCCAGGCCGGCTGCCGCGTCCACTGATTGAATGCAGCAGAATGAGCAGTGGAGTGTCCTCGCCTTCGCGATGACGGGCCTTCTGATCGTCTGCATCTTCCTGCCGGTGAACCCTGACAACCGGTGCCGTCAAGACCGGCCTGGTACCGGAACGCCTCGCTCTCGGAACTCTCGACGACCGGAGCACCCGGCATACGAGCCGGTAGGGCAAAGCCGGCGAACCAAACCGATTATTTGCATTTACAAATAATTTCAGGGAGCGCATGCTCAAGACAAGAAACTGGGAGGATGAGCATGGACTTCGGCTATTTCACGCTGAGCGACAATCGCTATCCCGGCAACACCCGCACGGCCGAGCAGTTCATCAAGGATATCTACGACGAGGCGCTCTACGCCGAGGCTCTGGGCATGAACTCGGCCTGGATCGGCGAGCATCATTTTAATCTTCTGGGCGTCAACGCCTCGCCACTCGCCATCCTGGCGCAGCTCGCCGGCGCCACCAGGCGGCTGCGGCTCGCGCCCGCCGTGACGCTCCTGCCGGTGCACCACCCGCTGCACGTCGCCGAGGAATGGGCCACGCTCGACCTGCTCTCGGGCGGTCGCGTCGATTTCGCCGCCGGCCGCGGCTACGACCGCAAGGAATACGAGCCGTTCGGCGCGCCGTTCGACCAGTCGGCCGAGCTGTTCGCCGAGGCGCTCGAGGTCGTGTGGCGGGCCTGGACCGAGCCCGGCAGGTGGAGCCACGACGGCAAATTCTACCAGTTCAAGGACATCGAAGTGCGTCCCAGGCCGGCGCAGAAGCCGCTGCGCCCCTACGTCGCCTGCTTCTCGCGGCCCTCGATGGAGCTCGCGGCCCGCAACGACTGGCACGTGATCTACGCCCCGTTCGCCGCCGCCATGGTCTACGGCTCGCTGGCCGATGCCGTGCGCGTCTACCGCGAGACCTGCGAGCAGCAGTTCAAGCGGCCGATGCGGCGCGCCATGTGCTCCTACTTCGTGCACATCGCCTCGACGCCGGCCGAGGAGCAGTACGGCAAGGAAGCGCTGGTGCGCTATTTCCAGGACGCGCTGATCGGCGCCTTCCCGTCGTCGTCCGGCGAGAAGGTGCCGCCGACCTACAAGTATTTCGTCGACATCGTGAACATCCTGCGCGACATGCGGCCGGAGAAGCTCACCGACAAGTCGATCCTGTGCGGCAGCCCGCAGTACATCGTCGACACGCTGAAGAAGGTCGAGGCAGCTGGCGTTGCCGAGGTCATCCTGTATTTCAACTACGGCCAGAAGCCGCACGCCCAGGTGAAGGAGCAGATGGATCGCTTCATGCGCGAGATCGCGCCGCATTTCTCGCGCCTGCCGGCTGCCGCTTGAGCGCCACCACCTGATGGGGCCGCTCGATTCCTACCTGCCCTATCTCCTGAATCGCGCGGGCGCGCGCATCGCGTCGTCCTTCGGCGAGGAAGTGCGGCCGCTCGGTGCCACGCTGCAGATCTGGCGCGTGCTCGTGGCGCTTCGCGACAAGGACGGTCGGCGCATGGGCGATCTCTCCGCCACCACCTCGATCGAGGTTTCCACCCTCACGCGGCTGGTCGACAACATGGAGCAGAAGGGCCTGGTGGCGCGCCGGCGCGACGCGCAAGACAGCCGGGCGGTGCTCCTGCACGTCACGCCCGCGGGCCGGCAGCTGACCCGGCGCATCGTGCCGATTGCCGAGCGCTACGAGAAGGTGGCGCTCAAGGGCTTCGGAGCCGCCGAGACCGAAGCGCTCAAGGCTGCGCTCCGGCGGCTCTACGCCAACATGGACGACTTGGTGTAGATCGCCTCGACGTGGATGTCGGCGCAGTCGACCAGGGGAAAGGGTGCCGGCGCGCCCTGGAAGGCGAGGAACAGATCGGTGCCACCCAGCATGATTGCCTCGGCGCCGCGTTCGCGACGGAGCCAGTGGCCGGCCTCCAGGAAGATCTCGCGCTGGGCCTCGGTAACGCGGCCGATGCCGGCCATGGCGGAATAGGCGTCTCCCACGGCGCCGAACATCTCGCCTTCCGGCGCGATCAGGTCGGCGGTCGACACGCCGCCATACAGCCGGGTCTCCATCACCAGACGTGTCCCCAGCACGCCGATTTTCTTCAGTCCGCTCTTCCTGATCGCGGCGTCCACCGCGTGGATGCCATGGACCAGCGGCAGCGGCGAGATCGGCAGGAGCTGATTGACGCAAAAGTGGCCGCCCATCGAGGTTACGGCGGCCGCCTCGGCGCCGGCCGCCTTCAGGCGTCCGATCAGGTGGGCGAAGATCTCGGCCTGCCGCTGCGGCTGGCGCTCGGCGAGGTTCTTTGCCATCTCGCGCACATCGGCATGGGCCATGGTGAGCTCGAGAGGGATGCCGGAAGCGGCATGCCGCTCGATCAGGCCACGATAGTAGAAGTCGGTGGCGGCGGGGCCGATGCCCGCGATCAGTCCAATGTGCATGGTCACGACTCATAGTGCGGCAGCGGTCGAAAGGACAGCATGAGTGCGGGCGCGGCGTGGCCCGGGACCGCCGAAGGTGACACTATGGCCGCCGGATGAAGCGCAAGGTCGGTCTCTTTCTCCTGGCGGTGATGGTGTCCGTGACCCTGGGCGCCACTCTGGTGGTTTCGCTGGTGATGTACCGCCTGGTCTCCGAAAAGCAGGCCGAGGACATCCAGGCGCTGGAGAAGAGCCTCAGCGACCGCTTCGACGTGTTCACGGTGATGCTGCGCTCCGAGCATGACCGCATCCGCACGCACATGGAGGAGGTGCTGCCGAAGATCGCGGCCGACCTCGACACGATGGGGCGCCAGCCGAACGAGCTCACCACCGCCGAGCTGGATGCGTTGACCACCAGGTACGACGTTCAGCACATCTATTTCATCAGCCGGTCGCACAAGATCTTCCAGACCAACCTTGCCAACGACATGGGCCTGCAGTTCCCCAAGAGCGAGTTCACCAATTTCCTCGATACGGTGTACGGCAAGGGCAAGGTGATGAACGACGGCATCGACCTGTCGACGCTGACCGGGACGCTGCGGACCTACAGCTACCTCGGTCCGCCGGGGAAGGACTACATCATCGAGACCTCGACCGAGGTGCGTGACCATCTCGGCCGCGGCGAGTTCGGCTGGATGTCGAAGTATTTCTTCGAGGATCTCTTCGCCGATGCCGTGCACTCGAACGCCTACGTCAAGGACGTCGATATCTATCTGCACAACACATCGGGCTCGTGGTCGCTGATCCATGTCGGCAGCAAGCTCGCCCAGGACATTGTCGACCCGATCGAGCGCGAGGGGCGCCACAAGGTGCTGGCGGCCGACGGCCGGACGCTGACGGCCTACAGCCGGTACCAGTCGGAGGACGTGCGCGGCAAGGATGATCCGGTGTCGACCAAGAGCGTGATCCGCAAGATCACCTACGACACCGGTCTCGCCCGCGAGGCCGTCATCCAGGTCGTGACGAGCGCCCTCGTGGTGTTGGCGCTCGCCCTGCCGATCGTGTTCTGGATCGCCTCGCGATTGCTGCAGAAGCAGCTGCTCGACCCGCTGCTGGCCCTGCGGGGCGAGGCCGGCGCCATCGCCGGCGGCGATCTCGACCATGCCATCGCCAACACCTCGCGGCGCGACGAGATCGGCAGCCTCGCCGTCAGCTTCGACAGGATGCGCAGCGCCGTGCGCAACACCATCGTCGATCTCAAGCAGACCAACACCGCGATCGAGCGGTTCGTGCCGCAGGCCTTCCTCACCATGATCGGCAAGCCGTCGATCGTCTCGGTCTCGCTCGGCGACAACACCCGCAAGGAGATGACCGTCCTGTTCTCCGACATCCGCAACTTCACGACGCTGTCGGAGCAGATGACGCCTGATGAGAATTTCGACTTCATCAACGTCTATCTCGCGCGCATGGGCCCGGTCATTCGCGAGCACCACGGCTTCATCGACAAGTACATCGGTGACGCCATCATGGCCCTGTTCGAGAACCCCGACGACGCGTTGCGCGCCGCCCTCGCCATGGTCGGCGCGCTGGAGGGTTTCAATGCCGCCCGCCTGGCCAAGGGGCAGGAGCCGGTCGGCATCGGCGTCGGCCTCAACACCGGCTCGCTGATGCTGGGCACGATCGGCGAGCAGAACCGGATGGATGGCACCGTCATCTCCGATGCCGTCAATCTCGGCTCGCGCATCGAGAGCCTGACCAAGATCTACAAGGTCGGCATCCTGATCTCGCAATACACCTACGAGCGGCTGGCCGATCCCGCCGCCTACGACATCCGGCCGATCGACGTCGTGGTGGTCAAGGGCAAGACCCAGCCGGTGACGGTTTACGAGGTGTTCAACCACAACTCGCCGGCCGATCGCGCGGCCAAGGCGAGGACCCGCGAGCTGCTGCTGGCCGGCCTCGACGCGCTGCGCCATCGCGACGCCGCGACCGCCCGCCGCCGTTTCGAGGAGAGCCTGGCGCTCCTGCCGGGGGATCCGGCGGCGATCAACCTGCTGAAAGGCTGCAGCGAACCGGTTGAACCCGCCTGAGCCACGACGACGATCGCCGGCGGCTCGCCGACGGAATGCCAGGCCTAATGCCCGTAGACCAGCTGCGGCAGCCACATGGTGAGCGGCGGCCAGTAGGTGATGATCATCAGCACGATCAGGAGCAGGATCAGGAACGGCAGGATGCCGCGAATGACCTCGCCGATCGGTGCGGTCGAGATGGTGGCCAGCACGTAGAGGTTCAGCCCGACCGGCGGATGAACCAGCGCGATCTCCATGTTGTGCGTGAAGATGATCGAGAAGTGCACCGGATCGACGCCCAGCGGCACCAGCACGGGAGCCAGGATCGGCAGCACCAGCAACAGGGTCGCCACGACCTCGAGGAAGCAGCCGAGGATCAGCAGCAGCACGTTGATCGCGAGCAGGAACTCCCAGGTCGAGAGCTGGTGGTCGAGCACCCACTTCACCAGCTGGGCCGGCACGCCCGAATCGGTCATCCAATGGCCGAAGGCGATCGCGGTGGCGACGATCAGCATGATGGTGCCGGCGCTCTTCAGCGCATCGGCGATCACCGACAGCGATTGCGTCCAGTGGAAGCCGCGGTAGTAGCCGAGGCTGATCGCCATCGACGCGGCGGCGGCAATGGCGGCCGCTTCGGTGACGGTGACGATGCCGCCGTAGATGCCGACCAGCACGATCACCGGCACGGCCATGGCGGGCAGGGCATGCAGGGAGACCCTGAGGCGCTCCGCCATCGGCAGCGTCGGCTCGACCGGGAAGTTGTTGCGTCGCGCGGTGTACCAGACCCAGGCGAAGAACGCGCCGGCCTGCAGCAGGCCGGGCAGGATGCCGGCGAGGAACAGGCGCGGCACCGACTGTTCGGCGACGATGCCGTAGAGGATCAGCGCCAGGCTGGGCGGGATCACGATGCCGATCGTGCCCGAGGCGCCGATCACGCCCAGCGCGAAGGAGCGGGGATAGCCCTTCTCGAGCATGGCCGGCAGCAGGATGGTGCCCATCGCGAGCGCGGTCGCCACCGAGGAGCCGCAGATCGCGGCGAACAGGGTGCACGAGA